>CAZTYP010000108.1:0-40279 GCA_964617555.1 uncultured Melioribacteraceae bacterium | reverse complement strand
ATTTTGAACATTTATCAAATCTGTTTCCAGTTTTGTTTTTTTTCTATAACCATATTTTAATATCGGTGAGAACTCTAAATCTATCAAATTTATTATTTTACAATCTGCTCCCGCAAAATCTGCTCCCTTTTTATATTGTTTTGCCAATTCAAAGCAAAAACTTTCTCTGTCCGGATGTCCGTTTATTACTAATATTTTCTTCATTTTAAATACCCTGTTTTAATATGTAGTATTTCTCTTTTACTTGCCAAAACATATAGGCCATAAGCAGTGCGGGTTTTCCACACTACACATTTTCAAACCGTTATGCTGTTTATTTATTATATCCATTATTTGCTTTTTTACCAGCATTACGTATAGTATTTGTTGTGCTCTATGTTTGCTCATTCCTTTAATTTCTTTCAATTTTTTTTAGCACCTCTTTAAGTGTTGGCAAAGGCATACTCTTTGACAAGTTTTGGGCGTATGGTGGTCTTTTCGGGCAACTTGGCAATGTGTATGGCTTTATGTGTCGGCTTCTTCATTCGTCAATTCATTTGCTATTAATTCAGCTTGTTGAAGCACGGTGTCTGTTGCAAGCTTTTGCATATCTGGCGGATAACCGTATTGTCTCAATGTTCTTTTGACTATTACCTTTAATTTCGCTTTAACGCTCTCCTTTATCGTCCAATCAATCGAGGCGTTCTGTTTCACGCGCTCGTAAAGAACGACTGCTAATTCCCGCAATTTCTCCTTTTGCATAACTTCACGAGTGCTTTCATTATTAGCTATTGCTGAGTAAAACGCATATTCGTAACCGGACAAGCCCATTTCATGCGGTTCTTTATCTATGTTTTTAATTTCCTTACTTAGTTTGATAAGCTCTTCGATAACTTCCGCGGCGGTTAATATCTTGTTATGATATTTCTTGATGGAATTTTCGAGCATCTCCATTAAAGATTTTCCTTAAACCAAATTAATTCTCGTTCTCGATTTTATTTCATCGTTCAATAACTTTTTTAATATTTCCAAAGGTTCATCTGTTTTATTTCCGTTCTTTTTTGCCAATATTATTTAGTTTCCCTTATTCGTTTTCAAAGTTACTTTATTTGCCCTACAACATACTCATTGTTAGATATATACCGTAAAATTTCGGTTATTTTGTATTTAATATATCCGGAATCAGCACAATCTTATCTTATTTTAAAATACAAATTATTTCACAACTTCGCAGAGTTGCCAACATACTACTTAACCAATAACATCTTTTTTATATCAACAAAATCGCCGGCTGTAATTTTATATAAATAAATTCCCGTGGGTAAATTTGAAGCATTAAATTGAATTTTATAATTACCGCAAGTTTGCCGTTTATTAACCAATATTGCCACCTCTTTTCCGAGAATGTCATATACGGTTACCCTAACATTAGTTACTTTAGGAATAGAATACTCTATAGTGGTTGAAGGATTAAAAGGATTCGGATAATTTTGATTAAGTGTAAAAGTTAATAACGATATTGATTTTTCATTTACGGCAACCGGTTTGGAATTGTAATAAGCCACACTCTTTTTTATCACCTGATTAAAATCCGTATCATCAGCGGTTGTTTCAAGGGGGAAAGCCAAATAAATTAATCCGCCGTATTTTTCCGAATTTTCAAAATTGCCGATAAACTGCACGCCGGCTCCTTTTCCATTCAGATATTTCATACAAAGCGTGCTTCCGTTTTGCACTCCAATTTCATCGGGATAATCTTCTTCATAAGTTTGCCCGAAGTTTAAGTTACATCCTTCCAAAGCCGTACCGTTTACTCCTTTTGCAACGGAAGGGAACGAGGCATCGTCCGAAATATATTTTGCCTTAAGATATTTGTTGTAAAACTCTTTATCGGCAGCATTCCCTTTATGGTCAAGGTCCCAACCGATTTCGCTCCCCGAAACAAAAAGGTTTCCGCCGTCTGCCAAATAATTTTTTACCAATGTTTGTTCTGTAGCAGAAAAAGTTTCGTCAACGGTACTTTCGTCTCCGAGTATCCAAAAAACAAAATCAAAATCAGTAAGATTAAATGTTCCATTAATTATTTCGGAATTTTTAACGGAAATAAAATTTTGCGATAACCGTTTAAGTGCATTCCCGTATTTTACCGCAAACGGATTACCCTCTGCCCGCCAACTTCCGCTTTCACGTTCAAATCCGTCAACAATCAGAGCCGTTTTCTGCGAAGAATAATCAGCAACACCCAAAACATTAGACCAATGACTTTCGGAAAAATAAGGGGCATCATTTTTTACCCCGGCAACACGATAATATGCCGTACCGCCGGAATAGGCAATTTCTGCGGAAGTGGTTTTGCATTCCGTTTCATCAGAAATTTTATTCCAGCTTTTTCCGTTTGTGGAAAAATAGATACGATATCCCGCAATATTTGTTGTATTACAATTCCATTTTAATAATACCATCTTATTTTTCTTTAATTCCGCACTTATAAGTTCAGGTATTTGCGAATTATAATTGGTTTCCATTTTATTATAGTACCTCGGAGTATATGCCGTTAAGGCGGAAAGTTTATACGACCAATAGGAAACATCCCAATTACGTCCTGCCGCCTCAACAATTTTTAAGGAACCATTAATGTTTTTTCCCACAAATAAGCGTACATGCCCTATTTTGTGCACGGCATCGCCCGGTTTTAAATCATCCCAAGAAGAATATTGCGTTGTAATATCGGGCATATAACGTGTTGAGGCATGGTAACTTAATTGCCAACAACGGCTTACAAAACCGGAACAATCAACACCGCGTGCATACGAAGATACTCCGTCCGTGTTAATATCGCCGGCAAATTTTCCGCTTGCAAGTCCTTCGTCAAATTGTGCAACAGTATTAAATCCGCCCCACTTGTACGGAATACGGGCATTCCAGCCGACAACCAACCACGACGGTGTTCTTACAATATCTCCATCGGGAGCTTTAGTATCTACAGTGGCCAGATTTTCCGTTTTACATTGATATTGATGAAGAGCATACGACTCACCAATACGCAATGCTTCTGTACGGCTTACGGCGGTTTGGATTGAATTAATATTGTTAGAAACTTTTGTGGTTATTTCGTCCGTCGGTACATAATTATTACAGTCAATTTTGTTTCTGTAATATTTATCCGGATATTTAATTACACTATTATTTTTAGCGATAAGATTGCCCCACTTAACAATAACCGCTTTATCGTTGTAGGTTAACAAATTATAAAGATTTCCGTCGGAATCTATTTGCAAATCCTTAAGTGTGTATAAGTATTTAATATCTGGTAACAAAAGCCGGGAAAGCAATTCACCGTTTTTTGCCACGGTATATACATTCCGTTCAATTTTTAAGGGGATGTCGGAAAGATATTTTTCCACAAGTATAAATAAATTTCCGTTTTTATCAATTCCAATCAAATCCGCACAAGCTAAATTTGCGGAAAAGTTGAAAGTGATTTTTCGCTTTATCCCTTCAATATTAGAGGTGATAATTAATTTATTCCTGTTTGGAACCGCAACGGTTATATTTTCTCCGTTCTTCCCGCTTATTTCCCCTCCTTTGTCCCTCATTGCGGAAAACCCGTTAAAATAATTTTTGCGAATTAAAATTTTATCGTTTATTTCCGAAGCGGAAAAAATGTTTTCGATTACAGGTTTTGCAAAAGATTTTTTATTAAGAAAAGAAAAATCCGTTCCTTTCTTTTCATATTTAAAAATTCCCTCTTTGGTAAAGGAAGAAAAAGTAACCGCATTATTTTCAACATCAAAAGAAGCAATGGAATAAATGCCGGAGTTTGTAATTCTTAAATCAAACGGAAGTTGATTATAATCTTTTTCAAAAACAATCTCTTGTGAAAAAAGTAGCGACGTAATTAAAAAGGCAATTAGAATAATTCGTTTTTTCATTTTAGTCTCGTTTTATGGAATATATATTTCTCGTAAAGATGTTATTTTTTTATTGATAATTGTAACTTGATATGGGGAATGTTTCCACGGAAACGGGTTAGGGTTTTGAAATTTTTCCAGAAATTTCTTCAATTCAACTTTTTCATTAAAATTAAAATTACCCTCTTTATCGTAACTGAAAGTTTGCATTACAATTTTAGTATTGGGAGTTAATGCAAATGCTTCACTCTCTTTTTTTGCGTTTACAAAGCAACTGCCGTCCGGCAGTTCTAATATAATTTTTCTATTTGCCTTCTCATTTTGCCCTGATGTATCACAAAGTTCAATAAAATCAACGGAAAGAGTTTTTGCCGAAATTGTATCTATTAAACAAAACTTTTCAAAGGGAAGCGTCCGTTCAGCTTTGTGCCCGTTGTTTTTGCACGAAAACATAAGGATTGAAATTATTGATAATATTAAAAGCACTTTTTTCATTTTTTCCTCTAAACAATCTGGAATTTTGTTACTTAACAATAATTAATTGTTAAGTAAAGATAACAAGCATAATAATAAGTAGCTTTCAAATTTTCCTAAATTAATATATTTTTGTGAAGAAAAATGCGAGCGTAACTCAGTTGGTAGAGTGTCAGCTTCCCAAGCTGAATGTCGCGGGTTCGAATCCCGTCGCTCGCTCTGTTGTTTTTTTATTCTTTGCCGATAGAGGTGCAAATTTTACTGTTTTTCTTAAATACTTCAAATTAATTGCGGCAGTTATTCGTTTCTGAATTATATAGTTTTTATTTATCTTTGTTAATAAGTTTGCGTAAAAAAAACTATAGTGGTTAGCATGAAATTATTTAACCCAAAAGAAACGTCCGAATTGGAAAGGCTTAAAGAGGAAAACGAAGATTTAAGAAACACAATTCACAAAATTCTTACAAAACAAGGCGACACATCTGACCTTGAACAACGGGTTGTTGAAATGACTCAACGACTTTCCGAACTTGCAAAGGAAGAACAACGAATAGAAGATTTTTTAAATAATACAAAAAAAGAAAAAATTGAAAAATCAAAAACAATCTTCGAATTAAACAAACAGATTGGAGAACTTTCCCAACAGAAAGAGCAGTTGCTCGAAAATATTCAATCCATCGAAAAAACAAACAATGCTCTGGTACAAAAAAGAGAAAAAAAAGAATCGGACATTAACGAACTTCAACAAAAGTTCGACCAAAAAAAAGAGGAACTATTAAAAGTTGAAAACAGTTTGAAGGAACTGAATAATAATGCCGACAGATTGTTGAGTGAAATTTCGAGAAACGAAAAAATAGTTGGCGATTTAAGATTAACGTCGGAAGAATTGAAAAAAACCATTACCGAAGATAAATCTCTTATTCTAAAACTTGAAAAAGAAATTGAACAGAAAGAAAAGAGAAAAACCAAGGCGGAATATGACGCCGAAAATCTTAATAAATCGCTTGAGTTGCTGGAAGAAAAAAAGAATCATCTGGAAAAAGAGATAACGGAATTGGAAGCAAAAATTGCCGAAATAAAAGAAGAACATTCTTCCGTTGAAAAGGAATTGAAAAAAGATGAAGAGATACGCCGCAGTTTACAGGGAAATATTGCCGATTTAATAGGTGAACTTAACAAAGAAGAAAAGCGTTTTAAAGAATATGAAAAACGAAAAAACGAATATGTCGAAGAAATTTCTCAAAAGCGCAACGAACTTGAAAACATTAAATTTGAATTAAAAGAGAAAAACGAAAGAATAGAAGAACTGAAAAATGAAATAGAAATTTTGGTTAAAGAAAAACGGGAAGTAGAAACGGGAATTGAAAAGAAAAAAAACATAACCGAAGAAATTGAAAAAGAGATAATACATAAAAAAGAAAAAGAAGCCGAAACAGAAAAAAACATAAAAGACGCCGAAAACGAATTGCTTGAGTTGGAAGAAAAAAAATACAAAATTGAAAAAAACATTTTAAAGGTTGAAAGCAGTTTTGTGGAAACAACTCAAAAATTTGCCGAAGAGATAAACGAAGCAAAAGCAAAGCTAAATACCATTAAACAACTTATTATTGAACGGGAACGTGAGTTTAATAAAAAAGAGAAACTTTTTCTTGAACGCAACACACAGCTTACCGAGTATACCGGCATGGTAAGAATGTTGCACAAAGAGAAAGAAAATGCGGAAAGAAAATTGGAAGATTTACGAAACGAGCAAAAAAACATCCACGAAAAAATCCTTCTGTTAAAAGAAACCGCAAGCAAAGAAAAGAACACCGCTGAAAAATACAAGGGTGAAGTAAAAGATTTAATAAAAAAACGAGAAAATGTAACCTACGAACTTACTACTTTGTTGGAAAAAAGCTCGGCGGCTTATTCCGATTACTCCAAAAGAAAAAGAGATCTGATTAAAGAGATAGAAGAAAACGAAAAAATCCGTACTTCGCTTACGGAAAAAACAGATAAATTAAAATCCGCATTAAATAAATTAAACGATGAAATTGCAAAAGCCGAATTGGAAAAAGAAAAACGCTCCGCAAACGTTTCGCAATTGATAACACTTGAAAAATCCTTTAAAGAAAAAATTGAACGGTATAAAAAAGAACTTGAAAAAATAGAAGACGAAACCATTGCCGATATTTTTCCAAAAAAAATAAAAACCGTTACAAAAAAAATTAAGGGGAAACAAAAAGCGGAGAATAAAAATTAATGCTTACCAAGCGGGAATTAAAGTATTATTCCTCGTTAAATAAAGCCAAGTATCGTAAACTTGAACAAAAGTTTATTGTTGAAGGAGTAAAACTCGTTAACGAAGTAATAAAAAGTGATTTTTATTGTGAATTAATTATCGCTTCGGAAAGTTTTTCAAAAACCCACTCTGATATTTTAAATACATATAAACATTTCACAATTATTCAAACCATAAGCGACAATGATTTTGCTTGGCTTGCCGATACACAAACTCCACAGGGAATTTTAGCCGTTGTGGAAATTCCGTTACAACGCTATATTGACGAAACATATAAGGGAACGATTGTTGCTTTGGAAAATGTTTCAGACCCTGGAAATGTTGGAACTATAATCCGCACATGTGATTGGTTCGGGATAAAAGAAGTTATCATCAGCAGCAATTCCGTGGATATATACAACCCTAAAGTCGTACGCTCAACAATGGGTTCCCTTTTTCATATTCATATTCACGTTTCGGAAAATATATACGGCACATTAAGCGCTCTTAAACAGTACGGGAAAAAAATTATTTGTGCGGATATGAACGGAAAAAATCTTTACACTTTTGAAAAGAACGAGGCATCGGTATTGGTTTTTAGTAACGAGGCAAAAGGGCCAACAGAAAAACTTATCGAAATTGCCGATACAAAAATTACTATCCCGAAATTCGGCAATGCGGAATCGCTAAACGTTGCCACGGCGGCGGCAATTATAATTTCCGAATTTGTAAAATGACAAACACATATCTCTGCGTTTTCAGATATTACACATCACTCAACATGTTTAAATTTAGCCGTAAAGTGCCTTAACATCGGAGCCTCGTAAGTAAACTCTAACCCTTTTAGTTTGTCTCTGTTTTTAAAAACCTCAATTACCACCTCGGCAACGTAATCTATATGGCTTTGTGTATAAACACGGCGTGGAATGGCAAAACGAACTAATTCCATCGGCGGAGCAATGTGTTTGCCGTTTTCGTCGTATTTACCGAACATAACGCTTCCTATTTCAACGGCTCTGATTCCCCCGACGGTATATAGTTCGCAGACAATTGCTTGTCCGGGGAATTGTTCCGGCGGAATATTGGGTACAAATCTTTTTGCATCTAAATAAATTGCATGTCCGCCCGGTGGTTCAATTATCGGAATTCCCGCATCGGTCATTTTGTTACCGAGATATTCGGTGCTTTTAATTCTGTAGTGAAGATAGTCTTCGTCAAGAACTTCCTCCAGCCCTTGTGCAACGGCTTCAAGGTCTCTGCCCGCAAGCCCGCCGTATGTAGGAAATCCTTCGGTAACAATTAAAAGATTTCTGCACTTCATTGCAAGCTCTTCATTATTCATAGATAAAAATCCGCCTATATTTACAAGGGCATCCTTTTTGGCACTCATTGTTGCCCCGTCTGCGTAAGAAAAAATCTCTTGGGAAATTTCCAGTATTGTTTTATTTGCGTATCCTTTTTCTCTCATTTTAATAAAGTATGCGTTTTCCGCAAAGCGACATGCATCAATAAAAAGCGGAATGCCGTATTTGTTGCATACTTCGCTGGTTTCGCGAATGTTTTGCATCGAAACGGGTTGCCCGCCACCGGAATTGTTTGTAATGGTCAGCATAACCAAAGGAATGCTTTCGACACCTTTTTCGTTAATAAACCTATCAAGAGCTTCTATATCCATATTGCCTTTAAAATCCGCTTTTATTTCAGGATGCTTTCCAACCTCCACAAGCAAATCAACGGCTTCGGCCCCACTGAATTCAACATTTGCGCGCGTAGTATCAAAATGAGTATTGTTGGGAATATATTTACCTTCTCCTCCGATAACGGAAAAAAGAATTTTTTCGGCCGCACGCCCTTGATGAGTCGGAATAATAAATTTATCTCCGGTAATTTTTCGCACCATATTCTCAAACCGGTAAAAACTCCGCGAACCGGCATAGGATTCGTCTCCGTCCATAATTCCGGCCCATTGTTTTGCGCTCATTGCCGAAGTTCCGCTATCGGTAAGCAAATCTATAATTACATTCTCGGCTTTTATTAAAAACGGATTATACCCCGATTCAACAAGAATTTTTTTGCGTTCTTCTCTTGTGGTAAATTTAATTGGCTCAACTGATTTTATGCGAAACGGCTCAATAATTGTTTTCATAATTTCTCCATGTTTTATCGGAAACATAATTTATTCGCATATAAATTCCAACCTTAATAAAAAAAACAATGTCATTTAAATTTGTTATACATTTCCTCTTGCTTTTTATTTAATTGTTCAATAAATAATTTTACGATTATAATTAATATTTTAAGGATGTTATGAAACTGAAAATCAATGAGTTAACCGTTTTTACCGAAGGAGATAAAACAAAACAAGCAATAATTTTTGTACACGGATTTCCTTATGATCATACCATGTGGAATAATCAGATAAATTATTTTAAAAACGATTATTATTGCATTGCATACGATGTTCGCGGACTCGGAAACTCCGCCGTAGGCGACGGGCAATATACAATGGAACAGTATGTTGACGATTTGTTCGAAATAATTAATGTAATGGAATTATCAAACCCTGTATTATGCGGGCTTTCAATGGGAGGATATATCTCTTTTAGAGCCATGGAAAGAGAACAACGAATATTTAAATCCGTTATTTTTTGCGATACAAAATCTCAAGCGGATTCCGACGAAATTAAACTTGTACGTGCAAATAAAATAAAACAAATTAATACAGAGGGGTTAGCCGCTTTTACAAACGAATTTGTTGCGGCATGTTTCGGTAAAGCATTTCAATCAAACAGCCCCGATATATTCAACAAAATAAAAACCCGTTCAACCACTTATAATCCGATAGGTGTTAAGGGAGCATTAATTGCAATGTTAAGCCGTACCGATTCAACAAAATTTTTGCCCGAATTAAAAATACCGGCTTTATTACTTGCGGGCGAACACGATGAAATGACACCCCCGACTTTAATGAAAGAATTAGCAAATATAATTCCTAATTCAAAATTTGAGACGGTACCAAACTCTGGGCATATGAGTCCTGTTGAAAATCCGGATTTTGTAAATAAAAAAATCAAAGAATTTTTAAATGATTAACACAAAAGAAAATGAAACACGAATACTTTTAATACTGGGAATTGCCACGGCAATTATGCTTTTTGTTTTAGCCCGTATAGATCTTAATTTGCAAACATCACAAGCCCCAAACGGAATTGTTTCTTTTGAACTAGCCGGAAGTTTTACACAGACGGAAGCTATATTAAACTCTTGGAACACAAAGGCGAAATTGTATGCCGTCTTAAGTTTAGGAATGGATTATCTTTTTCTGATTCTCTATTCAACATTTCTTTTTCTTGTTTTAAAAAAAGTTTCGCAAAACATGTTAAGCTACTCTCAGGGCGTTTTTAAAACCGGAATTTATATTGCACTATTGCAATTGCTTGCCGGTATATTTGATGCTTTTGAAAACTATTTTTTGCTTCGTTTGCTTTTCGGTTCAAATTGCGAGGGCTTTTCAATTGCTGCGTTTATATTTGCTTCAAGTAAATTTTTAATTATTATTTTAGGATTGATTTATACGATTACAATTTTGATATTAAATAAATTTAAGCGAACTGCTCCACATAATAATCCGGATTAAGCTTTTCACCCGTGGCTTTTTCTATTAAAGCATTCCACGGATACAATGCTCCGTATGAAAAGAACAAGTTCTTTAAATATTCTCCCACCTCTTTTTCGTTTATAAAACTATCACACTTATCTTTGTTTCGTTTAAGAACTTTTGTTGTTATATAATGATGTAACTGCGAAGCCAACAATTCACCAAGCATATAATTATGATAGTAAGCCGGATAAAGAGCAACATGTATTTTAGAAGCCCAGTCCGGTTTGTTTCGTCCTTCGGGTTTTTTTAGCAGTTGATATTTTTCAACCAGTTGCCACCAAAGTTCGTTTAAATTTTGTTCGGGATTTTCATACATCGCTTTTTCAAAACGATACATTACTTGCACCCAACGGGTAAAAATAAGTTGCTCGCTTCTTAAAGCTTTAAAGTTTTTATCGGAAATATTCTCTGCTTCTTCTTTCGAAACCCCGGCTATTTCATGTAGCCAATCCGAATGGTGAACAAATCTTCCGAATAACATTGCCACTGCTTCGGTTGTAAAAATATGACCATACCTGCGCAACTCCCAAGGCAACCATCGGGCAATATATTTATCGTAAACGGCATGACCGAATTCGTGAAGCATAGTTCCCGCCCATTTTTGATTGGGCTTAATGTTGCAAAGCACTCGTATATCGCCCTCTCTGTCAATATCAACACAATATGCATGTTGATATTTACCCGCTTTCTCATAAAGGTCACTATTAATCAACAAGTCATCTATGTTAAGATTTATACCGTTAAAATAATTTCTTGTTAATTCCACAATATCTTTTTGCTTAAAATAAGTATCGGTATTAACGTTATATATTTTAGGTCCTTGCTGAAAGAATTTATCTTCATAATGCCACGGCATTAATTTGTTCGGGGTAATATTAAATTTTTCCGCAAGATAATTATCTATTTCTTCTTTCAGTTTTACAAAAGAACTTTTTATCTTTTCGTCCAGGTTGTCAAAAAGTTTATCGAGTTCTTCCGTATTTTGTTCATTAAGGGTAAGAGACATTTGATGATAGTTTTTAAACCCCAAACTACGAGCACCTTTATTTCTTAACTTAACCAATTCGATTACATCGTCGGCTACCGTTTCTCCTATTGTTTTACTCTTTTCCCAAACAGTTTTTAATTCTTTGTGATTAACGGAGTTCTCCAATATTTCGTCAATCTCGTTATCGGTTAATCCTTTCCCGTTTACATTTACTCTAAAGGTGGCAAATTTTTCTTCAATTTTGTTTGAGAGCTTTATAATTTCCTTGTGTAATTTATCATCAAATTGATTTTCTGCAAAAGCATTGTAAATCAATTCCAATTCTCTGCGTTTAACACTTTCCGTAATTTTACCGGATTTTTTTATTTCTTTTAATTGTTCAAATTTTTCTTTATCGGAATAAAACAATCCTATTTTTAATTGTAATTCCGCCGAATCTTTGTAATCTTTTTCGGAACCGCTAATAGACGCTTGGAAAGCTTTGAGATTTGCTTCTTTGTTTAACTTTATAATAAAATTGTAATATTCATTTAAAAATTTATCAAAACTATTATCCATTCTTTGCTTTCGCCCTCGTATTTCTGTTGTTAAATATCTATAATTTCATTATCCCTTACCAACAAAAGTATTGCGGATTGCGGAATAACAATTAATTTTTCACCGTCCAACTCTATTTCAATTGCGTCTTTTTTAAGAAACAACACTTGATCTCCTTCAACGGCCTCTAACGGAATATATTTTGTAGTTCGGCTGTTCTTCCAAACTTCGTCGTCTTCGGGTGGAGCTACAGGATACCCGGGACCGACTTTTAAAACAAATCCGCTTTGAACTTTTTCCTTTTCCACAACATTCGGCGGAAGATAGAGCCCCCCTTGCGAACGTTTTGTTCCTTCAATAGGATGGACTAATATTTTATCTCCCACAACAATAATTTTACTTGTATTAATCACAGCTTCTTTTTTTTATTAATAAAAAATTTCTTACTCTAAATTTAATCAAAAAATGTTTCTTTCGGGGTATCGGTTTCATCTTCCGGAGGAATGTATAATGAGGTTTCGGCCAAACGAACAAAACTTGTCCAGTTGCCACCGTTTTGTTTTTCTTTTGTAATAACATTTAAATATGCATTCGATTTAGCACTCAATTCGTCTGCATGGTAAAGCACAACCGCCTCCGGCATTTTCGGAATAACGGGCGAAGCATGCTCTAATTTACCTTGATGGCTAAGAACCAAATGAATCAACCGGTCTTTAAGCGATTCCGGGAAATCCGGAATTTCGTTTGTTTTTTCGTTAATGCGCATAGCGGCAATGACAATATGACCAATCAATTTCCCTTTATCGGTATAATCAAAATTGGTTTTATAATTTAATTCTTCCGTTTTCCCGAAATCGTGCATAATTGCGGCGGTAATTAATAAATCTCTGTTTAATTCGGAGCGAATCTTACATACGGTTTCGCAAATTTTCACTATCTCCAGCGTGTGTTCAAGCAATCCGTGCAAATAGGAATGATGCCATGCTTTGCCCGCGGGAACATTAAAGTATTTTTCTTTTGTTTCTTCATCAAATAATTTTTGAAGTAATAATTTAAGAAAGGAATTATTAATGCTTTCAACAGTTTTTTCCCACTCTTCTTTCATTTCTTCAAAATTTCTTTGAGAGCGCGGAAGAAAATCTTCGTAGGTTACTTTGTCTGCTTCCTTAGCCGCACGTATTCTGTTGATAATAAGTTGCGGCGTACCGTTATACTCATCAAATTTGCAATCGACTTTTACAATCATATTTTCTTTAGCGTCAGGATAAAAGGACTCAAATCCGTTCCACATTTTTGCCGAAATTGTTGAGGAAATATCTCGCAATTCCAAATTCAAAAATTCGTTGCCGTTCTTTGCGGTTTTTTTTTCTATTTTAGTTAGCAACAAAAAAAGCGTTGCATTTTCTCCGTTTTTATATTCTTGCAATTTTTTCTGTTTCATTCTTTTTTCCGTCTATTTAATTCTTGTAATTTTTATCGATTCCGGAATAACCACGCTTACCGTACGGTTAAGCATTTCTATAGCTAACAATAATCTGCTTTCCTCTTTATTAATCGCTTCTACAAATCCTTCAACCCCTTTTAAAGGTCCCGATTCAATTTTTATTTTTACACCTTTGGCAATACCGTTAAATACTTTCAGTTTTTCGGGAGATTTTAAGACTTGCATTAAGTCTTCCATCTCTTTTTCGTTAACGGTGGCCGGTTTACCGTTAAAAAAAATAGATTTAACAACGGCGTCGGCAGTTAAAGCCATATTCCTTTCTTGCTCCGTTCCTTTTATAAAAATATAACTTTTAAATAACGGCTCCGTTATTTTCTTTTTTCTATCGCTCCATTGTTTTACTATTGTTATTGTAGGAAGAAACGTTTTTATTCCCATAGCTTTTATTTGCTCAAGAGCTTTAAACTCGTGCCGGGGTTTTGTATAAAAGGGATACCAGTTTTCTTTATCTTTGTTTTCAAAATTTTCCGTCATATTATTTTAAGTGTGTTTTAATTATTTTAATTAGTTTTTCGTTTTCTATATCGTATGGAAATATTCCGTCTACCACCAAAGAGGAATATTCGTTTTTAATTTCATCTGTAACTTTATTTGCAAGAATAATAACCGATACAGAAAAATATTTATCTTTATTTCTAACTTTTTTCAAAAATTCTTTTGCATTCATCAATGGCAAATCCTCTTTAATAATCATAATGGAAGGGAGTTCGTCATTAATATATTCCAAAGCGGTAAAAGCATTTACACCTTTAAGTAAAATATAATTGGGAAATACTTCCGAAATTAATTTGCTTCGTTTCTTCAAATTTTCATAATTATTATCAACGAGCAGAACAATGTTTTTGGCTTCGGGAACAGTTAAATGGAACTCGCTTCCTTCATCTTCTTTAGAATAAAACCAAACATCGCCATGTAATTTATTCATTATTTCCTTTACCAAAATCAATCCCATTCCGCTTCCTTGTTCGCCTTCTGTTCCTTCTCTGGAATGTTTTTGATCTAATTTAAATATTTTTTCCTGTTCGTTTTCAGGAATACCAATCCCTTTATCTTTTACAATTATTTCAACCATTCCGTTTTTAAAACGGTTTCCGTAAATAAAAATTGTAGATTCCCGGTGCGAAAAATTGATTGCATTTTTAAGTAAGGCCGAAACGGCTTTCCCTAATTGCTTTTCGTCGCTGTTTACAAAAATATCGCTTTGAATATTTTGTGAAATCTCTATGTTTTTGCGTACTGCTATTCCGGTAAATTTTGAAACAACGGACGAAATGATGTTTTTTAAATTCAACCTCTGCTCTTCAATAACTGTTCGTCCCGTTCTAAGTCGCGACCAATCAAGTAAATGCTCAATATAATTTAGTTGGTGTTTAGAACTGTTGTAAATGTAGGAAAGGTATTCGTCTTTTTCATTTTCGGGTAAAGAACTGTCATTCATTAAAATTTCCGAAAATCCCAAAAGGGTTGTATAGGGCGATTTCAAATCGTGAGAAACAATAGAAATAAATTTATCTTTAATTTTATTTACGTTTATCATTTGATTGCTGAATTCTTCAATTTTTTTCTTCCCTTTTTCAATTTCCGATATATTAAAAAAGACGGATGCCGATTCGATAACTTTGCCTTTTCTGTTGCGAATTACATTTAATGTTTCGTGAATATAAACCAATGTATCATCGTTTTTTATCACTCTGTACGAAATAGAAAAATTTGTTTTCTCCGGATTGTCGAAAAATTTTTTCAATCCTATTTCCACGCGCAATCTGTCATCTTCATGAATTATTGAATTTAAATTATTCGGAAGTTCTTCGATTTGTTCGGACGTATATCCGATAACATCTAAAATAGAATCCGAATATTTTACAATATTTTCATCATTATTGTATTTTGTTTTTGAAAAAAAATAATTTTTAAACGGAATAAAATATTTCACAATAGCCGTATCAAATTCCGATTCACATACTTTTAATACATTTTCTAAAGTTTTTTTATCATTAATAAATTTTTTCAATTTATTAATTAACGCATTATTCTTTTCCATTTGGTTTCCTTCAACAAATATCTGTTATAAATCTTTTTCATTAAATTTTGTGGGTATATTTAATTCTTCCATTTTTCTGTATAGGGACGAAAGCCCTATTCCCAAAGCTTTTGCCGTTTCTTCTTTATTATAATTTTTATTTTTAATTACATTAATAATATATTCGCGTTCAAAATTTTTAACCGCTTCTTTTAACGAAACGGAATATCCGTAATTGTTACTGTCGTTTTTAATATAATCCGATAAATTTTCAGCTTTAATAATATCATTATCGGCAAATATTACGGAACGTTCAATTATGTTCTCCAATTCTCTAATTCCGCCGCGCCATGTATGATTTATTAACATCTTCATTGCGTTATTATCAACTCGTAATATTTTTTTACCCATTTCGTTACAATATTTTTCAACAAAATAATTTACCAACAGAGGAATATCTTCAACCCTTTCATTTAACGAAGGCAGTTTAATTTCTATTACATTTAACCGATAATACAAATCTTCTCTGAATTCGCCGGCTTCCATTTTTTTATATAAATTTTGATTTGTTGCGGCAATAATGCGAACGTTTGTTGATACGGGTTTTGAACTTCCAACGGGAATAAATTTTTTATCTTCAAGCACTCGCAACAATTTAACTTGCATGTTCAAAGGCAAATCGCCTATTTCATCTAAAAACAGAGTTCCGCCGTCGGCAACTTTAAAATAACCGGCTTTTTCTTCCACCGCCCCGGTAAAAGCACCTTTTTTATGCCCGAACAATTCACTTTCAATTAAATTTTCAGAAATAGCACCGCAATTAACCGGAAGAAAAATTTTGTCTTTTCTGTTGCTGTTAAAATGAATTGCTTTTGCTACAAGTTCTTTACCGGTTCCGCTTTTGCCGGTAATAAGCACGTTGCTGTTTGTTTGTGCAACTTGAGATACTATTTGAAAAACTTTTTTTATTGCGGAACTTTTACCTATAATATTTTGAAATCCCGTTTCGGAAAAGAGTTGTTGTTTTAAACTCTTATTTTCCAACGACAATTTTTTATACTTTGCCAATTTTTTTAAACGGAAAATCAATTCGTCAAATTCAATCGGTTTAATTAAATAATCGTAAGCCCCTTCATGAATTGAATCGATAGCTGTTTTTACGGAAGCAAAAGCAGTCATTACAATAAAAAAAGTCTCCGGACTTATTTCTCCTGCTTGTTTCATCAATTCAATACCATCCATACCGGGCATTTTAATATCGGTAATTACGATATCATAATTATTTTTTTTTATTTTTTCCAAAGCATCAATTCCGTCACCCGATGTTTCGGTTATATAACCTTCGTCGTCAAGTATAATACGAATGGAATCTCTTATTGTTTTTTCATCATCAACAATTAAAATTGATGTACTCATATTTTGTTCTCTGTTTTATAACAATAGTTTAACGGTAAAAAGCGTTCCTTCGTTCGGCTCGCTGCTTACGCAAATTTTTCCTTTTAGTTTCTTTATTATTCCATAGCTGACAGATAACCCCAAGCCGGTTCCTTTACCTACTTCTTTGGTTGTAAAGAAAGGATTGAAAATTTTATTTTGAATTTCTTCCGTCATTCCGCAACCGTTATCTTTAATATCCGTACAAACATATAAATCTTCTTTATATGTTTGCACTTCAATTTTTCCGTTTCCGTCAATTGCATCTAAAGCATTTATAAGAATATTTACAAAAACTTGCAACAATCTATCCGGCACAGCAATAATGTGAGGTAAATTTTCCGCAAATTCTGTTTTAAACTCTACGTTTTTTACTCGTTTATCGTATTTAACAATTCCCACGGCTGTTTTAACAATATCGTTTATCTGAAGTAATTCCTTATCTTCCGTTGCGGGTCGGGAAAAATCGACTAATTCACGTACTATTTTTGAAATACGATTAATGTTTCCCTTAATAATATCAAGCTGTTCGGAGATGTTTTTTTCTTTAATTTTACGTTGCATAACCTGAACCATCGAGGAGATTGACGTAAGCGGATTACCGATTTCGTGAGCAATACCGGCGGCAAGTTGACCTATAACAGCCAGTTTTTCCGATTGATTTATTTGTTGTTGCATTTTTTTTATTTGTGATAAATCTTCCATTATCATTGTTCTGCCGCACGTTATCTTTTCCTTTGTGTACATTTGCGTAACTTTTAAACGAACCGGAATTACCACGCCGTCTTTTCGCTTCCGCTTGGTATCGTAAATATGTACTTCCCCTTTGTCTTTACTTTCATTTATTATAAACTCCAATTCGGATAAATATTTTTCAGAATCGGGGATAAGCAAAGTGGAATCTTTACCGATTACTTCGTCTTCGGTATATCCGAACATTTTTTGTGCCCCACGGTTCCACGAAACAAATTTTTCGTTGCAATCAATAACGGCAATGGCTGTATCGGATTTATAGAGTATTGTATTTAAATATTGTTCATTCAAATCCAATTTTTTTGCAAGCCGGTTACGATCTTCTTCAATCTCTTTTATCTGTTTGTTTTGATAAAGAATGGAATATCTGGCAAAAATTTGTTCAAGGATTTCATCAACAAATCCGATAATTAAAACCGAATTGTAGTTTTTATTTTCGGCTTTGTTAAGAGCATGTAAAAAAGAATATCTTCCGTAACGAAAAGCATTACTAACATCCAACAGATTTAATTTTGCTTTTGAGAAAAGAGTATACGAATCTATTAAATATTGATCCGCCAGCGAATAATTTCCCTCTTCAACTATTTCCAAAATATTCTGCAAACTTGATTTTATAAATTCATTAATTTCAATATCGGATAATTTGTTACCGTAGTGGGTTTTTAATTCCGATTCCCAATTTTCAAGAATCGAATAATTAAAATTATTTATCAATTCAATTACGGCTTTTCTCATTTTATTATAAAAACCTTAGCTATATCCAACAGTAACGAGGGATTATTGATTAACGCAGTTTTGAAAAGATTTCCGAGTGTACGTTTTTCCGGCGGTATTTTTAAAAACGAATGAGCAATGGAATTAAATTTTTCATCACTAAAATTATAAATTCCATTCTTTATTCTGTTAAATATTTCGTGTCGTTTTCCCAAACGGTTATGCCACGCTTTATCGTAAGTTAATATATGTTCAAGATTTCCGGTTTTTATTGCTTCGCCTACAATAGTGCCGCCTATTTTACCTCCTATCATTCCGCTTACTATTCCGCCACCGGAAAGCGGATTAACCTGACGGGCTGCATCTCCTACCACAATAATTCCGGGTGCGGAAATTTTTTCAAGAGTGACAGAAGAAGGGACACCGCCGGCTATTTTTGTTAACACCGGTGCATTCGGATAATGTTTTTCCATAAAATTATCCAAATATATTTGTGCGGATTTTTTCTTGCCAATTTCACCCCCTATTCCCAAACCGATATTTGCCGAATTATTATATTTAGGGAATACCCAAAAATATCCTTCGGGAGCAACATCTTTTCCAAAATAGAAATAGAGCGTATTTTTATCAATATTAATATTGGAAGCCGTAACCTGTACACAACTTTCCATCTCTCGGTAATCCACGTAAGTTTTTATTCCGGCCCACCGTGCCACGCGAGATTCCACACCGTCGGCGGCAATAACCACTTTTGATTTCAATCTGTATTCTTTGCCCATAAAAACATATTTAACACCGGATACTTTATTATCACTAAACATAAGTCCGTTTACATAGGCGCGCGTAAGAATTTCCGCTCCTCTGCTTGCTGCTTGTTTGGCTAATTCGTAATCAAAAATTTTTCGTTCAAGCACATAACCGGTTTGCTCCAAAGAGAGAAGAACTTTAGTTCCGTCGGGGGCAATCATGGCAAAGTTGTTTATTGTTGCGGAAATAAATTTTTCGTCGGGTTCAATAAACTCTTCAATTCCCTCTTTGCTTACGGCTTCTCCGCACCGTACCGGATAGCCGATGTCTCTATCTTTTTCCAACATTATTACCGAAGCTCCCTGTTCTGCTGCAAATCTTGCCGCCATTGAACCTGCAGGTCCGCCTCCAACTACTATTACATCATATTCGTTTTTCATATTATTATTCGGTAAATATCAATTTTTAATTTCACTTTTTATTTTCTCTTTTTGAAAAACCAAAACATCTATGGGACAAACCCATACACACTTTGAACAGTTTGTACAAAGATTTTCATCTATTTTTATTTCGGATTCTTTTAATTCTATTGCGTCTTCAGGGCAAACACCAACACACGTACCACAAAAATCACATTTATCCGGAATTATTTTTATTAATAGCATCTTTCTCTTTTTCCCAATTTTGAGAATTTAAAATAGCAATTGAATTACTGAAATGAAACAAGTTTTACAGCAGCAAAATAAATTTATTGATTTTAATTTTCTCTTTTTTTAGTTTATAAATAGTAAGTCAAAAAATTCAACTGTTATATTTTTTGAATTATGAAAGCATATCAAAAAAAATCCCAAAATCTTTATTTCTCTTTTTCTGCGGTATATTAATTTTGAATTAATTGTTCTTTTTATAAATAGCTAAAGGAGCAAAAATGAAAACTAAAATTTTACTTATATTTTTTATTGCAAACGTTTTTGTGTTTGCCGGTATAGGTGTGGGTGAATCGGGGGTAGGACCTGTGCCTGTGGAATTAACCTCTTTTGATATTGTAAAACATAATAATTCCGTATTACTTACATGGAATACCGCCGTAGAGGTAAATAATTTCGGTTTTGAAATTGAAAGGAAATCCGTTCCCGTTGCTTCGTGGAAAAAAATAGGATTTGTGGAAGGGAACGGAAACAGCAATTCCCCCAAAAGCTATTCATTTGTTGACGAAAAGCCTCTTGAGGGAAAATCAGTTTATCGTCTTAAACAGATAGATAATAACGGAGCTTTTAAATATTCCGAAATTAAAACATTAACGTTTTCCTCCGTGTTGAAATTCGCTTTGGAACAAAACTATCCCAATCCGTTTAACCCGAGCACGATAATAAAATACGAATTGCCCGAACAAAGCAACGTGAAAATAGAAATTTTTGATATGCTTGGTCAAAGCGTTGATGTTTTGATAAACTCGGAAAAACAAGCCGGGTTTTACGAAACCACTTGGAATGCCTCTAACTTACCGAGCGGAGTTTATCTGATTAATATCAAAGCGGAAGGATTAAATTCCAAAAAGAATTTTGTTCAGGTTAAAAAGGCATTATTACTTAGATAATCAAAAAAAATAAATAACCGGAGTAAGTTGTAAAACTTACTCCTCCACATCCTTAAACTACAACTTCCAATCAAAGCTCTCTGAATAATACTGTTTTTTCCTAAAAAGAGTAATGATAATTTTAATCTTTATCCTTTTAAATTCGACAATTTAAATTTTCCCGCATTTTTTAGTTTTGCTAAAAAATTTTAATATTGTAATTTTTACTTGGTGTTTAGGTTAATGATATTTACATTGTAACAGTTGTTTAACCGGTTTTTATATATTAAATACAAACGCAATACTTTTAACAGCATCCGGAGATGGTAATGAAAAAGATTTTTTTCTGCCTTTTTCTTTTCACCCCGCTCCTCTTTTCTCAAACCGCCAAAGAGATAGTAAAAAAAGCAAATGAAAATCACCTTGGGAAAACATCACAAGGCATTAGTAAAATGATTGTTGTTCGCCCCGATTGGACACGCGAGGTAGAAATGAAATCATGGTCAAAAGGAACCGATTACTATTTGATTTATATTACCAAACCGGCAAGAGACAGAGGAAAAGTATTCTTAAAGCGAAAAAACGAATTATGGAATTGGATACCCTCAATCGGCAGAATGATAAAACTTCCTCCTTCGATGATGATGCAATCTTGGATGGGTTCCGATTTTACAAACGACGACCTACTTAAACAATCTTCCATTGTGGAAGATTATACACACAAAATTACCGGAGAAGAGAACATAAACGGTTATAACTGCCGGATAATAACTCTTTTGCCTAAACCCGACGCAGCTGTTGTGTGGGGGAAAATAAAGATGTGGATTTCACAAAAACATTTTATGCAAATGAAAGCCGAGTTTTACGATGAAACTTTAGAACTTGTTAATACAATGATTGGCTACAATGTAAAAAAAATCGGTAAAAGAAGGCTCCCGATGAAAATGGAAATGATTCCCGCAGATAAAAAGGGTTATAAGACTATATTGGAATATAAAAAAATCATTTTCGATAAACCGCTTAACAACAGATTTTTTACCAAACAGAATATGAAAAAGATAAAATAAATCGGGAAATGAAAGAGTTAATAAAAATAGCTTGGCGTAATATTTGGCGAAACAAACGCAGAACTCTTCTCACAACAGCTTCAATTTTTCTTGCATTATCTCTTTCCTTATTTACCCGCTCTATGCAAAAAGGCAGTTATGCAAACATGATTGAAAATGCGGTAAAATTAACAACCGGATATTTTCAAGTTCAAGCAAAAGAATATTGGGAAAATAAATCCATCAACAATACCTTTATAAATTCTCCCGAATTATTTTCCGAAATTCAAAGCATTAAAAATGTTAAAACCATAATTCCACGATTGGAATCTTTTGCGTTGGCTTCTTCGGGCAACCACACTAAAGGAACAATAGTTATTGCGACTAATCCCGAAACGGAAAATGCCTTAAATAAACTTTCGGAAAAGATAATAGAAGGTGAATATTTTTCGGGAAATGAAAATAAAATTATTGTTGCGGAGAAGCTGGCGCAATTTTTAGGTGTTAATGTCGGCGATACTTTGGTATTGCTGGGACAAGGATTTCACGGAATAACCGCTGCGGCACAATATAAAATTAAAGGAATATTTAAATTCCCCATGCCGCAACTTAATAATCAATTGATTTATATGCCCTTAAGTACAGGGCAAAATTTTTATGGCGCCGAAAACAGAGTAACCACATATTCGATATTGATTTCGGAACAAGATAAATTGAAAGAAACTATAGAAAAAGTAACAAAGAAACTCTCGGATAAATACGTAATAATGGATTGGGAAAAACTGAATACGGAAATGGTACAAGCCATTCAAAGCGATAATGTCGGCGGAATAATTATGCTGGCAATTCTTTATATGGTTATCGGCTTCGGAATGTTCGGAACAGTTATGATGATGACAATGGAAAGAAGAAAAGAGTTTGCAATAATGATTGCCGTAGGTATGCAAAGAGGAAAACTTTTTTTAGTGGTGATGCTGGAAACCATAATGATAGGAATTATTGCAATAATTGTTTCATTAATAGTTATGTATCCGGTGTTATATTATTTTCATAATAATCCCATTCCTCTTTCCGGAAATTTAGCGGCGGCAATGGAAATCTTCGGAGCAGAGCCGGTAATACCCTTTTCATTAAAATATCATCTTTTTATAAATCAAATTATGGCTGTAGTAGTTATTGCATTTATTGCTACCTTATACCCGCTTTCTAAAATTCTACGTTTCAATATCTTACAAGCTATGAGGAGTTAATAACAATATGGTTTTATCAATAGCATGGAAAAATGTTTGGCGTAATAAATTACGAAGCACAATTGTTATTGTTTCCATTGCTGTCGGGTTAATCGGAGGAGTTTTCTATCTTGCATTTGTTAAGGGAATGGTACAGCAACAAGTAAATTCAACAATAAAGACGGAAGTTTCAAATATTCAAATTCATCATCCGCAATTTTTAGTAAACGAAGAGATAAAATTTATGATTGATAATCATGAAAAAACACTTCAAGAAATACGCAAACTTCCCGAAGTGGAAGCCGCAACTTCCCGCATAATATCACCGGCAATGGCAAGCTCCGCAATAACCGGCACAGGTATTAAGCTTGTTGGCATTGATGTAAAAGAAGAAAAACAAATCTCGTGCATAAATTCCCTTATTATTAAAGGGACCTATTTTAATACAAAAGTTAAAAACTCTGCCGTTATCGGCGAAAAACTTGCAACAAAATTAAAAGTGAAAATTAAATCCAAAATTGTTGTTACAACTCAAAATATTCAAGGAGATATTATTTACAATGCTTTTAGAGTTGTCGGCATTTTTAAAACACATAATACTGCATTTGATCAAAGCACTGTTTTTGTGTTAAAAAAAGATTTGTCGAAAATGCTGGACTTTGATTTAACCAAAGCGACGGAAATATCCGTGTTGTTGCGTCATAATAAATTTACCGAAACAGTTGCAAAAAAGATAAAAACTTTACTTAACAACAAAATAAAACAAAACAAAATAGTTGTCCAAACTTGGGAAGATATTCGTCCCGCATTAAAAATGATGAACGATATGACCGGACAAATAACGATGATATTTGTTATAATAATTCTTGTTGCGCTAAGTTTCGGAATAATAAACACAATGCTGATGGCAATAATGGAGCGGGTTAGAGAGATAGGAATGCTGATGGCAATAGGAATGAATAAAGGTAAAATTTTTTTGATGATTTTGTTTGAAACTCTTTTCCTTTCGGTTACCGGCGGAATACTGGGACTTCTTTTTAGTTGGATATTAATTAATATTACGGGAATTACCGGAATAGATTTATCCGTACTGGCAGAAGGATTAAATTCAATGGGCTACAGTTCCTTTGTTTACCCCGAATTGGATTTTTATTATTATGCTTTAATCGGTTTACTGGTTGTGGCAACTGCGGTTTTCGCTTCAATTATGCCGGCACGCAAAGCATTAAAATTTAACCCCGCCGAGGCGGTTAGGCACGACGCTTAATTATTTTGATTAATAATTTTTTCGGGATATATAATGAGTATTATAAACACAATAAACTTAAATAAAATTTATGATGAAAGTACCGTACCCGTGCATGCCACAAATAACATTTCCTTAAATTTTGATAAAGGCGAGTTTACCACTCTTGTAGGTCCCTCCGGCTGCGGTAAAACAACACTTTTAAATTTACTCGGAGGCTTGGAAACACCAACTTCCGGCGAAGTAATAATTGAAAATATTTCAATTACAAAATTGAAATCAAAAGAATTAATTAATTTCAGATTATTTAACATCGGCTTTGTTTTTCAGGCGTATAATCTTATTCCGGTTCTATCGGCAAAAGAGAACGTTGAATTTATAATGCATTTACAAAACATCTCAAAAGAAAAACGAAAAGCCGCTGTGGAAAAATTACTTGTTGCTGTAGGACTAAAAGACAAAATGGAAAAACGACCTAATGAGCTTTCCGGCGGGGAACAACAACGCGTAGCCGTTGCTCGTGCTTTGGCTTCAAAACCGAAATTTATTCTCGCGGATGAACCGACCGCCAATCTCGACAGCAAATCTACCGCCGGATTGTTGGATATAATGGAAAACCTTAATGAAAAAGAGAATATAACTTTTATTTTTGCAACTCACGATTCGCGTGTAATGGAGAGGGCAAGGCGCACAATAACACTTGAAGACGGTAAAATTATAAACGACGAGGTAAAGAAGTGAAAACTCATAAACCCCTAACCGCCTTTATCACTTTTTCCCTCCTTTTTTCAGTTGTCTCCGTTGCTCAATCCTCCTCCTATTTTAAAGGATACGTTAGTAATCTGCAATCCGTTTGGTTGCCCGAGTTTAATAATAATATGAATATTTCCGGCACGGCACAAAACCGCTTCGATTTTTTTTATTATCCTTCCGATGCCTTTACACTAACACTTGGTTTACGCAACATTATCGAGTACGGTTACAATGTACAATCAATTCCGGGATATTCCGATGCTCTTACCAAAGACAACGGTTTTATTGATTTGACCAAAATTTGGAGCAATAAAAACGGTTACGTTCTTTATTCAACAATAGACAGATTAAATCTGTTTTTTACCGACGATTATCTAGAAATTCAATTGGGACGACAACGAATTAATTGGGGTGTTAATTTAATTTGGACTCCAAACGATATTTTTAATTCTACTTCTTACCTAAATTTTGATTATGCCGAAAAACGAGGCAGCGATGCTTTACGTGCTCAATACTATTTTAATTCTTCCTCGTTGGAAATTGTTTATAAAGTTGACAACTTAAAAAACATTACCTCTTCGGTTATGTACAGAATAAATAGATGGGATTACGATTTTCAAATCTTTGCGGGAATAATGGAGGATGATTACGTCCTTGGTGGCGGATGGTCCGGCAATATTACCGATGCAAATTTTAGCGGCGAAATTACCTATTTTAAAAACAAAACAAATTTTGCCGATACAACAGGTCAATTTGTTTTATCGCTTGGCGGCACCTACACATTTTTAACCGATTTTTATATACATGCGGAATTTCTTTTTAACAGTGCAGGTACTACCGGAAAAGCAAACGGTTCAATCTTTTTTTTGCAAAACGATTACAACGCAAAAAATCTTTCTCCGGCAAAATATTCCTTTTTCGGAGAAGTAGCCTGCCAAATAACCCCTCTTGTAAAACTTGATTTAAACTCGGTTTTTAATCCTTCCGATTTCTCATATTACATTGGTCCGTTTGCCTCTTTTTCCGTTTCTCAAAGTATGGATATGCTTTTGGGCGGACAATTCTTTTTCGGTGAACGCTTTACGGAATGGGGTGATTACGGAGAGTTCTATTTTTTAAGATTACAATGGAATTTTTAATTTGAATTTCCGATAAACTTTATTCTGAAAATGTTAAATTACTCGTATTTAATGTTAAATAATTCCATTAGTTTTTTTGTACTTATTTTACCTGTTCTGCTGTTATTGCTTAAAACAATTATTGTTTTTTCCTCTGCAAGCGAGCGGATAAAGTATGAACGAAAACCTTTCCACCATCCGGTATGATAAACAATCTTTGTACTGTCCGGTAACATATTAACCCTCCAGCCGTAACCGTAATTATCATTATCATAAAGTTCTTTATTGTAAAGTTGATAAGCTTTATCTATTTCTTCTTTTGTAAAAAAATAATTTTCAAAAACGGCACGGCTAAATTTATTTAATTCTTCAACCGTTGAATATATTCCTTTATCCCCCACAACCCCGTTCAAATAAGTATTATCCGCATATTTTCTCCAATTAATATAACCGATAACTTCTTCGTTATTGTTATATTTTTCATCCTTATCATATACGGATGTATTAATCATTCCTGCCGGTTTAAATACTCTTTCGTACAGAAATTGTTGGAATTTCTTTCCCGAAACTTTTTCGACAATAGAAGCAAGCAATGCATAATTCGTGTTGTTATAATTATAACGCAATCCGGGATGATTATAACGTTGCGGTTGATATAAAATAAACAAATCAATCATATCGCAATTGTCAAGAGTTGAGTTCCTCTTGTCTTTCCAAAATTCATCTGCCATATACATATAATTGGGCAAGCCGGAACGATGTACAAGCAATTGATGTATCGTAATATTCTCGTACGGAAATTCCGGAAAAAATTTTCGCAAACTGTCTTGAAACGAAATACGCCCTTCTTTTTCCAGAAGCATAATTGAAAATGCGGTAAAAATTTTTGACACGGAAGCCAACTGGAATTTTGAATTAATGGTAAGCGGTTTCCTTTTTTTTCTGTTGGCATAACCGAAAGCTTTTTTATAATATATTGTATCGTGAGCCGAAAAAAGAACAACACCGCTAAAAGCTCCCGCCTTATATCTGTATGAAAAAAAATTATCTATCTTTTCGGTAACCGGATTATCATTAATTACTGTCTCGTTATAAATAAATTTCGGCTTGTTTCCGGAAGAACAATTAACAAAAAGAAGAACAATAAAACCGAACAACATGAATAATTTGGAGTATTTCATATAAATGAATAATTAATCTTGATAAATCACAAATACTTTTAATAATTAACCCGAAAACTAAATAATAGTTTATAAATTCTAAATAATAAATGTTTATAATCTTTTTTTTCCTATTTTAAGAACCAGTATAAAAATTTATGGGATTTAATATGAAAACAAGAATTTTATTCTTATTTGCTTTGTCTTTGTTAATCACTCTTAATGCTCAGGAAAACAAATTAACGGGAAAATGGTTAATGGTAAAAGCCGAAACAAAAAACAAAGTTCAAGAACCTTATTTTGTTACGGAACTTACAAAGGACGGAAAAATAATTGTAATGGATATTGATTTCGGTTCGTGGAAATATAATAAAAAAAAGAATACCATAATTACCAAGTCTTCCATCAATAAAAAGTTTAACGGCACCTATTCCATTCTTATACTGGAAAAAGATAAATTAATATTAAAAAAGGATAGCGTTACTTCTTATTATATAAAAATCGAAAGCACAAAAATTGCCGATGCTAATAAAAGCTCTCAATTAGAAGGTAAATGGAAAATAAAAAACAACGAAAACCTTTTACAAGTTTTGGAATTTACTCTCCCGGATTCTTACACATATGTGGAGGCCGACAATAATTCAACCGAAACAACAAACGGAAACTGGATATACAATCCGGATGATAAATCCCTAATAATAATGGGCTTCTCACGCAAATTAAAGGGAAAACTGAATGTTGTTTCAATATCCGAAAACAAATTGGTTTTGGAAAAAGAAGGGGAAAAAATAATTGCTGAAAAAGAAAAAAACGGAAACGACAAAATAGAAAGACTAACATTTGAAGAAGATGATTTCCCCGAAAGAGAAGAGATTGATGCAAGCGAATTTCCATGGAATGATTTCGATTATATGGCAGAGTACTTGCAAAATATAAAAATGCTTGTTTATAAATACGGCAAATTACTGCCGAAAATTAATACTCTGAAATATTCTACTATTATTTCAAAAGTAAAAGTAGATTTGAATAAACCAAGTGTCGATTTAAAAAACTCCTTTGTGGAAAACAACGATACATCACAATATTCCGAAAAATATAAAGGGGGATTAATGGGATTGTACGATAATTTTTTCCCTCAAGCCGAAATTGCCCCTTATAGAAAAACCGGCGTTGAAACCGTTACCGTTCCGGCAGGAACTTTTGAATGCTCGGTCTTTGAAGGATTTGACGGCTTTGACAAAGTTAAATACTGGATGATAAACGATAAACCGGGCGTTTATGCAAAAATAATTAAAGAACAAATAGACCCGTTCGGCAAATTGGAATATAGCATTCAAGAATTGGAAAAAATAATAGAGAAATAACCAAAAATGTTTTGCAATTTTTAATTGCTTTTTCTCATTAAAAGTTAACAATTATTTAACAGTTTATTTCCTTTTATAAAACTATTTTTGTCTTTCATAAAAACAAAAGAAGGACAATTATTTTATGAAAAAATTTTTACTACTGCTAATTTTTGGAATATCCGTTCCTTTTTTAGGACAAAGCGGTAAATTCAGCGGCTACATGATGGGAGATTATTATTATAACATTGAACACCATAACGCCACAATTAAAGGACAAAACGGCTTCTGGTTCAGAAGAATTTATTTTACCTACGATTATAAAATAGATAAAAGCTTTTCAACCCGATTACGATTGGAAATGAACAACGACGGCAAATATACTTCTACTATCGCATTAATCCCCGTTGTTAAAGATGCATATTTACAATATAAATTCTGCAAACAAAAAGCAACGTTCGGAATAGCCCCCACTCCTACATTCTCATTAATAGAAAAAGTTTGGGGATATCGTTCGGTAGAAAAAACCTTACTCGATTTACAAAGAATGGCAAGCTCGCGGGATTTTGGTGTTTCTATATCCGGAAAATTAAATAAATTAGGATATCACGCAATGATTGCCAACGGGTCAAGCAATAAGCAAGAAATTGATAAAGGCAAATCGATTATGCTTGCAATTTCATATTGGTTTGCAAAAGATATCGTATTGGAAATTTACGGAGATTACGCTAACAGAGCCGAAAAAGCCGATACATATATTGCACAAGGGTTTTTAGGATACAAAACAAAAACGTTTCACGGCGGAATTCAATATTCCACACAAACATTAATATCCAAAGATGAAAACTTAAACGATATTAATTTAAACGCCCTTTCCCTTTTTGCCGCAGGTAATATTTTTGAACGGATAAAACTAATAGGACGAATTGACCGTATGTTTAACGCAAATCCCGTCGGTGATAAAATAGCCTACACCCCTTACTCCACAAAAGCGGCTTTTACAATGTTTTTAATCGGAACAGATATTTCCGCGGTAAAAGATGTTTCAATTATCCCTAATTTTACTTATGTCCTTTACGACAAAAACGAAACAACTTATTCAAACGACTTATACGGTAGATTGACTTTTTATTGGAAGTTTAAATAATCTCTTGTTACATTATTGTTTCGTTCGCATATTTAACTTTAATTATTAACAAATATGAAGCGTTTTATTTTATATGGACTTGTTTTTTTATTACCGACTTTTTTCTATTCTCAGGTCAAACGCGAAACCATAAATATTCCGTATTCCAATAACAAAATAAAAGTTGACGGAAATTTAAAAGATTGGGAAATTTATTACGAAAATTATTTTGCCGATACGTTACACTCATTTATAAGTAAAACAAAATACAAATTAAACAACATTTATCCTCATAATTTTGATTTCAATAAACTTTTACAACCCAAATCGCGAAACAGAGCGCGTTTTAGGGCTTTTTGGAATAATACCGATTTATGTTGTGCCGTAACGGTTTGGGACAAACATTTCTTTGCCGAAGTACATGGTCGCATAGATAAACCAATGGTACATCTTAATGACGGGGTTGAACTATATTTTGATACGGGCAATAACGCCACTGCAAAAATGGATATTAACGATTATCAATTTTTAGTGGATATTGAAAACAACACGGAAGTTTTTAAAGGAGACTTAAAAGAAATTCTTGCTGATACGGTTGCCGTACCAAAAGATTTTGCACAAAACGTATTGTTCTATCATGCAATAAAAAAAACAGGCATTCCAAACGACACTTTAACCGATAGTGTTTATACTATCGAATTTGCTATTCCGTTTGCGGCAATAGGAATAGTTCCACATTCCGGAATGAAAATAGGTATAGATGTTTGTGTAAACGATTTTGATTACCCGTCTTCTAAAACCTACAGAAAAGAGGAAGTTTCAACCGGAATGCACCCGTTCAGTTGGAACGGTTACAGCGATTTCGGTTATCCTCAATATTGGAAAGAAGCAACCCTAATAGGAGCGCCTTCTTGGTTCGAATCCGTTTCGGATAAATACCGTTCGAAATGGTTTGAAATATATCTTTTTACCGTAATATTTTCACTTATTGTTATCGGTTGGCTTTTTTATAAAACATATAAATTACGCAAACTGCCCACTGTAAGCGAATTCGGTTTATATAAAAAATTTATCGAAACGGAAAAACTCGACAAACCGACTTATAACCAAAAAATTATCGATAAAGCCGCCGATTACATCGTAAAAAACAAAGGGTTATCCTTTACATCCGAAAATCTTGCCGAATTTCTCGGAATATCATTAAGAACATTTCAAAGAATTACAAAAGAAGAATTAAACACAACCCCCACCAACTATATTCATTTGATGAAGTTACAGCTTGCCGCAAGTTTTTTGAAAAATAAAACGGGAAACGTTACCGATGCCGCTTATGAATTCGGATTTTCCGATCCTTCATACTTCTCCAAAATTTTCAAAAAACATTTCGGCTTATCCCCCTCGGAATATATAAAAAACAACAATAACTATTCTTAATTACAAGTCTTTCGTTTTTCTCCAAATTTTTGTCGCTTATTTACAAGTATTACGGCTAAAATATATTTATTTTTAGCCGATAGCTTACCATAAAGAAAGAGGATTTTTATAACTTAAAAGAGCCCGATAAGATGAACCTTATTAAAATAATCCGTAAAATATCCCTATACCTTTTCCTTTTTATGGGAACAGTTTTAGGACAGCAGAATATCTTTGTTGATTTCGGCGCAACAGAAAGTGAAAACAGATTTGAAATATCCGGATGGAATACTCTTATAAAAAGCCCTCACGTAAGCTATTCGGCCCAAGGCCCCGGTGGGCTAATTTCAAATAACGGAGTTGAAGAATACGACGATTTCCAAGGGGTACAAGGCTGTCAAAAAAATTTTATTCCCGGTGAAAGAATTGTTGTTACCTGGTACAACACCTCAGCAACGGAATCTTATGTAATAGCTGCAAGAATTTCATTTGAAGATACCGACGCCCCAAATTCCGACGGAGCGGAAGGAATGTGGTATACAATGCGTTCGTTTGAAGATTATAGAAACACATATCAAGAAATATTGCCCGGCAGAACCGTAAAAACAGTTTTTAATATAACGGATAACGGAGTTCACGCAACATCGGGAAATCATTCCGTAGTTAATGTGAACCTTCATTGCGAATGGTTTGAGACAACACCGAAACCCCATATTTTATGCGATAAAATTGAACTTTACAATGACGCTGATATTCTTCCCCCTTCGCCGGTCGAAAACCTTACCGCTGCAACGATAACGGATTCTAAAGTTACGCTTAATTGGAGCATACCTGCCGATAACACCGGTGTTGTCGAATATTTAATCTATTTAAACGGAACGGTTGAAGGCTACACAAGAACAAACAGATATACATCATGTTTCTTGGAACCCGCAACTCAATATACTTTTCAAGTTTCCGCTTTGGATTATTGCGGTAACGAAAGCGAATTATCCAACGCCGTTACGGTTACAACCATGGCTTTTAATGAAAGGCATAATGCGTTAAACCCCGCAGGTTTTATATACCGCGGGGCGTTTACTTTGCCGGAAATTTTCAGCTACGGAGGCGAAGCAATCACTTATAATCCGAACGGAGACGGAGGAGAAAGCGGAACCGGTGCCGGAGACGGTTATGCCGGAAGTCTGTTCATCTCAAATTTAAATAATAACGAAAACGGACTGGTCGGAGAAATTTCAATCCCTTCCCCCGAAAGTTCTTCCGAACATAACAGAACGGATTTAAATGAAGCAATAATTTTACAATCTCCAGTAAATATTCGCCCAACCAATATTAATAATTGGAATTATGTGGATATTTGGCGTAACGGATTGGAATTTGTGGAATCCGAAAACCGTTTATATAATTCTTGGACAATCCATTACACCGTTAACGAAGAAAAACGCGCCACAATTAGTTGTTGCAATGCTTCCGATCTTGCCGCTTCAACAAAACTCGGGGCCTGGTATGTAGGCAATATGGGAAACACACCGTTGGAATCTGCAACAAGTGATTATATCTTTGAAATTCCTCAAACTTGGGCAGATATATACACAGAAGGAAGAAGCATGGTTACGGGAAGATTCAGAGACGGCGGGTTAGGCGGTTTGGGACCAACCTTTTACGCATTCAATAAAGCCGGTTTCTCTACTCCCGTTCCCGACTCGGAATTACCGATAACAACATTGCTTGAATATGCTTCCGTTGAAGGAACCGATAATTATAATTTCCCAAATTCAATTAACGATTATAACCATGCCGACGCGTGGCGAACCGGAGAATGGGTGGAATGGGAAAACAAATCGGCATTTATGATAATAGGAAATAAAGCACACGGTGATAATTGGTACGGATACCAAGGAGAAAACATGCGACTCGATTGGATTATTGCCGATTGCCCGCAACCGGAATTTGACTCAACCGATCCGGACGGGAAAGGGTGGCGGGCTCACTCTTATATGCCGATGGCAATTTTTTATGACCCTTCCGATTTGGCACAAGTTGCAGCGGGAACAATGGAAACCTATGAACCGCAACCATATGCTGCAATCCGTTTTGACAGTACTGTTTTTTGGGGAGAAAAATCTGAAATTTCGTCGGCATGCTACGATACTAAAAACAATAGACTTTACATAACGGAATATAATGCTCCTAATAACGGCTGGTTGCTTCTACATATTTTCGACTACGATGCATCGCTGGTTCCGGTGGAGTTGAATACTTTTACCGCTTCCGTTTCTTTCGATGCGGTTATATTAAATTGGCAAACCGAAACGGAATTAAATAACTACGGATTTCAAATAGAACGGCGTACAACAAATACCGATTGGAAAACAATCGGTTTTGTACGCGGATACGGAAACAGTCATTCACCTAAACAATATTCATTTAAAGATAAATTCCCTGTTTCGGGAACAACTTACTATCGGCTTAAACAAATAGATAACGACGGACTTTTTGAATATTCTAATTCAATAAAAATTTCCGTGCCGAAATATCTTAAATTACAACTGATACAAAATTACCCGAACCCCTCCAACCCCTCTTCTACAATCGGTTTTGTTATTCCGGAAACGGATTACGTAACTCTTAAGCTTTATGATTTATCGGGAAATCTTGTGCGTGTTTTACTTAATAAAAAGGAATTTGCAGGCAAACATAAAATTAAATTTAATGCAAAAAATTTAGCAAGCGGAATCTATTTTTATCGCTTGAGTTTTCAAAATACTGTTCTTACAAAAAAAATGATAATTTTAAAATAAATCCGTTAATCCCTTTATATGGCTTACCGGGTTTTTCAAATATGTTAATCTTTGTCGGTTTTGTTCCGGAAAGAATTTTTAAAAAAAATAAAACATTATATTTTCCCTTTTTACGTTGATTGCATTAAATAGACTTCTTTGAATTACTTAATAAAAAAAGAAAACAGAACCTTGATAATAATTATTTCGGAGTAAGAAATGAAAAAGAATCATATTCATTTTTATATTACGATTATTCTCTTTTTTGCAATATCATTTTCCGTCTTTGCACAAAACAATGCCTATGTTTTGTGTTTTAACGGAACAAGCGATTACGTTACTTACGCAAGCGATGTTACTTTAGGGCGCATAAACGGTGCAAGTAATTTTGTTTTGGAAGCATGGGTATATATCCCAACCGGAGCATCTTCCGGTTCGGTTTTTTTTACAAGAGGGGAACAATTTTCCGTCTATTTGGAAACGAATAACAGACTGGCTTTTGATGAATATGACGGAAACGTTTGGACAAGTTTTTATTCAAATGATAATGTATTAACAAACGATGAATGGCATCATATTGCCGTTATACGAAATACAAGTTTTGCACATTATGTTCGTTTGTATGTGGACGGTAACGATGTAACGGCAACCGTTGGAAACGGTCATTTTTTTGTTACGCGAAGTACCGCTTTATATATCGGGAAAAATACTTTAGCTTCGGGATATTTTAACGGAAGCATCGACGAATTAAGAATTTACAGCGGAAGCAAAACCATTTCGGACCTTCATACTTCCCGCAACGATGCTCCGTATACATCTTCAGGTTCTCTCGCCGCATTATTTCATTTTGACGAAGGAACCGGAAGCACTACACTTAATTCCGCTTCGGGAAATAACGGAAATCTTGTAGGTCCGCCGGTATGGAGAGAATGGAATTACGACCCCGATAATTCCCTTCCCTTCGATGAGTTTTTCTACCTCAGCGGAGAAATGAACAATTGGAAAGGAAGAGTTATGACATATAACGACCTTACTACACCGACTTGGAAAGCAACAATTCAATCCGACGGAACAGATGCCACAAGTGAATTTAAATTTAGAGACAGCGACGAAAATTGGACGAACAGTTGGGGACACGGAACAAGCGTAACTTTAAACGCGCCTTCAAAAACTTGTTATTCAAGCGGTTCAAACGGAAGTTTTTCCGAAACCATTAATCTGTACTATACCTTTGTATTTAAAGATATTACCGCAGGCTCCAATTCCGATGCGGCAATTTTTGAAACAACTAATTTTCCGGTTACAATAGATACGGTCAAAGATAATTATTCCGGTGCAGGTAACGATGTTACGGTAACAATCACCGCAAGCGGATTAAAATCTACACAAGAGCATATATTTGTCCGTTACACAACAGATGCATGGGCTACAAGCTCATTTGCAGAAGCATCTTACACCGGCACTAAAACGGATTACGAAGCAACCATACCGGGCAGCGATGTTACCGGCGATGATTCACAAAATCGTTATTATGTTTTAACCACTGGTTTAACATCTACTTCTATTACTCATTCTAATGCCGATATTAACACAATAAATTACTCGAATATGCACGGATTAAATTATCCTTTGCCGGTAGAATTAACTTCGTTTAAAGTAAAACCAAAGGGAAACAACGTTATGTTAAACTGGCAAACAGCCACCGAAATAAATAATTACGGATTTGAGGTACAGCGTACGGAGTTGAATACAAAACATTCGGCTTGGAAAACAATCGGTTTTGTAGAAGGAGCCGGCAACAGCAATTCTCCGAAAACATATTCTTTTTCCGATTACATAAACCAAAGCGGAAAATATTTTTACAGATTGAAACAAATAGATTGGGACGGCGCATTCAAATATTCCGAAACAATAGAAATAAATATCGATATATTAAATGAATTTAAGCTTACACAAAATTATCCGAATCCGTTCAATATAACTACAACTATTTCGTATTCAATTCCCAATTCAATTGTTGCCGCCAAAAACGAAGTAAAAAAACAAACCGTTGACGTTATACTCTGTGTTTATAACACACTCGGACAAAAAGTAGCGGTGCTTGTAAACGAAAAAGAAACACACGGTAGTTACACCGTACGATTTGACGCAAGCAATTTACCCAGCGGAATTTATTTTTACACTTTACGCACAGGTAATTTAATTGCGACAAAAAAAATGATTTTGATGAAATAAAAAATAAGATTAAGAATTAGTTCTCTTTTTTTACTATTTGAAAAAAGATAATTACAAATATTTTTTTAGCAAAGTTTTTCTGATTTTTTTTACCGTTATCTTTTTTATTCGTCGTTTAAAATGCTTTTAATCAAACGCGGTTTCCCTGTCGGTTCAGACGAAAATTCGAGGGCGGTTTCAATTCTCATTTTTGCGGAATCCAACTCTTTCTTTTTATCGGTAAAGAGCGTTGCAATTACTTCTCCTTTTCTTATTCTATTACCTATTTTAACATTAAAAATAATACCGGCTTTCGGGTCAATTCTATCCTCCTTGGTTAATCTTCCGGCACCAAGTTGAAGTGCCGCCATTCCTACCGAATAATTATCAACACTTTTCAAATATCCGTTTTCAGATGCAAAAACATTTTCGGAGTATTTTGCTTTCGGATATTTTTTCATATCGGTTAAAAAGGTAACATCTCCTTTTTGTAATTTTACTATTTCCAAAAACTTATCGAATGCTTTGCCTGATTTTATCATCTCTTTTGAAATTTTAACGCCTTCGTCAATAGATTCCGCTTTACCCCCCAGGTAAATCATGGCACCGGCAAGTTTATGGGTAACAATCATTAAATCCGGAATATCTTTTCCTTGCAAAGCTTTTACCGATTCCACAACCTCAAACCAATTTCCTATATAATTACCAAGAGGTTGATTCATATCAGTAATTATTCCGATTACCTTTTTGTTAAATGCTTTTGCCGTATTTATTAAAGAGTTTGCAAGTGCTTTGGCATCTTTTAATTCTTTCATAAAAGCACCGCTTCCGGTTTTAATATCAAGAACAAGACCGTCAATCCCCTCCGCTAATTTTTTACTCATTATACTGCCGGTAATTAAGGGTATCGATTCAATTGTGGCGGTAACATCTCGTAGTGCATATATTAATTTATCTGCAGGAGCAATGTTCTTTGTTTGTCCTATTAATACGGCTCCGCATTTTTTGATTGTGTTTTTATATTGTGCCAAGTTCAAATCGGTTCTGAAACCCGGAATAGCTTCCAATTTATCGAGCGTACCGCCGGTATGCCCTAAACCGCGTCCGGAAATCATAGGTACGTTTACCCCTGCAGCCGCAACAATGGGCGCAAGTATTAACGAGGTTTTATCTCCAACACCGCCGGTTGAATGTTTGTCCACTTTAGCCCCTTTTATTTTACTTAAATCAATTACGGTTCCGCTGTAAAGCATCGTTTCCGTAAGAGCGGAAGTTTCTGCCACATTCATTCCGTTAAAATATACCGCCATTAAAAAGGCGGAAAATTGATAATCGGGAATTTTCCCTTTCGTATAATTATTTACCAAAAATTTAATCTCTTCGGTAGTTAAATTTTTCTTTTCGCGTTTCTTTTTAATTAATTCTTTGGCATTCATTTTCTCTCCGCTAATATTTAATACAAATAACATAAAATTTTTTTAATAATAAACTTAACTATTAATTTGTAATGAAAAATGAAATATATCAGTTAAAAATTTCCATATTAAACTATTATTTTGACGGTAAAAGATTTGTATCAATAAAATTTAAATTCTATTTTGGTTAAATAAATTTAAAACATTTTTGGAAACATTGGCTTTATTCAAGAACATATATAGAAAAATATACTCTCAAACGGACTCTCTTTTTGAAAAAGCACGTCTTACCGAACACACATTTACTATAATAATTGCAATAATAATAGGTGTAATGGGCGGATATGCCGCCGTAGGAATAAGATTTTTAATTGAAGAATTTTCACAGATTTCATACTCGGGAAACGGAAACATTCTTGAAAACATTTCTAACGCGCCGTGGTATATGCTTATTCTTGTTCCGGCAATCGGCGGATTAATTGTAGGTCCGCTAATTTACTTTTTTGCCCCCGAAGCCAAGGGGCACGGCGTACCTGAAGTAATGCAGGCAATATTAATGAAGGGGGGTAAAATAAGACCCCGTGTTGCACTGGTTAAAACTGTGGCATCTGCAATTACAATAGGTACAGGCGGTTCAGTAGGGCGTGAGGGACCAATTATTCAAATCGGTTCAAGTATAGGTTCTTCGGTAGGACAATTTTTTAAAGTTCCTTCAAAAAAATTAAAAACACTTGTTGCCTGCGGTGCCGCCGCCGGTATTGCTGCGGCATTTAATGCCCCGATTGCCGGAGCACTTTTTGCGGTAGAGATTATTTTAATGGACTTTGCCGTTGCACAATTTTCTCCCATTGTTATTTCTGCGGTAATGGCAACGGTTGTATCGCACAGTTACGAAGGTAAACTTGCCGCCTTTACGGTCCCTTCATATCAATATGCTTCTCCATACGAATTAGGTTTTTATTTTTTACTTGGTGCCGCAAGTGGAATTGTCTCCTTCCTTTTTATTAAAGTCCTATATTTTTTTGAAGAATTTTTTGATGACACATTAAAAATGCCGGATTATCTTAAACCCGTAGTAGGCGGGTTAATTATAGGCATAATAGCATTGTTGTTTCCGCAAGTAATGGGCGTGGGATACGATTCCATAAATAATGCTTTGCACGGAAATATGATTTGGTACCTTGCTTTCGCATTAATTTTTCTGAAAATTCTTGCAACTTCAATTACATTAGGCTCAGGCGGCTCCGGCGGTATTTTTGCACCGTCTCTTTTTATGGGTGCAATGTTGGGATATTTTTTCGGTTCTTTCGCACATAATCTTTTCCCCGATATTACTGCAGGTCCCGGAGCTTATGCACTTGTTGCAATGGGCGGACTTGTTGCCGGTACAACACGCGCCCCTATTACCGCAATAATAATCGTTTTTGAATTAACATACGATTACGAAATTATTCTTCCCCTTATGATTACGGCAATTGTAAGCACAATTCTTTCCTCATACCTTTCCAGAGAATCTATCTACACACTTAAACTTCTGTTAAGAGGCATAAGCATTAACGAAGGAACGGAAGTAAACGTAATGGAATCGATTTATGTGAAAGATGTTTTTAAGAAAAACTTTACGGCAATTGAGGTTACCGATAATTTCAGCAAGGTTGTTAATATTGTTTTGAGCGGCAAAGGTGTTGAATTTCCTGTTGTGAACAAAGCCGGAAATGTTGTGGGAATTATTTCCATGGACGATTTAAAAGAATTATTGTTCGAAAAAGATTCCCTCAATTCTTTACTTATTGCCGGAGATTTGGCAAACACCGAATTTGAAACACTTACACCGGAAGATAACTGTAAAAAGGCGTTGGAAATAATGCACAAATATAATTTTGAAGGGCTCCCTATTGTGGAAGCATTTAATTCCAAAAAAATTATAGGAATGATTTGGCGTAACGACATTCAACACGCCTATCAAAAAGAGATTAACAGAATTGAGATAACAAAAAACCTTGCCAGCAGTATCTCCATGAAAGAAGAGATAACCAATATTCATTTCATAGAAGGATATTCGATTGCCGAAGTTAAAGTTCCCAAATCGTTTGTGGGCAAATCTATTAAAGAATTAAACATACGCTCCAAATACGGCGTGGATGTACTTTCAATTAAAACCAATCAGAAACGCGGAATTGATATTAAAGCAATACCTAACCCCGATTATGTTTTCAAGGATATAGATTCCATAGTAATAGCCGGGGAGATAAAAAAAATTAATCAGCTAAAAGATATTGATTAATCCGGCATCTTCATAAATAACAACTTCCCTTTTTATAACATCGCAAAAAAGGTACCCGGGGTTTTGTAATTTATCAATTTATCTTATAAATTTTAAATAACTTCCAAACAATTTCTTTGTTTTTGTTATACTCCGCCACGGCAAGAGCCTCAATAAAATCTTTATCCTCAATTTTATATTGTTTTATTAGATATGCGGGAATAAACATATTATTAACAAATCCAAAATCTTTATTTTTACCTTTTATCAGCTCTCCTTTAATCCTTTTAATAAAATCTAAATTTATAATTTCTTCGATTTTTTCAATATATTTAACATCATATTTCTTCTCACCGGCAATCATTCTTTCATCAACACGCACGGAAACGAAATCGCCAATTTTATAGTCGTCTTTTTCCGTTAAAATATAGCGTGCTGTTTTGTTTACCCCGAAAGTAATAAAAGCCCATCCCTTTTCGTTATGAATATTAACTATTACTCCCTTTGCCTCCGGTAATTGTTCTAGTAATATTTGCTCTATTGCTGTTGCTTTTTCTTTATAGAACGGGAGCAAATCTTTATTAAATTCGGAGTTAATAATGTGTTTATTAT
>CAZTYP010000107.1:0-8480 GCA_964617555.1 uncultured Melioribacteraceae bacterium | reverse complement strand
AAAGTTTGAATACTTAGTTCTTCTTCTTTTCTTATCATTCTGCCGAGATCAATCCTATTTGTATCGAGAAACTCAAAAGATTCCTTATGGTAGGAATAGATCTTTTCCATAAAATCGAGCGATACGGAAAAACCGGAAAATCGTTCTACTCCTAAGCCATCAATTACTCTTTCGGCAAAATATCTGTAATAGCAGAATTCGATTGGTGAAAGGGGTATCAGTATATTTTCAATTGTCAACTGTCCATTTGACACATTGATTTCCGCAAGCGGAATGAGATCCTCTTTCAGCTTTGCAACTTCGTTTTTTAGACTTACAATTTTGGGGAGAGTTGTGTCAAGTCTTACTGGTACATTGGCAGAAGTCCCGAATCTCGGATCTTTAACTTGAATCAGATTTAGGGGAAACTCTTCCGAGAATTCACCGGATTCTCCGAGTAAGATCCAGCAAGCCTGCATTGATGGCGTGCCGGAAGTAATTGAAGCGGTGTAGTTGATGCCGTTCCCTTTTTTCAGAGTGTTGGTAAATTCTTTTAACGTTAGATAAATCTCATTGTGATTGGTTACGTCCTTGATATCGAGTAAAGTATCATTTACTTTCTTTGCAAGTTTACGTTTCTTTATTTCTTTTTTCAGATGATTAACAATTTCGGAGTATGTCGGTGTGCTGGTTTTGTTGTTGTTCCATAAAAGAATCACTTCATCGAACTTGTCATTTTGCAGAGCTGTTATTATTGCACCTTCTTGTTTTGCACCTTTCAATAAAGTGCCTGCATCATTGTTCCCGATAAAAGATAGTAAAAATTTTTTCTGATTGTTCAAACTTTTTTTCAACCTTTCTATTAATATTATAAATAAAATAATTCGAATTAAATTTAATATCAAATTTCCGAATGGTTTTCTCCTTTATAATTTCCCTATAATTGAATAATTTTGCAGTAGCTAAGATTTATAATAAGGTCTGCAATGAACCGTAAAATTATATATATGTTATCGGCAGTTTTATTGTTATTGACGGTTTCGTGTTTTGATAACGAAGGCGTGATAGCCCCCAAAGTAAATAATGATTCCGGTGTCCCGAATTCTCCCAAGCCTGCAAACGGCACTGTTAATACAGATGATTTTGTACGGCTGGAATGGAAGTGTTCGGGTGCTTCGAGTTATACGGTATATTTGGATAAAGTTAATCCACCCGTAAAAATTATTAAATCTAACATTAAGGAGAAACATGCGGATGTTGTTGTAAGTGGTGCCGGTGAAATTTATTATTGGAAAGTTGTTGCCAAGTTTAGTAACGGGAAAATAAAATCAAGTCCCGTATGGCATTTTTCCACAAGTAATTCTGCAAATGGTATGCCCGGATATATTCTAACCAAGCATTCATTAACAACGGCTCCTCCTAATCATGTTTTGATGTTATTCCAGGTTACGGATAGAGTAAACAAGGGTGTTGACAATTTATTGCTCGGCGATTTTGAAATTTTTGAAGATGGTGAAACCGTTTCCAAATACGAATCCCAAATGAATATTACAAAACGTCAAGCAAATCCGTATGTAATAAAAACCGTACTAATGCTTGATAACAGTACAAGCATTAGTGATGATGCAAACAGTCTGCAATTGTTGAAAAATGCGGCAAAAAATTTTGTGGATAACATTGTAACTCAACAGGTAGTTGCACTTTATAAATTTTCTAACAAGCCCGAAAAGATTTTGGATTTTACTTCAAATAAAACTGCTCTTAAAGCCGCCATTGATAATATCAGTAGAGGATTTGCAACAACCAATCTGTACGGAGCTGTAATTGAAGGAGCACAGCAATGGAGGGATATTGTAAATATAAGTAATATTGTACAGGGTTCTATGGTGTTGTTTACCGACGGGAACGATACACAGGGGAGCCGTACATTGAACGAAGCCCTTGCGGCCATTGAGCATAAAAAAGTTTACACTGTAGGACAAGGTTCTGAGATTGAACCGGAAATTCTTCATTTACTTGGAAACCAAGGAGCTTATGCAATTGACAATATGAGCGAATTAAATCAAGTCTTTATTCAAATTCAAGAGGAAATAGTTGCATATGCGAATAGTTTTTATTGGATGGAATATGCGAGTCCGAAACGGGGAAACTATAATCACAAAGTTGAACTTTTAATAAAAAACAACCCCATATATTCCAGTGCCGAAGGGACTTTCAGTAGTGCGGGATTTTACGACCCGGCTCCCGGAATATATGTAAATTCATCATTTGTCAATCCTTCCGGTGATTCTGTTTATACCCTGATTGCCGGTGGAAATCCCGTAGAGTTAAGAGCCGTAACATACGGAGGAGATAAATCCCCAGTATATAATTGGGGAACAAATTCGTCGTTAACGGTTGATGTATTAAATCCTCCCGAAAATTCCGAGGTAAAAATTTATGCTAAATCTTCCGCATCGGCCGGAAAAGTTACTATCATTTTGGATGATACTGAAAACGGGTTCAGTAAAGCTTTAACGTTTAATATTACAAAATAAATTGTTTTAATAAAAAAATTAAAAATGAATAATCGAGTGTACAATGTCGGTAACAAAAAAAGAAGTAGAACATATTGCAAAGTTAGCCAAGTTAAAATTTAATGATGATGAAGTTAACGAATATACCTCTCAATTAAATCAAATACTGGAATATGTAGATAAGTTGAATGAGTTGGATACTGAAAATGTTACTCCGCTTTCACATCCCGTAGAAGGTGAAAATGTTTTCAGAAATGATATTCGGAAAGAGTCGGTTACTACCGAAACTGCTTTGAAAAATGCTCCGAGTAAAACGGCGGAATATTTCAAAGTGCCTAAAGTAATTAAATCAAATTAAAATGAATATTGTCGGAATAATTCCCGCACGATTTGCATCAACAAGATTGATGGGTAAGTTGCTTGCCAACATTGGGGGCAAGCCGGTAATACAACATACATACGAGAGTGTAAAAAAATCGAAATTAATGGATGATGTTATTATTGCAGTTGATGATGAGAAACTTTTTGATGTTGTACGCGGGTTTGGTGCCAATGCTTTTTTAACCTCAAAAGATTTATCAACAAGCCTCGAAAGAGTAATATCAATTGCGGAAAAGATGACGGCAGATGTTTTTTTGAATATTCCGGGTTCGCACCCGTTTATCTCTTCGAAGATGATAGACCAAGTAATTGAGCCTCATCTTTTTGCTCCGGAAATTACAATTACAACATTGGCAAAACGGATTGATTCGGTCGATGAGATGAAATCGGCTACAATTCCCAAAGTGGTTTTCGATTATAACAATTATGCGCTCTATTTTTCTTATGCTCCCATACCTTTTGTTAAGGAAGCACGTACAAATCTTGAAAAGGTTTTAACTGCTGAAATGTTCAAGCACATTGAAGTTTATGCATATTCGAAAGAAATAATTGAGAGCATAGGCAAGTTGCGTCCTACCGATTTGGCAAGAATTGAAAAACTGGAACAATTACGTTTGCTGGAACACGGTTATAAGGTGAAAGTTGTTGTAACCGAAGAAGAAAGTTTACATATTTGTACACCAAGAGATTTGGAGGCGGCAAGAAAATATTATGAAAATAGAATAAAATAATTTATTTTATGTTTTGGACGAAGAGAAAGGAAAGAGGAAAAAATGATTACTCCCAAAAAATACAATATTGCAAATCTTCCTACACCTATTCAAAAAATTGAATTTAAAGGAACAAAGTTTTTAATTAAACGTGATGATTACACTGGTACAGAGTTAACCGGTAATAAAATCAGAAAATTAGATTACATTCTTGCTGATGTAAAAAAGAAAAAAGCGGATTATCTTTTCACTTCGGGAGGCGACCAATCTAATCATGCACGTGCAACGGCAATAGCGGCAAGGCAAATTGGTGTTAAGGCAAAACTTTTTCTTTGGGGCAAAGATACAAACAATCCTGACGGAAATCTTTTTCTAGATAAGTTGCTTGGTGCCGAAATCGTATATCTTTCTAAAAAAGAATATGCAGATGTAAATTCCATTATGCTCAAAGAAAGCAAACGTATGCAAAAGAGAGGTAAAAAAGTTTATATTGCTCCATCTGGCGGCTCAACTCCTTTGGGATTATGGGGATATATAAATTTTATGCACGAGTTAAATGAACAGATGCCGCTATCTAAAGTCCCGGGTCTCGTTTCCGCATATGGTAGCGGGGGTACTGCAGCCGGTATGTTACTTGGTGCCGCTATGCTCGGAGTAAAGACAAAAATATATGCTGTTAATGTTTTAGATGAACCCGATTTTGTTCGTAACAAAATTAAAGAACTTGTTGAAGATGCTATTGCCGATTTTAAAATTAATGTAAATGTAAATTACAATAATCTTATTATTCTCAACGGATACTCTGAAGAAGGATATAAAAATATTACCGATAAAAAATTAAAATTTCTCAGAGAGTTTTATCAGGTGACCGGTATATTATTAGACCCAACATATACGGGCAAAGCCTTTTATGCTTATTACGAAAACTTTTTGAAAGGGAAGAAAAATAGTCGCGTTATTTTTGTACATACCGGCGGAATTTATGGTGTATTCCCTAAACGAAAAAAATATTTAGAGGCAAAATGACAAACGAAAAAATCAGAGTAATTGTTGCGAAATCCGGACTTGACGGACACGACAGAGGAGCCAAGATTGTTGCCGCAGCCCTCCGAGATGCCGGTATGGAGGTAATATATACGGGGCTTAGGCAAAGTGCCGATGTGATTGTAAATGCCGCTATTGAAGAGGACGTACACGCGATAGGCATAAGTGTTTTATCCGGCGCACATAATTCCATATTTAAAAAAGTATTAACTCTGATGAAAGAAAAGGGAATGGAAGATGTTCTGTTATTCGGCGGCGGAATTATTCCGGAGGAAGATATAAAAAAATTGAAAGAGATGGGAGTAGGAGAACTTTTTACTCCGGGTACTTCTACGGAGGAAATAAGCAAATATGTTTACAATTGGGTAAAAGAACATCCCCGTAAGTTGTAATGGTAATATTTTGAGTAGCAATAACAAGAACGAAAGAATTATTGCCGTTGATTTGATGCGTGCTTTTGCAGTATTTATGATGATTCAAGGGCATACGGTTTCATCATTGCTTAATAAAGATTACGTTTCTTCCGGCTTTTTTTTTTATGATATTTGGTTTGCCTTCAGAGCATTTACGGCACCTCTTTTTATTTTTGTTGCCGGGTTTATTTTTACATTTCTTCTTTACAAAAACACAAGTTCCTTAAAAGCCAACGCCAGAGTGCAAAAAGGTATTCGGCGTGGAATTTCCCTAATAATTATGGGCTATTTATTGCGTTATCCGACCATTAATATTTTTAATTTATCATCCGTTACTTTTGAACAATGGAAGACTTTTTTTGCGTTTGATGCTTTGCATTTAATAGGCACCGGAATATTGCTTATTCTGTTTTTTTCATTCCTTTCGGAACTTTTAAAAATCAATCCTTTGTATATGTTTATTCTCTTGTTTTTGTCTCTATTTTCCCTTTCTCCGCTTATAACTTCGATTGATTTTTCGAACGCAAAGAATGTTTTTTTTGTTTCGATGATTTCTTCCAAATACAATTCGCTTTTCCCGTTATTTCCGTATTTGCAATATGTTTTTTTAGGAGCGGTTTTAGGTAAAATTATTACTGATAATAATGAAATATTAAACAGACGAAAATTTTTATTACTGATTGCTGTTGTAGGAATAGCGTTGTTATTGTTCCCTCTTATATTTAGCCCTGTTAATCGCCAATCGTTTTTTGGGGTGGGAGTAGTGTTGATCTGTTTTTCCGTTTTCGGATTAATCGGTAGAAACATTTCAACATTACCGAAAGTTGTTAAATCGTTTGCGGAAAATTCTCTTTGGATTTATATTACACATTTAGTGATAATTTACGGCTCCCCATTTTCTATAGGTTTATTCCAAATTATCGGTAGAAAATTAAATGTTTGGATTACACTTTTATCCGTAATGGCTATGATAATTTTAATGATATTAATATCATTAAGAATTGATAAATTTAAAAGACGAAAGTTAAATTATTTATAATAAAATAAATAAAGGATAATAATCCATGCCGGATACATCTAATAGAAATCCAATGCAAATGGACGAAGAAAAGGCAATTGAAAGAGCATTGCGTCCTAAACGATTTTCTGAATTTACCGGACAAAAAAAAATAACCGATAATCTTAAAGTTTTTATAGGAGCTGCAAAAAAAAGGGATGAGGGGCTTGACCATGTATTGCTTACCGGTCCGCCGGGATTAGGTAAAACCACACTTGCAAATATTATTGCAACGGAAATGGGTGTGTCGTTAAAACTTACCTCCGGTCCGGTTCTTGAAAAACCGGGAGACCTTGCCGGAATTTTAACAAACATGGAAGAACACTCGGTTTTATTTATTGATGAAATCCATCGGCTTAGTCCGGTTGTTGAGGAATATCTTTATTCTGCTATGGAGGATTATAAGCTTGACATCATGATTGATACGGGACCCAATGCACGCAGTGTGCAAATTAAACTTCCGCAGTATACGCTTATCGGAGCCACAACAAGAGCTGGGTTATTAACTGCCCCGTTACGCGATCGCTTCGGAATTAAATTCAGATTGGATTACTATAACAGTAATCTGTTAAAAACAATTATAACCCGTTCTGCAAATATCTTAAATGTTCCGATTGATGATAATGCTTCGTTAGAGTTGGCTAAGCGTTCACGTGGCACACCAAGAATTGCAAATCGTTTATTAAGGCGTACAAGAGATTTTGCGGATTTTGAAGATAAAAACGGGATAGACCTTGAAACAACTCAAAAGGCGTTACAAGCACTCGAAGTTGACGAAGACGGATTGGATGAAATGGATAAAGAAATACTTCTATCCATTATTGATAGGTTTAACGGCGGTCCTGTCGGATTGAATACGCTTGCTGTAAGTGTTAATGAAGATGCAGGAACAATTGAAGAAGTATATGAACCGTTCCTAATCCAACAAGGATTTATTCAACGAACACCGAGAGGACGAGAGGCAACGGATTTGGCTTATAAACGTTTTAACAGAAGGCGTATAAAAAAAGGTCTTAACCAAGATGATTTATTTGATTCTTAATTATGATTATTAATGAAAAAAATATAAATGAAAGTATAAAAAAGATTAAACTTTTTCTCTTTGATCTTGATGGAGTTTTGTTATTGCGTAAGGATAGTAGTTACGAGGAACTATTTGCATGTATGGCTGAATTTGCGAACAAATTGAAATCAAAAAATCTTTCTGCAGGAATTATAACCGGCAGAACAAATGACCCCTTAACAAAAAAACTTGCAAATATAGATAATTGGGAAATTGTTACATCCTCTTTTAACAAAGTCGGGAGTGTTAAACAATTGCTGTTCAAATTAAATCTCGGTTTTGATAATGTGCTCTATATTGGTGATGATATGTTGGATATCCCGTTATTACAAAAGGTAGGTGTTGCTATTGCCCCGAGCAGTGCCAGACGCGAGGTTAAGCGCGTTGTAGATATAATTATTGATGTGGATAAAAACAAAAGTATTTTACAATATGTAATAAATCTAATAGACGAGTTGAAAGATGAGTAAATATCATAAATATTTCTCCTTTTTTTTGTTAATAATTTTTCTTTACTCCTGCGGTGAAGAAAAGTTAAAACCCAAAGTTGATTTGACAATTGAAGCAGAAAATGTTCCCGTTCAAGAAAGTTGGGATTCCAAAATAATCTTTACTGAGAACGGAAAAATAAAAGGAATACTTTTTACCAAACATTTACGCGCCTACGATAAGCCTAAAGAAAAGTTATTGGATGATGTAAAAGTAGAGTTCTATAACGAAGAGGGACGAAAAACATCGCAGCTTACATCCAAACGAGGAAAGATTGACGATATTACTCAAGATATGTATGCGATTGATAGTGTGGTTGCGGTTAACGACAGTGAACATGTTAAACTTGAAACTAATGAATTAATGTGGAGAAAAAAAGACGAAAAAATAGTCAGCGATAAATTTGTGAAGATAACCACGGATAAGGAAGTAATAGAAGGATATGGATTTATATCTGATCAGCATATAAAAAATTATGTAATAAAAAATGTTACTTATCAAACATCAACTTCGTCCGGTGCAAATTGAAACAAATATTTATCATATTATCTTATTTTATTCTAATTCTATTCGATATTGGTTTTGCTCAAAGTAATGAAAAGAGAATCAAAGTTGTCGGTGATTCGCTGGTAGGTAGAACGGTTAATGATATCGCTTACCGGGAAGTGATAGGGAATGTGATTATTACACAAGGGAAAGTAAAAATAACATGTAACAAAGCAGTTCAAAATCTTTCTGAGAATAATGCACTGCTTAGCGGGCATATTATTGCAACACAAGATACAGTTAGAATTGTTACCGAAAAGGGTCTTTATTACGGAAACCGAA
>CAZTYP010000106.1:0-124951 GCA_964617555.1 uncultured Melioribacteraceae bacterium | reverse complement strand
GCTTTTTATTTGACAATAATATCTTCGCATTTTAATTTGTTTAAGTATTACTTCCGGTTTTGGAACAGCAGTATTTTACTTTTGCATTTTTAAATTTTATTATAGATTTACATATCAAATCAATAAAAAGAGTTATTCCTTTTATGGAAACAATTTCCGGAATTGTTGACGTTTATCTTTTTTATTCCGAAAGCAATGGTTATTCCGTACTTAAATTAGAAGACGGAACAAGTGTGGTCGGAAATTTCCCGAAACTTAATCGGGGCAATCATGTGGAACTATCGGGCGAATGGGTAAATCATCCTCGTTACGGAATTCAATTTAAAGCCGAAAATATAAACATCTCTCAACCGGTAACCGAAGAAGAAATTATGAGATATCTATCTTCGGGAATGATAAAGGGAATAGGACCTGCAACCGCAAAAAGGATTGTGCAAAAATTCGGCGAAGCAACTTTGGAAGTGCTGGATAACAGTATTATTCGTTTAACGGAAATTGACGGAATAGGTGTAAAAAAACTTGAAACAATTAAAAAAGGATGGAAAGAACAAACCGAAGTTCGCAATGTAATGATTTTTTTACAGTCCAAAGGAATTACACCCGGCTATGCGGTTAAAATTTATAATCAATACGGTGCGGCAACCACGGAAATTATCCAAGCAAATCCTTACAGATTAATAACGGATATTTGGGGAATCGGTTTTAAAATTGCCGATAACATCGGTAAAAATCTCGGATTTTCAGGCGATTCCCCTTTCAGAATAAAAGCCGGAATAATTCATGTGCTACAACAAGCAACAAAATCGGGGCATACGTATTTGCCCAAAGAAGAGCTTATTAAGGAAGCCTCTTATATGCTGCAAACCGATATAGGTTATTCCGATGTTTTTTTTGACGAACTTGAAGAAAGCGGTGAAATTTATATTCACAACAACAAGGTATTCCTGTTTAATTATTATTTTGCAGAACGCCAAATAGAAAACTCCATTAATCATCTCCTTTCAGTAAAAACAAACAAACCGCCGAAGTTAAATAAAATACTCTCTTCCTTTAACGAAAATTATTCCGAAGAACAACTTGAAGCCATTAAAATTTCGTACGAAGTAAAAGCCCTTATTATTACCGGCGGTCCAGGTACGGGAAAAACCACAACCCTCAAGGGAATAATTGAGCTGTTCGAAACTTTTGATAAAAAAATAATGCTTGCGGCACCAACCGGAAGAGCAGCAAAACGAATGACGGAGGTAATCGGACATGAAGCAAAAACAATACATCGATTGTTAGAATATAATCCGAGTGAAAACAGATTTAATATTAATGAAGCAAATCCGCTCGAAACGGACTTGCTTATTCTGGATGAAGTTTCAATGTTGGATACTTTGTTAATGGCCGCACTAATAACGGCGGTAAATAATAACACCACCGTAATTTTTGTGGGAGATGTTGATCAACTTCCTTCCGTAGGAGCCGGCAACGTATTAAAAGATTTGATTTCAAGCGAAAAAATTCCCGTAATTCATTTGACACAAATTTACCGTCAAGCAAAGGATAGCGATATAATACTTAACGCACATAGAATAAATAACGGAGAAATGCCAGTATTAAATTATTTGAAAGAAACAGATTTTGTTTTTCTTGACGAACCCAAAAACATGAAAATACCGGAAAAAGTTTTTCGTTTGGTAAATGATGAAATTCCCCGGAAATTGGATCTTAACCCTACCGAAGATATTCAAATATTGGCTCCGGTATATAAAGGAGAAGTAGGAGTAACGGCATTTAATAAACTTTTTCAGCAACAACTGAATAATTCCGCCGTAGTCTTTTCCCAAGGAGGTAGAATATTTAAAGCAAACGATAAAGTAATGCAACTAAAAAACAATTACGATAAAAACGTTTTTAACGGCGATATAGGTTTTGTGGTGGGAACAAATTCCGAAGAGCAAATAATGGTAATCTCTTTTGATGGAAAATTTGTAGAATACAAATACGAAGAGTTGGAAGAGATAACTCTTGCATATGCAGTTACCGTTCACAAAAGCCAAGGGAATGAATTCCCTTGTGTAATAATGCCGTTAACAACATCACATTATATTATGCTACAACGCAATTTGCTTTACACTGCAATTACACGTGCCACGCGTCTTTTAATTTTAATAGGAACAAAACGTGCTTTGGCAATGGCTGTAAACAACAATAAAGTTAAAACCCGCTATACTTCCCTTTTTAAATTATAATTTTATTAATTCCGAGCATTCGCTGTAGGATAACTTTTTATGAATAAACTCACTAAAAATATGTAATTTTATTTACAAAATTTTATATCAAATTTAGAGGAATTACCATGAAACAAATTCTTTTTTTTCTGTTGCTTCTTTCTTTTACAGTAACCTTACCAATTACATCTCAAGTAAAAAACAGAGATGAAATTGAAACAAAGTACAAATGGAATTTAACCGACCTCTATGCCTCTGTTGATGATTGGCACAAAGAGTACGCAGCAATCGAAAAACGAATTCCATTAATCACAAAATACAAAGGTAAACTTGCCGAAAACCCCGAATACCTTTTAACCACGCTGGAAAATATCTATTCCGTCTATAAAGATTATTCAAAACTTTCCAGCTATTCCGCACGATTAAAAGACCAGGATTTGGGAAACACCGCAAACACTTCCCTTGCCGAGCGGGCTGCCGCATTGGGAACAAAGCTCTCTGAAGCGTCTTCCTTTTTTAATCCGGAACTTCTTTCAATCAGTAATTCCACACTTGAGACTTTCTATAAAAAAGAACCGAAACTAAAAAACTACAAAGTTATTATTGATGATATTCAAAGACGTAAAGCACATACCCTTTCAGCAAAAGAAGAAAAAATACTTGCCAGCTTTGGGTTGATAGCCGATAACCAATATAACGTTTACGGCATTTTTACCAACGCCGAAATGCCCAGAAAAACCGTAACATTGGCAAACGGAGAAAAAGTAAAACTTACTTCGTCGGAATATGTTAAATACAGGGCTGCCGCAAATCGCAACGACAGAAAAGTGGTGTTTAAAAACTTTTTTGAAAATTACGGTGAGTTTGAAAAAACACTCGGATCCAACTTGGCGGGACACGTAAAAAAAGATTACGTGTTTGCAAAAGTATCAAACTACAAAACAGCAATTGAAGCGGCGCTGGATAATAATAATATACCCGTTTCGGTTTACGAAAATTTGATTAAACAAATAAACAAATCGCTGCCTACATTGCACAGAATGCTTGAACTTAAAAAAAGAATGCTTGGTTACGATACACTTTATTATTACGATTTATATACATCCATGGTGAAAAAAGCCGAATTTCATTTTTCGGTAGAAGAGGGACAAAAAATAATTCTGAAAGCATTAAAACCATTGGGAAACGAATACACGGCAATATTAAACAAAGCTTTTAATAACCGCTGGATAGATTATTATCCGACTCCCGGAAAAAGAAGCGGAGCTTATTCAACCGGTAGTGAATACGATGTACATCCTTACATTTTAATGAATTGGACTGATGATTATAATTCGGTTTCCACATTGGCTCACGAACTCGGCCATACAATGCACTCTTATCTTTCCAATACCAATCAACCTTATCAATATTCTCAATATCCTATATTTGTTGCTGAAATTGCATCTACCACAAACGAAAATCTGTTAAACGATTATTTGGCGGAGCATGCAAAAACCGACGAGGAAAAATTATTTATCCTCGGAAACTATCTTGAAATGATGAGGGGAACTTTGTTTCGTCAAACTTCCTTTGCGGAGTTTGAATGGGAAATCCATAAATGCATTGAAAACGGGAAACCTCTTAACGGCGAAGTGATGAGTAATATTTATTACGATATTGTTAAACGTTATTACGGAGCCGATAAAGGTATTACGGTAGTTCCCGAATATATAAAATACGAATGGGCATATATACCGCACTTTTACTATAACTATTACGTATATCAATATGCAACCTCAATTGTATATGCCACGGCTTTTTTCGAAAAGATTAAGGAAAACGGAAATAAGGCCGTCCAAAAGTATTTTCATATTTTAAAAGGGGGTTCCTCGGATTATCCGATTGAATTAATTAAAAAAGCCGGTGTCGATCCTCTTTCGGCCGAACCTTTTGAACTGGCAATGAAAAGAATGAATGATGTAATGGATCAAATTGAAAAAATAATCAATAAATAGTTTAATATGCGGTTGCTTTAATTTTCATAAGTTAAAGCACCGCACTCGTCTTTTTTTTTAATATTAAAAAACAAAACAAGGAGTAAATATGATTTTTATAGTAGCAATAATAGTAGCGGCGGGCGGATTTGTTACATATCTCGGAATGAAAAAAACAGGCAGAAAACAAGAAGCAACTGTTTCTCTCCTTGTATCCGCGGTTGCAGGTTTAATTGCGGTTTTTAATTTGTTCACCGTTATTCCCGCCGGTACGGTTGGCGTTGTTGATTTTCTCGGGAATGTTAGCGATAAAACTCTGAAATCTGGAGTTAATATTGTTAACCCGATTGCAAAAATCGAAAAATTCAGTATCCAAACTCAACAAATTAAAGAAGTAATGAATGTTCCCTCGAAAGAGGGTTTGAGTGTGCAACTGGAAATAAGTTTTATGTTTAGCGTAATACCCGATAAAGCAAACGAAATTTATACAAATATAGGAACATCGTATCGCGAAAAAATTCTGCTTCCTAATTTTCGTTCCGTTGTGCGCGGTGTTACCGCTCGTTACGAAGCAAAAGCGCTTTATACGGCTTCGCGCGAAAAACTTGCCGAAGAAATTATTACGGATATTAACAGCATACTTGTTCCGCAAGGTGTAATTGTTGAAGAAGCCGCATTACGTCAAATAATATTACCCCCCGGATTAACAAAATCCATAGAAGAAAAATTACAAGCGGAACAGGAAAGTCAAAGAATGGAATTTGTTTTACGAAAAGAGAAACAAGAAGCCGAAAGAAAACGTATTGAAGCACAAGGTATAAAGGATTTTCAAACTATTGTTTCGGAAGGAATTAACGATCAATTACTGCGCTGGAAAGGTATTGAGGCAACGGAAAAATTGGCAAACTCGCCAAATTCAAAGGTGATTGTAATCGGTTCGGGTAAAGACGGATTACCGTTAATTTTAGGCGGAAATAATTGATTATTATTGTTGAATTCTAAATACCGGAAAAGGTTAAACTTTTAGCAATCTTTAAATTAATAAACCTTCTGGCTGCAATGCCCGAAGGTTTATTGATTGCAATTAAAACAAATAATATTATTTTATCTTGAATAGCTCATCGCTTAATCCTTTGTTCACCTTTATTGAAATAACGTTAAGCTCAATCTGTTGGGGTCCGAAAGATTGTGTAAATTTAAATGGATATTTAATACCGTCAACTTTTTTATAATTATCCAATAAAGTGCTTTGGGTAAATGTCCCTTGAGGTGTTTCAAGTGTTTTGCTCTCCTTAACTAAAAGACCGCTCTCTTTGTCATAATACTTTGTCCATATTTTACCGTTAGGTAAAGTAAAATTTATTACGTAAGCATCTTTGTCGTTAATTTTTTCTACACCGGCAAGTTTGTAAGAAATACCCGCCCCTTTGTAGTTTAAGAAAAGATTCAGGATGCTTTCAAGTTTTAATTGTACAAGATCGTCTCCGGTAATTTCTCTTGTTTGTCCCATGGCGGACATAACCCCTTTTTCTCCGTCGAAAACGGTTTTTTGTTTCATCATTCCCATATCAACAATTGAAAGGAATTTGTCGGGAGCTTTGTTGAAAATTGTTAGTTTTATTTCGTTCCCTTGTAAAGAGCCTTTTAATGATGTTTCAATATCTTTTACCTTTTCAATATTTGCTCTGCCGCCAATAGCCTCAATATATTTATTGATTACCGTTTCCGCTGTTACTCCGTTATCAATTTTGGTTTTCGATTTGTCTATTTTATTTCCGTAATTATCATAATAAGTAATTTTGTTGTCGGCAGAAAACTTCTTTAATCCTTCCGCAACATCATCCGCTTTGCCCACAACAATTATGTAGGCATTTTCCGGTGTAACATATTTTTGTGCGGTATTGTAAATATCATCAACTGTAACGGCATTAAGTTTTTGTAAATATGTTTTATAGTAATCGGAAGGTAAATTATAACGTGCGATGTTTAATGCAAAACGTGCAATTGTTTCAGGACTTTCAAGCGCTCTGGAAAAACTTCCCGTCAAATAATTTTTAGCGGCTTGTAGTCTTTTTTTATCCACTTTCTTGCTTCTGAAATCTTTCATTACTTCTAAAAAAGTTGCAACGGCACTATCGGTTACTTCATTTCTCACATCACACGAGGCCGTAAAATTGCCAACCAATTTATCGCCGGTTAACGATGAATATGCCCCGTAGGTATATCCTTTTTTCTCACGCAAGGTTAGAAAAAACTCTGCCGTTACTCCGCCGCCAAGCAAATAATTCATAACTTTTGCTTTTATTGCTTCATCCCCGAACTTTTTCAAATTAACGGGATAAGCAATCATTATCGTAGATTGAACCGCAACCGGTCTGTCTACAATGGCAACTTCATTTGTTTCCGGCTTTTTTACGGGTGGATAATTAAATGTTGGAACGTCTTTTGCTTTCCAATTACCGAAGTATTTTTTTACTAAATTTTCTGCTTCTTTTTTTGTAATATCTCCCACTATTGCCAAATAAGCAATGTTCGGATGGAAATATGTATTATAATAGTTTTTACACATATCCAAAGTTATGCTCTTTACGGTTTCTTCTGTTTCCAGTTCTCCGTATGGATGGTCTTTCCCGTAAAGAAGAACTTGGCGAACGTTTCCCGCAATAGCCGAAGGATTATCTTTGGCGGATTGAAGACCGGAAATAGTTTGCTTTTTTAATTTATCCAATTCTTCTTGTTTAAATGCCGGATGCAAAACAACATCGGCCATTAAATCCAAAAGCGTATCAACATGTTTGGTTAAAGAAGAGGCATAAACTCGGCTATCCGAAGTAGTAAGCTCGGCACCGATAAAGTCAACCGCTTCGTCTAACTCGTCCTTTGTTCTGTTGGTTGTGCCCGTACGCAACAAACTTCCGGCAATAGAAATATATCCTGCGTGCTCATTTTCTTTTATGGGGTCTCTCTTTATTACTAACGAAAAAGCAACTTGCGGAAGTTTATGATCTTCCACAACAAATACTTTTAAACCGTTGTCCAATTCAAAAGATTGGTAATCTCCTATTTTAATTACGGGTGCAGGTCCCGGTTCGGGCATTTTACTTCTGTCAACTTGGGCAAAAAGCAATGCTCCGGAAAAAAGAATAAGACTAAATATTTTCTTTATCATTTTAAAAACTCCAAATTATTTTTAATCAAAACAAAAATTCTATTACTTACTTTTGTTGCCCTTTAGGCAAATAATATAGAACAACACGCGCATTATTCTCCAAATATTTATTGGCAACACGTTTAATATCTTCGCGGGTTACCGCCATATAGTTTTCCAATTCGTGATTAACCAAATCCGTATTACCGTAAACCACATGATATTCCGGAAGTGCGTTGGCAACACCGGCAACGGTGGATATTCGTCCGATAATTTTACTTTCCATCTGATTTTTTAGTTTTTGAAATTCTTTTTCCGGTATTAAATTCGCTTTTGCTTTATCAATTTCGGCTTGTAAAGATTTTTCCAAATCATCCGCCGATACTCCCACATTTGCAACCGCATAAACAATAAATTGTCCCGAATCTTCCAACATAAAAGGAATAGAACCGGCAAAAACCGCCTTTTGTTCTTTGTCTACCAAACGTTTGGGAATACGTGCACTGTTACCGCCGGAAAGCAAAGTTGTAAGCATATCAATGGCATAAGCATCTTTATTTGTTTTTTCGGGAATTGGATATGAAAAAAGAACTAACGGAAGTTGAACATTGTCGTAAATTGTATCCCGTACTTCCTCTGTTTTACGAGGTTCAATTACATCGGGATAGGTTATTTCTTCCGTACCACGAGGAATCTCTGCAAAATATTTTTTAACAAGGTCCTTCGCTTCGTCAATATTAATATCTCCGGCTATTGTTAAGACCGCATTGTTAGGAACATAATAGTGTTTGTAAAATTCTCTGAACTCGTCAATTGTCGCTTGGTCAATATATTGAACCGAACCGATTGGCATCCAATGGTAAGGGTGTTTTGTGTATGCCCGCTTAAATGTCTCTTCAAGTAAACTTCCGTACGGTTGATTATCGTAATGCATTTTCCTTTCTTCTTTAACAACTTTTCGTTGTGTTTCTACGCCAATACTATCTATTTTTAAGTGCAACATCCTTTCCGATTCCAACCATAATCCCAAAGCAAGTTGATTAGAAGGAAGAACTTCGTAATAGTAGGTTCTGTCGAAGGTTGTATTTGCGTTGTTGGTACCACCGTTTGCGGAAACTATTTTAAAATAATCCCCTCTTGCAATATATTTTGAACCCTCAAACATTAAATGTTCAAAAAAATGAGCAAAACCTGTTCGTTGCGGGTCTTCGTTTTTTGAGCCGACATGATAGTAAACACTTACGGCAATTATCGGGGTTGAGTGGTCTTCGTGCAAAATAACATGAAGCCCGTTGTCTAAATCATACTCTTCAAATTTAATTTTCTTTTGGGCAAAAAGAAGCAGAGTGAAAAGAAAAAATAAGGTTATTGTTTTTTTTACCATCTTAATCCTCTATTTTTTTGGTTTAACATCAGTTTAAATATAATCTATTTTTTTTGCGTTTCAAAAACACGCCGTTAAATTTGACGTTTAATAAATAATTTTGTTCAAAAATTTTTATTCCTTTTTAACCAAAACAATAATTTCGTAATCTTTTGAATTTCTTCCTCTTTTTCGATATTATTAAATCGATAATAAAATTTAAAAATATAATATAGAGGTAAAAATGTTCGATGAAAATTATCAGTTTTCCGTAGTTAGCAGATTTTTGAAATACGCTAAAATTGATACAAAAAGCGAGGAGGAATCGGAAACAACCCCCAGCACGGCAAAACAGTTTGATTTAGCAAAACTACTTGTGGAAGAACTTAAAGAGCTCGGTTTATCGGATGCGGAAATGGACAATAAATGCTATGTAATGGCAACATTACCCGCCAATACAGATAAAAATGTACCGACTATAGGGTTTATTGCACATCTGGATACTTCTCCCGCAGTTACCGGAACTAATGTAAATCCGCAAATTCATAAAAATTATCAAGGCGGCGATATTGAAATAGGGAACGGTAAAATTATTGATGTTGCAAATAATCCCGAATTGAACGACTTGATGGGAATGGATATAATTACAACCGACGGCACAACTTTGTTGGGAGCCGACGATAAAGCCGGGATTGCGGAAATAATGGATGCTTTGGCATATTTCAAAAATCATCCCGAAGTTAAACACGGCGAAATTAAAATAGGATTTACTCCGGACGAAGAGATCGGAAGAGGTGCCGACCATTTTGATGTTCAAAAATTCGGAGCAAAATTTGCTTATACCATAGATGGTTCCACACGCGGCGAAGTCGAAACGGAAACATTCAGCGCCGATGCCGTTGAAATTACTTTTAACGGAATTAATGTTCATCCGGGATATGCAAAAGATAAATTGGTTAACTCAATCAAAGTGGCTTCGCATTTTATTGAATTGCTTCCAAAAGACTCTCTTTCTCCCGAAACCACCGAAGGACGCGAGGGGTATGTCCATCCGGTTGCCGTAAACGGTAACGAGGAGAAGACCGTTGTAAAAATGATTATTCGCGATTTTATTGATGCTAAATTGGAAGAGTTCGAAAATTTATTGGAAGAACTTTGTAAACAAGCTGTTGCCGATTATCCGGGTTCTTCATATGAATTTAAAGTAATTCAACAATATAGAAATATGAAAAATGTTTTAAACCAACATCCTGAAGTGGAAGAATATGCAATTGAATCTTTGAAGCGACTCGGCATTACTCCTATACAATCCGCAATAAGAGGCGGTACTGACGGTTCCCGATTAAGTTTTATGGGTTTACCAACTCCTAATCTCTTTGCGGGCGGGCATAACTTCCATGCATATACGGAATATGTTGCCATTCAGGATATGGAAGCTTCTGTAAAAAATATTGTTACACTTGCACAAATTTGGGAAGAAAAATCATAAGTTGTATTTTATTCTGCTGTTCATTTACTAATAGTACCCGTAAAATTGTATCACTGTTTGTTTCAGCCCCGTCTTAAAAGACGGGGTATGCTTTATCGGGAAAATAATATATATTTATCATATACCTTTGTTATTACCCTCCCTCAATTTACGACATCTTGTTTGTCGTAAAAAAGTATTCCGATTATATTGAAATAAAACTATTTTAAACGGTGCAATCTCAAAATAGATATCTTTGTTTTATAAAAATTATAATTAAAGAATAATACTTATGACCCCGATAAAAATATTAAACGAGTATTTCGGTTATTCTCGGTTTAGAGGATTACAAGAAACAATAATTCATCAAATTATTAATAACAAAAAAAACGCTTTGGTTCTTATGCCCACCGGAAGCGGTAAATCGTTAATTTATCAGATACCGGCATTAATTTTTAACGGCGGAACAATTGTAATTTCACCCCTAATCGCTTTAATGCAAGACCAAGTGGACACACTAAAAAAACGAAATATTCCCGCAGAATATATTAATTCTACAATATCAAAAAAAATGCGGGAAGAACGGCTTGCAAAATTTATTGCCGGAAAAATAAAACTGCTGTATGTAACTCCCGAACGTTTTCGAAAACCCGAATTTGTCTCCGAAATTAATAAAGCGAAAATATCGTTACTTGCCGTTGACGAAGCGCACTGTATTTCGGAATGGGGACATGACTTTCGCCCGGACTATTCCCGCATTGGTGAATTCCGAAATATGATTGGAAATCCTTTAACCGTGGCTTTAACCGCAACGGCAACCCCGGAGGTTCAAAAAGATATTATTTTAAAACTTAATTTATCCGAAGAAAAAACGGAAATTTTTCATCAGGGCATTGAGCGACCCAATTTACGGCTTGAGGCAAAAGATGTTTGGGGTTACGACGATAAACTGAAAAAAATTCTGGAAGCCCTTAAACATTATACCGGCAGTACTATTATCTATTTTTCTTTGATAAAAACTCTTGACGAATTTTCGGGTTATCTTTCCGCAAATAAAACAGAACATCTTATTTACCACGGAAAATTGAACGCCAAAGAACGTAAAGCCGTTCAACGAAAATTTTTAAAAGAACAAAACAAAATTATATTGGCAACAAACGCTTTCGGAATGGGAATAGATAAACCGGATATACGCTTAATTATTCACGCTGAAATTCCTTCTTCAATCGAAGCATATTATCAAGAAATAGGCAGAGCCGGTAGGGACGGCAACCCGTCGCTTTGTTTGCTTTTATATGACCAATCCGATTTATATACGCAAATGGAATTTATTAAATGGAGCAATCCTTCCGCCGATTATTATTATCATATTTACAATATTTTGAGAAAAGATATTGACAAAGTAAACGGAATGGGAATTGAATTTTTACGTGAAGAGATGAGCTTTAAAGATAAAAACGATTTTAGAGTGGAAACGGTTTTGTCAATGTTGGACAGGTATGGCGTAACCGAAGGGAACGTTGAAGAAAAAAACTTGAAACTTATCTCCGAACTTCCTTCCGCTTTATACAACAAACAACTACTCGAAACCAAATTAATGAATGATAATAAAAAATTACTCGCCATGGTTAATTATTTTAAAGAAGAAAAATGCCGTAGAAGTTTTATATCAGACTATTTCGGATTTAATGAGAGCAAACCATGCAAAAATTGTGATAACTGCAACAGAATATTCATCGGTTAATTGATTTGCTGTCTGCCCTTAATTTTGAGAATAGACTTCTTTTTCGCCGTAAGCAATAAAAAGTTTTTTAATTGAGTTAATTAAATTTGCGGCTTTTTCTTTAGAAAAATTGTTGAATGCTTTTGTTTTTTGCCCTGCCGCAAACGATTTAACCGCTTTGTAAATAATATCTACAATATTACTATCAGACGAAAATATTTCAGCCGGAAGAGAAAAAACCAAATCCGTAACCGCCGCCTCGGTTACACGCAACAACTCTTCGTCGGATAAATCTTCAATCTGCGTTCCTTCCGCAACAATATTGCTTCTTTGTAAGTATTCAATTTCCAAACTGATTTTTTCTTTTAATAAAAAAACAGCTGCTCCGGTAGGTATTCTTATTTCTATCATTAAACCTTTTAATTTTTTTGCTGTAATAAGTTAACAAAATAATTACAAAATGGGAAATTAATAAACGGATTGCTTAATTACATGCGGATTTTTCTTTTAGAGGTCACAATAATACAAACATCAAAAAAGAAAAAGAACTTTTAAAGTCAACTTGATTTTACAACATTATTGTAATAGGTTTTGCATAAATAAATTATTAGTATTATGGATTATTATAATAAATACCCCGAAAATTTAGACGAATTTGATTTTAACGAAGAAACTCTTTTGGAACAAATTGAAAAGAGTTTGGATATTATTAACAACGGTACGGCAATACTAAACGTTGAACTAATCGAAGAAACAATTTTTCTTTGTATGGAAAACGATTATATTGAAGAAGGCCTTTTACTTACCGATGCTTTGTTGGAATTATATCCTTTAAATTCCGAGTTTTGGCAATATAAAGGAATATTTTTAAATAACAAATTTGAATTTATAGATGCATATTTCGCATTTCAAAAATCTTTATCTATAAATTCCACAGATACCGAAACATTAATAAACAAAGCTATTGCCGAAGAAAATCTTGAAATGTACACCGAAGCAATTAATACATTAAAAGAAGTTCTTAAAACGGATATTAACAACGAAGATATTTACTTTAATTTGGGGCTGCTATACGAAAAAACAGATAATTTCAAAAAAGCCGCTCACTTTTTTGAAGCGGCCGTAAAAATTGACCCCTCGTTTTCCGAAGCATGGTACGAACTCGGGTTTTGCCACGAAATTAACGACGTGTTGGATAAAGCCGTTACCGCATATAACAGATTTTTGGAGATTGAGCCGAACAATTACTCGGGATGGTATAACAGAGGCATTGTATATATAAAACAAAACGAATTTGAAAAGGCAATTAACGACTTTGAGGTTTCCATAGCAATAAAAGATGATTTTTCAAGTGCATGGTTTAATTGCGGTATTTCCTACGCAAACCTGGATATGTTTGAAAAAGCTTTAGATTGCATTAAACATGCCGTTATTTTGGAAAACAACGACCCTACAATTTGGTTTACACTCGGACAAGCACACGAAGACATGTCCGAATTGGAAAACGCAATAAAAGCTTACACAAAAGCATTACAACTTGAACCGAATTATTTTGATGCTTATCTTGCAAGAGCGGTTTGTTTTAATAATTCTAAAAATTTTGCTCTGGCTTTGCAAGATATTAATCAAGCATTAAAATTAGACGGCAATTCAATTGAAGCATTAAATACCAAAGCATTAATTGAAAAAAACATAGGGAATTTCGAATCGTCTATAACCTGTTATAAAAAAATTATTTCCATAGATGCAAAAAATTTTGAGGCGTGGAACGGCCTTGCCGAAATTTATACCGCCAAAGGCGAATGGACTGCGGGAATAGAAGCATTTAATGTGTGTGTTAAATTAAATCCGGAAAAAGCAAAACAAAAAATACTTAACAATAAAGATGCATTTGAATATTTAAGATCTTCTTTCTTAAATATTTTTAACGGGAAAACGGATTCTCAAAAAGAAATTCCCGAAATTAAACAAAGCAATAAAACATTTAAATAAAAAGGGTAATAATTTTGCAATCGTTTGTTGAAATAAATCATAACACTAAAGTAGTTGGCGTAATTGGTCATCCCATTAAACACTCGCTTTCTCCCATAATGCATAATTACGCTTTTAATAAGCTTGATTTGAATTATGTATATTTACCTTTCGACATAAACCCGGCGAACTTGAAAGAGGCCCTAAGAGGAATGGCCGCTTTGGGAATAACGGGTTTTAATGTTACTATTCCGCACAAGGAAAGAATCGTTGAATATTTAGATGAACTTTCCGACGGAGCAAAAATTGTTAACGCCGTTAATACCGTTGTAAACGAAAACGGCAAGCTATTGGGTTACAATACGGATATAGACGGAATTGCCAAAACACTTGAAGCTTTTAAAGAAAAGCTCAACGGAAAAACCGTTTCCCTATTCGGAGCCGGTGGTGCTGCTCGTGCTGTAATTTATACACTAATTACCCGATTTAACATAAAAGAGATAAATATAATCAATCGCACGGTAGAACGGGCTGAATCTCTTAAAGATTATTTTACTTCAAAGCTGCTTTTTGAAAAAATTAAAACTTACGAATTAATTCCTCCGGATTTGGTAAAAGTATTGCAGAACTCCACATTAATTATAAATACAACATCCATAGGGATGTCTCCCGAAGAAGACGATACCCCCACATCAATTCCCGAATCTTTTAATAAAAACCAGATTGTGTTTGACGTTATTTACACTCCGCGAAAAACAAAACTACTGGAAATTGCCGAAAGTCGTAATGCAATAACATTAAACGGATTAAAAATGTTTATTGAGCAAGGGGCAAAGGCTTTTGAATTATGGACAAATAAAAAAATGCCTGTGGAAAAAATAGAAAAAATTTTAACCAAAGAACTAAAAGTTTAATCTGTTTATTATTTTATTTTGCCCCCTTCTTCATCATATAAGATTTTGGATATAAGTTTACCGGCGGAATAGACCGCTTCTCTTTTTAACAATCTGTTGGGGTAATATTCAAAAACTTCTCCGTCGGGCAAATCGTCTTTATAAGCACCGTACCAAGCAACCTCTCCTGTGGCATAATAACGCGCTGCAAACCCTTCTTTTTTACCGGCAAAATAGTTCGTTTTGGATTTTAAATTTCCGTTATCGAAATAAGTTTTTACCTCACCTTCTAATTTGCCGTTAACATAATTATATTCTTCTTTCAACTGTTTATTAGGATAAAAAGTTTTTCTTGCTCCGTTAAGCGTATCATTACTGTAATGAGCAACTTCAACCAATATTCCCGTTGTATCAAACACAGATTTTTCCCCGTTCAATTTCCCAAGCAAATAATCGGCTCTTTCCCGTAAAATTCCTTGCGAATAATAGTGATACGATGTGCCGTTAAGCATCCCGTTTTTGTAGCCGATTTCGGATTTTAAAAAACCGTTTATATAATAAAATCTGTTTCTACCGTCGGGTTTTCCGTTTTTAAAATTTTTTTCGGCTTTAATGATACCGTTTCCATAATGCTCCATAAAACTTTCTTCTATTTTAGGCACCTTGGAACCATAATCATATTTTTCCCTTTTTACCACTTCTCCGTTTGAATAAATATCAATCACCTTAATTGTGCCGTCCGGATAATATAAATAGGAAGTGCCGTCTAATTTATCGTTTTTGTACATAGCTTCAAGAGCAACTTTTCCGAATTTATAATAGACGCGAGTTATACCATTCATTTTTCCGTTTTTGTAAGAACGTTCAACTTCCAAATTTCCGTCTTCAAAAAAGATTTTGGAAACACCATCAAGCACCCCGTTTTTATAACTCCAAATTCCTTGTAAAGCTCCGCTTTTATAATAAGTGCGTGTAAATCCGTCTTGAACACCATTATGATAAACCGGTTCTGCCCACAATTCTCCGGTTTCATAGTACCATTGGGATTTCCCTTCAAGTTTGCCGTGAACATAATTCCACCGCATACTTAACGTGCCGTCCTCAAAATACCAAAGGGAAGTGCCTTCTTCCAAACCGTTTACAAAGGTCCAGTCTTTCCAAAGTTCTCCGTTTTCGTAGTACTCTTGGTAAATACCGTGCCTAATACCGTTAACATATTCTCCGTAAGTTTTTATTTTTCCGTTTTTGAATCGTTCTATTCTAATCTCTTTTTTACCGTTACCGGCTTGTGCAAAAAATGTAACAGAAAAAAAAAGAAGAAAAAATATATTGTATTTAAGAAATTTGTTCGGCATTATTTTTTGTTAAAATTATTAAATCTAATTTGGAAAAATAGATAAATTCAGCAAAACAATTACTTCAAAAATTATTTAACTTTGTTAAAAAATTTTGGGAAAATTTATGTTTATTACAAAAAGAGTTGTTGAGTTTGGGATGTGCGATGCTGCGGGAATATTATTTTATCCGAAAGCATTCGAATTGGCTCATTCGGCTTACGAAGAATTAATTTTATCTCAAAACTCTTCCGTTAATTTTTTTAAGCACAATCTTTTTGCAATTCCGATTATTAATACAACGGCAATGTTTTACAAACCGATAACTTTGCATGAAACCATTACACTGGAAATTTCTTTGACTAACAAAGGGGTTTCTTCTTTTGAATTGAAAACGGAATTTAAGAGTAACAAAAAAGTAAAGGCGGTTGTTACAACAAAACACGTATTTGTAAATAAGAAAGATTTTTCATCAGTGGAAATACCCAAAGATTTTCTTGCCCTTTTGGAAAAGCAACTAAAATAATATTATAGTGATTTGTTGTCGGTTAAAAATTTTTTAAGTTCTTCGATTTTCACTTTCCCCAATACAGATCTCGGAATTTCAGTTACAAATAAAAATTTTGAGGGAATTTTAAACGATGCCAATTTCGTTTTTAACTCTTCTCTTAATTCCGTTTCCGTTATATTCTTTTTTACGGAAACAATAGCGGCAACGGGAACTTGCCCCCACTCCTTATCTTCAACGGGAAAAACGACACACTCTTTGACCGCAGGATGTTTCAACAATTCTTCTTCTATTTCCAAAGGGTTAATGTTTTCGCCACCCGAAATAATTAAATCGGTTCTGCGGGCCAAAACAAAAAGAAGCCCACTCTTATCAATATATCCGTAATCTCCGCTATAATAAAAGCCGTTCACAATTTTATTTTTCCAAAGTTTTGTCGCATTAAAATATCCTTTGGCAATTGTTGAACTTTTAATTGCAATTTCTCCCACGGAGTCAGCAGGCAATTCGTTTTTTTGTTTATCCGTAATTTTTATTGTAACTCCGTAAAAAGGTTTTCCTGCCGAGGCAGGGTTTTCCATTAATGTTTTCTCTATGCTAAAAGTAACCATTGCCGTTGTTTCCGAAGAGCCGTAAACTTTAACAACAGGATATCCCGCATCAATTGCGGAAAAAATCAGTTTGCTGTCGCTTGGACCCCCACCGAGAAACAGAAGACGCAAATTGTTATTCGGGAAAACATTATTCTCCAATATTCTTTTTAACATTGTAGGAACAAGCGAAATTATGGAGGGGTTGTATTGTTTCATGGCTTCCACTATTCCCGCTGTCTTTAAGGATTTAGGAATTACAAGACTACCGCCTGAAAGGAGCATTCTGTTAATAATTGCAAATCCTCCGATATGATAAAAAGGCAAAGAAGCAACAAAAACATCCGCAGAAGAATATTTAAATTCCCTTGTTGATGCAAGATAACTTTGATAAAGATTCTCGTTAGTTATCATTACCCCTTTCGGTTTACCTGAAGACCCCGATGTATAAATTATTACGGCAATATCGTTTGGGTTTTGTTCAATTGTTTTATTACACTTTTCCCCTTCAAAAAACATTTGCATTTTAACGGAAGCAAAACTTTTTATCTTGCCGGCAAAGTTATTATCACAAATTATAAGATGAGGGTTAACGGAATATAATATATCGGAAATTTCCTTTTCCGTTAATCTGGTATTTATCGGGACTGGAACCGCTCCCAGTTTCCATAAAGCAAAAACCGTTATTACATATTCAACCGAATTATCTGCAAGTATAGCGATAAATTTTCCTTTATCTATTCCGGAATTATAATAGTGTTTTGCCGTAAAACTTACTACGGAAGAAAGCTCCTTAAACTCAATGGATGCAAAATCTCCAATAATGGCAAGGTTTTTTACATTCATAGTTTTATATCCTTAAATTCAGGAGGATAAAAGAAATAATCGAAATAAATTTTACCGTTTTTAATTCGATAGGGTTCGGATGCCAAATCGGTTTTAAATAATTCTGCAGTATTTAAGCCGTGTGCATAATCTCCCTCGGTAAGCGCTGCAAGCAATGAAAGAGCTGAACGCCCGATAACACTTTCGAAAGCCGAAGAAATAATGATTTTTTTCCCTAACTTTGCGGCGGATTTTATTAAGTTGATAATTCCTATTATACCGCCGAGCAAAGCCGGTTTTAATACAAACGTATTAATATTCGACCGTTTAATTAAATCCGCAGCATCGTTAATGGTTTTAATTGCTTCATCAACAGCAATGGGTATTGGCGAAAAATCGGAAAGCATCACAATTTCATTGATATTATCTACCGGTTGTTCTATCAGCTCTATTTTTTCTTTATCCATGCTCATAACTGCTATTTCCGTTTCTTCATAATTCCAACTGCCGTTCGGATCCAACCTTATTTTAACGGAACTATCAATTCTGTCTGTAATTTTATTAATCAACTTTAACTGTTCGCTAAATTTTTCTCCTGTAACTTTTACTTTAATTGTTGAAAAGTTTTTACTAAGTAATTCATCCAAACTCTTTAAAGTTTCTTTTTCATCCCGAAGAGAAATTATTCCGTTAATTTTTATCTCCTTTTTACCGGGCAACAAATTTTTTACTTCTTTTTGCTTTATCAAAAGCGATAAAATTGCTTGCTCGAATCCGAATCGGAGAGAAGGAACATCGACAAATGCTGACATTTCATTAATTAAATTAAATTCGGTTTTATTTGCGGCTTTATCCAAAAAGGAATAATATAATCTTTGTAATTCGATTTCGCATTTATCGTAAGTTTCGTAACTGAATCCGGGGAGCGGGGCAACATCACCGTAAACCATATATCCGTTATCGTCAATAATGCGAACAATAAACCCTTTTCGTTTGTGAATAGTAAATTTGGAATTTACAAACGGTTTTTTTAATTCCAGATTATATGGGAAAAAATTAAAATCACGAACTATCATAAAGCAATTCCTAAAGAAAAAAGGATGGAATATATTACCGAAAGTTTTGCGGTTTGTTCAAGCGTTTTGTTTAATTCCGTTCCCGTTAATTTATATACATCTTTTATTAATTTAACTGCAAGAGGTAAAGAAAGAATCGGTAAAAAAATCCAAAGCGATTTCTTTTCAAAAAGATAAAGATAAGGAGGAACAAAAAACGCAATAATAACGGAACCCAAATATTGCAAGCGGGCAAAGCGTTTTCCGAATTTAACAACAAGCGTTTGTTTGTTTTTCTTTGCATCCTCATCCGCATCACGATAATTATTTATTACAAGAATATCGGTTATTAATAATCCGACCGGTACGGCAACAACCAGAGCCAAATGTGAAAACTCCAATGCCTGTACATAATACGTACCCGCCACGGCTACAATTCCGAAAAAAAGGAAAACAAAAACATCACCCAACCCGTTATAAGCAAGAGGGTAGGGACCTGCTGTATATGCATATCCGGAAAGTATTGACAAGAGCCCGATTAATAAAATTATCCATCCTGCATGCCAAACAAGATAAAGCCCCAATAAAAATGTGAACCCGAAAGTTAAATATATCGCCATTTTCATTTCTTCAGGTTTAATCCATCCGGAAGCCAAAGCCCGTTCCGGTCCTACACGATTTTCGTCATCTGTCCCTTTCAAATAATCATATAAATCATTTACAAAATTAGTGCCTATTTGAATAAACAATGAACAAATAAGAGCAACCGATGCCGCAACAGCATTAAATTTTCCGGCATTAAAAGCAAGAGCCGTTCCCACAAGCACCGGTGCAACTGCCGCAGGTAAAGTTTTAGGTCTGCTTGCTAAAATCCATAATTTTATCTTTTCATTCATTACATTGTTAATCTGTTATTTTTAAGTTGCAAAATAAAAAAGTAAATATCCATTCGTCAAAATATTTTAATATGTCTTTCCAAAATAAAAGTGAAATTAAAATATTATCAGTAAGTGATTTTGTAGAAACGACATTGTGGTAAAAGCAAAAAAAATTTAACCCGAAAAACCATTGTGCAAATATATACGGTTATTTATTTAAAGTATTTTGTTGACATATGTTTTTATCGAGATTACTTTTGTTGAGAAAAAACATGGGAAAAAATGAATTTACACGAAGTAGGTAAAAAAATTGCGGAGTTGAGAAAAGCGAAGGGATTTACACAAGAAGACCTTGCAAAACGGTGTAAAACAAACACCTGGACAATAAAGCGAATTGAAGAGGGGGAAGTTAGTCCGAAACTTTTTGTGTTAAAACAAATTGGGGAAGAACTCGGTTATGATATTCCCTTTGACGACGAGGATGATTCAAAAGTTTGGTTGCTTACTTTGCACCTTACAAATTTTTTCTTTGTTCCTCTGTTCCCTTGGTTAGTATGGAAATATAAAAAAGATGAAATTAAAGAATTGGGAAACCATACCAAAGATGTTATAAATTTTCAGTTCTCACTTTTAATATATATTGCCGTTGCAATAAGTCTTTTGTTTTTTTCCATTACATACGGTTTGATGCTTTTTTTACTGATAGTTTTATTTGTAACGGTAATAACAACGTTAAATGCCGTTCGCGTAATAATGGAAAAAGATTATATTTATCCTTTTTCCGTTAAGTTTTTGAAGAATAATTTATAAACTATCTTTCGGTAAAACTTAAACTAAAATGTAACGGAATTAATTCCTATTACAAATGAATTTTCGTTGCGGTGAGTTAATCTCCAGGTAAATTCAATCTTTAGCGGTATTAATTGATGTCCTATTCCGAAACCGATTTCATATAGCGGTTTGTTGAACTCTTTGTAAATATTGTTAAAAGAGAATTGGTTTAATTGTTTTGAGGCTTGACTGATTTCCGTTAATGCAATATTAAAGTGAGCATCCAATTTTATTCTCCAATCCTTAAGTAACGGAATATGCAACATTTTGAACAACTCGTCGTTAAACCGGTATTGTGTTATCACCGTAAAAGCCCGATCGCTCATATAATAAAAAAGATTAATTGTTCTAAAGGTTTCATCCTTTGCTAACGGTAGTAAATTACCGGGAAGTGCTGTCATCATCTGAAAAGGGATTGCATTCGTTGCGTAAAACCCATTTGCTTCTATAATATACTTTGTGGATTTAAAAGAATTTATGGAAGCAAAAAAATTCAAACTGTAAATCTGAAAATCGAGGTTACTTGTCATTTTGGATTTATTGCTGAAAACCGCTTTACCGGCTAAGGTAAAATACGATTTGCCCATTGATGTTCTTCTTCTGAAATATCCGTCTTCTATAAATTTCCTGAAATCCAATTTAAAATCGGCCGAAAGAGTTACGATTTTTCCTTCGAATATTTTCTTACTCGGGTCATAAAATTTATCTTTATTAAAAAACGAATATTCGGAATTTACTCTGGTATTCTTGTCTGTTCTGTTGCTTATTCCAAAACCAAAATTGAGAACAGGTAATACCGGTGCGGTGATATTAAATTTAAATCCGTTTGAGTAGTAATAATCACGGAATTCGTAATGAGCAAAAAGCGAAGTTAATGTTGAAAGAAAATTTCCGTAATCATCGGAATGTTCAAACAATACATTTAAATTATCAAATACGGAAAGAGTAAGTTTTGTTGTTCTATATTTACCGAATAAATATCTGCTCCAAAGAGACCCTTTCCATTTTTTATCCGAAAAACCGTAGTTAAAATCTAAATTAAATTTTAATCGTTTCTCTTCAAAATCGTCATAATAAAGCCCACCGTTGAGTGTATGTCCTTCAACTTTATTAAAACGATACAAACTCATTGTGCCTACTGTGGAAAATTTTTCACTTAACCGGATTCTTGTAGAAAGCCAGGTAAACCTATCGGCAAAGGTTAACGGAATGGCTTCAAGGCTGTCAATTCGTTTATAAGCCGAGATTTCTTCCGGGGAATTCGGGATTTTTTGATTTTTTTCCCAATATGTTTTATCAACCTTATCGGCTTCCGGCAAAATTTTGAGTATTGTCATATCAAAAAAATCATCATTAATTGTAGGGTTAATTTCATAATCGTACAAAACAGATTCGATATCGAAAGCAAATTTTGCCATTCCAAGTACATTTCCCTTAACAAACAGACGATAGTCAATCGGCATATAAATCGAATCGGCATAAGGTAAATATTGTTGCACAATATTTACTTTGGAAAAAATTCCACCCGGATTTGCGGCATCGTTAAGATTTATATCAAGTTTTATTAAGTTAAATGTTTTATCGGTAATAAACAGATAACCGTAAAACCCCGGATTCGATTTATAATCCGGTTCAAATTTTATTTTGAAAACGGCGCTGTTATCAATAGCAATTGTATCTTCTATATAATAGTAATAAAAATCTAAAGCATCATCGGCAATAGGGCTAACCAGGTAACGTCCAAAAAATTGAATGTCTTCGGCATAAAAATTTTGTATAATTCTTCCACCGGTAAGCATGTTAATTGACGATGGAAAATTCGAGGTTTGTTTTCGGGCTGTTATTTCTTCTTTGTAATTATCCGGTTTTTTATAAACACCAATGCTTTCGTTTTCAAGTATTCCCGTTATTTTTAACTTTGCAGTATCCCTTATTCCCAAGCTCAGTCCGGCTCTTTTCGCCTTAACGGAAATATCCTGTGTTGTTTTTACAATCCCTTTTGTATATGCCTTAAATTTATAAGACAAAAGTTTTTCGTTCCTTTTTTGTTTTGTTTTAATGGTCTTTCGTATTATTGCCAATGCAGGATTTTCTCCGGGTAAAACCGTTATTTCATCAAGCCTAACCGATATTCTAAGTAATTTAAAATTAATAGGAATATCTGTGGTTAAGTTTAACGAAACCGTGTCGGACTTATATCCGATAAACGATGCTATTAATTTATGTTTCCCTTTGGGCAATCTTAAAATATATTCACCCTTTTCGTTCGAAGACGTACCGAGCGTAGTTCCTTTTACTCTTATATTTGCAAAAGCCAATGCTTGTTTACTAATTCTATCGGTAACCGTTCCGGTTATTAAAAACGTTTTGGCAAAAAGCAGTGCAGGTAAAAAGAATAAGCAAATGAAAAATCTTGTTTTCACAATGATAGTTGTTGTTATAATTGATAATGAAATATAAATAATGTTTCATAAAAAGAGTCATATAAGGATAAAAAAATCTTTCTTCTTTTTCTATATTTGAATTAATATCCTATCTTTAGATATTAAAAAATAACGGAGTAATTATGACAAACGAATTGATATTGGAAAAACAACAACAAGCTATTGAAATACTAAACGAAAAGAATATTGATATGTGGCTTACTTTTGTGCGAGAAACAGGAAACATTAAAGACCCGATGATGGATATGATTGTCGGTACCGGTGCGACGTGGCATTCTGCATTTATAATTACCAAAACGGGTGAAACAATCGCAATAATCGGCTCACTTGAAGAAGCAAATATGAAAACTGTAGGCACATACAAAAAAATTATTCCTTATCTGAAATCCGTTAGGGAAGAATTGGTAAAAACCCTTACCGACATTGATCCTAAAACGATTGCAATAAATTATTCCCGTAATTCCAGTCTGGCAGACGGTTTAACACACGGTGTATATTTGGAATTAGTTGATATATTAAAAGGAACCCCTTACCCCGATAGATTTGTTTCGTCGGAAGAGATTGTTGCCGCATTGAGAGGCAGAAAATCCGAAACCGAAATTAATTTGGTGAAAGAGGCAATCAGAGAAACTCTAATTATTTTTGACCAAGTAACGGATTTTATTGAACCGGGCAAAACCGAAAAAGATGTGGCCGACTTTGTAAAAAACATTTGTAACAAGAAAGGCTTCGATTTAGCTTGGGATGAAGAACACTGTCCGGCAGTGTTTACAGGCCCCGATACGGCAGGGGCTCATTCAGGGCCCACCGATAAAAAAATAGAACGCGGACATGTAATTAATATGGACTTCGGTATAAAGTTAAACGGCTATTGTTCCGATTTGCAAAGAACTTGGTATGTACTTAAAGAGGGAGAAACAGAGCCGCCCGCGGAAGTGATGCGCGGATTTAATGTTATTGTGGAGTCTATTCAAAGAGCCTTTGATGCAATTAAACCGGGCAAAAAGGGTTGGGAAATTGATGAAGTTGCACGCAGTTACATAGTGGAAAACGGTTACGAAGAATATCCTCACGGGCTCGGGCATCAGGTTGGACGTGTTGCCCATGACGGCGGAGCATTATTGGGTCCGCGCTGGGAGCGTTACGGAAATATTCCCTATTTGGAAATTGAAGAGAACAATATTTTTACACTTGAACCACGTTTACCTATTAAGGACTACGGAATTGCCACAATAGAAGAAATTATTGTAGTAAGAAAAGACGGTGCGGAATTTTTATCTAACCCGCAAAAAGAGATTATTATTATAAATAAATAATATTTTAATTTGAATAAGAATTTAAAATAAAAAAAACGGCTGTTTTTAACAGCCGTTTTTACTATCAAAAATCTTAATCTTCCAACACCGCTAAAATATCTCCGCGTTGAATAATTTTATATTCATCATCACCAACGGTAATATCTTCACCGCCATATTTTGCAAAAAGAATTTTATCACCTACTTTGATATGGTCTTGCAAATCCTCATCGGTACCTACTGCAATAACCGTTCCCATACGTGGTTTTTCTTTTGCCGTATCCGGAATAATAATACCTGATGCTGTTTTTTCTTCTTCAACAGCTACTTCAACAAGTACTCTGTCATCTAATGGTTTTACTTTCATCACTAACTCCCTATTTTATGTTTAACATTCTATTAATTTTTGCTTTATCAAATCCAACAATCGGTCTGTTTGCTATCAAAATTACGGGTACACCTTGTTGCCCCGTACGCCTTTGCATATCCATGGCTGCACGGTGATCTCTGGAAACATCCACATCCGTAAACTTTATTTTCTTTTCCCGAAAATATCTTTTAGCAAGATTACAATATCTGCAAGTCGGGGTTGTAAATATAATAACTTTTGGTTGAGTTTTCTGCTCCATAAATAAAAAAATCTCCCTTATTTAGAATAATTTTAATATAATTTGATGAATAACAGTTTAAAAGGTTTCACAAATTTTAAATGATTTTAATATAAACGGAGTTGTTTTTTTCTGTTTTTTTAAATCCGAGATGCTCCAAGTATTTTTTGTGAACTTCAATTTCAGTTTTGGTAATTAATTTCTCGTACCCTTCTTTTTTAAGATATTTAACTTCTGTGTTATAAAGATATTCTCCTGATTTCATATCTCTGTAATCCGGTATTACATAATCCAATTCAATCATAATTTCTTTATCCGAAATCTTTTTGTAAATAAAAAGACCTACGGGGCGTAAATCTCTTAAAAGAAAAAATGATTCAGCTTCTTCAATTGTTTTTCTGCTAAACCCGGGAAAATATTTTTTAATATCATCCCAATAAAAATCCAAAAACATAATTAAATATTTGTGCTTATTATCTTGTACGGAAACCATTTGAAAAAGCTCTTTGGTTTTGTACATCTTATACAGATAGTAAACATCAATAAGTGCAATATAGCCGTTTAAAACAAAGACGGGAAAAGCACCTATTATTAATCCGTACATCGAAAAAATAAAAGCGCCGGCAAGGTTTAATTTTCGTAACAGCCGTATGTTTTTCATAGAAAGGGAAAGAGCAACAAGTACAGAACCCGTATAACCGATTATTTCATATAGTGTATTCATTGATAATTTTGAAATGTATTATTAATTAAAATCTTGTAATCTGAAAATAAGTTTGTCAAAATCCGAATCCTCAATTTTTTCAATTAATTTTTGTTTTTTATTATAGGAAGGTTGACAGTTCATATAAATATCCAATTGGTATCGCAAAGCGATCGTATGTTTTCGTTCGTCGGGAGATTTTTCCGCATTTTCAAAAAAAGGAATTGCTTCTTTTTTATAACCGCGATGAAAAAGAGCAATGCCTTGCAATAAGTTATATTCCGCTTCAAAATAGGTCGATTTAAATTTAGGAGAATGTTTTACTTCTTTTTCAAACTCGGGATAATTATTGTTTGCAAGCAATACCGTTAATAAATATATATATTTCGATTCGGTTTCATGTTTTATGTCGTTACTAAAAAGAGAGGAATAATAAGCATTAAGTTTCTTTTTATATTTTCTCAGTTCTTTTTTATCTTTTGTTAACCAAGCCAAATACACATAATAATATTTCGTGTGCTCAACAATACCTTTCCATGTATTTGGTTTCCGGAATGCAATTAATGAATATTTTTTTGAAGAATCTATTTTCCCGGAAATAAAATAATATTTAGCTTTTACAAAAGAGTCTATAATTTTTAGCGAATCGTTATTAATTTTTTCCCCTGTTTTTTTTGTTAAATACAGATTTAATAATGTGTGCCCGTACCAATTTATTACCCGTTTATTTGCAGGGTATTTATTAATAAACTCTTCAAACAGCGGTATTGCCTCATATGGGTTATCTTCCATTACGGTATTAATTTCCAACTTCATTAACAATGCCTGAGGGTAAACGATAACACCTTTTCGTAAAGCAAGATTAATATATTTTAATCCATCAATTCTGTTGCCCGAAACTCCGAGAATACTTGCAATAAAAGCGTTAAAACCGTTTAAACGTGCGGCATAATATCCGAATACCCCGGGGTATAAATAAGCATCGTAAAAATCAGGGTATTCTTCTATTAACTTTTCAAACATCTCATTGGCTTTTTTCCCGTTTACGTAAGCCGCCCACCAATAGCCGTTTAATCCGGCATAGCGAGAATAATATCCGTGCAGCGATGCTAAATAAAATCTGTTAGCCGGTGTTCTGGGAATATTTTCCAACATCTTTAAAACCTTTTCCAAGCTGTCTATCGATTTATCAACAAGGATTTCGCGCAAAGAATCTCTCCCCGATAAAGGGAACCGATTAATTTTTTCGTGAAGCTGTAATGCATCGGCACCAAACCAATTAAAATAATATTTCGGATTTTTGTTGTTTGAAATTATTAATGAATCACAAATTTGTTTTACTTCCGTATATTTATCATTAAACGTTAAGTCAACTATTTTTTTATCAAGAGAATCAATCTTTAAAATATTTTGCGATAAAATAACGGAATAAAATAAAAACAGTATTATAATAATTTTATTCAACTACTTACCAAGCATTTTATTATAATCAACTTTATCCATTGTTTTAATTGTTATTCCTTTAGGGATATTGAATTTATCTTGTGAAATAGGGATATCGGTTTCTACACTTGTTGCGGTTTGTGTAATTTGCATTCCCATTACATTGGTTTCCGTTTTAATCGGAATTGTTTTCCAAACCCAAATTTTCGACATCATTTTGGGAACATCCCAAATATCACAATTTTTTCCGCTTACTGTTTCGGTTCCTATTTTTTTACCGCCCATTTTTTTCATCATTGCAATTGCTACTTCTTCACCTTCAACTCCATTCGGAAATAATTGATACATAGGATTTTCTATTTTTGTTGCCGTGTTTGTCTTTAAGTTTACGGAATAGACCCATCTGTCTTTCATTATCTCTAAAGAATTATGTTCTTGTTTTACTCCCATCATATCTATAGTTAAATTGGATTTTTTGGCTTCTAACATACCGTAATTATCAAAATAGGTGGTTGATGTTCCTGTCATTGCTCCGGTTGATTCATACACGATTTTTCCGGATTTGAAATGATAGCGTTTGTATTCTTGTGCAAAAATTGATACGGAAATAAATATCAATAATAATAATAACTTTTTCATTCCTCTTTTCCTCTATTTGTTAAAAAATGGAGATATAATTTACTGAATGATTACATTTGTTAAAAACAAAAAAACTTAACGAACATTATCCAAAGCTTGTCCCAAATCCTCAATAATGTCTTCCACGTTTTCAATTCCAACGGAAAGACGAACAAGCCCGTCAGTAATTCCGGCTTCTTCCCTAATCTCTTTTCCCATAGAAGCATGTGTCATGCTTGCGGGATGTTGAATTAAAGATTCCACACCGCCAAGACTTACGGCAAGTTGACAAAGTTTTACGGAGTTCATGACGGCTTCGCCGGCAGAAAATCCTCCATTAACTTCAAAAGTAATCATTCCGCCTTGTGCCTTATGTTGTTTTTTAGCAATATTATATTGCGGATGCGATTTTAAACCCGGGTAACGTACCCATGCAATTTTGGGATGCGCTTCTAACCATTCCGCTATTTTTTGAGCCGAAGCGGAATGACGTTCCATTCGTAAAGACAATGTTTTTAATCCTCTGTGAACCAAAAACGAGTTAAACGGGTCAATAACCCCGCCGGTTTGATTTAAAATTTTTCGGAAATGTTTATATGCTTCTTCATCTTTAACAATAACAATTCCTCCAACAACATCTGCATGCCCGTTAAGGAATTTTGTTAAACTGTGCAGAACAACATCCGCTCCCAAATCCAACGGCTTTTGTAAGGCCGGAGACATAAACGTATTATCTACAACAAGTTTTACATTTGTCGAATGAGCAATTTCCGCAACGGCGGTTAAATCGGCAATTGCCAAAGTGGGATTTCCAGGTGTTTCTATATAAATTACTTTTGTATTAGGTTTTATTGCTTTTTCAATCTCTTCCGTATTTGAAGCATCAACAAATGTTGTTTCCACACCGAATTTTGAAAAAACCGTTTTAAGTAATGTTACGGTAGGACCATAAACGGCTTCGGAGCAAACCACGTGGTCACCGGCGGAAACCAATGCCGAAAAGACAGTGTGTACAGCAGCCATTCCGCTACCGCAGCCAAGGGCTTTGTGTCCGTTTTCCAAAGCGGCAATAGCATTTTCCATTGCCTGTACCGTAGGATTCAGCATTCGTGTGTAAATATATCCTTTTTGCTCACCTTTAAATAATGCACCTCCGTGTTGTGCGGATTCAAACTTAAATGTTGATGTTTGATAAATAGGCGGAACAACAGGTCCGTATTCATATTCCGCAATACCGGAATGCACACATTTGGAATCGAATCCTAAATTTTTGTTTTCAAACATAATTTTATTACTCCTTTTTTAATATTTTCATCTTTATTAAACTATCTTTTTTCAAATTTAAAACAAAAAGTTTTTACTAAATATATTCTTTCAAAAAAAAGAAGAAATTTTAATATGACGGAAATTTTGTTAAAAAATTAATGAAAAAAGCCGTGGATAAATACCCACGGCTTTTTACTATTAATACTATATAGTGTTTTCATCTATAAAGCAGGAGAATCTTCCTCGGTTTTGTTATCGTTAGCATTATTATTCACATTCGAATCGTCAACAACAACTTTGGCAATATCCGCAATGGAATCTTCTTCCTTAAGACGAATAACCCTAACGCCTTGTGTATTACGCCCCATTACACGAATATCTTTAACACCTTGACGTATTACCATTCCTTTGTTTGTTATTATAACCAATTCGTCTTTGTCGTTTACCTCCATAAGGGCAATTAACTTTCCGTTTTTCTCTCCGGCTTTAATAGTTTTTATGCCTTTACCGCCACGATTTGTTATGCGATAATCTTCTATTTTACTTCGTTTGCCGTAACCTTTATCGGTAACAACAAGAAGAGTTGAAACGGAACGAACAACAATAAACCCTACTACCTCATCTCCCGGGGAAAGTTTAATTCCCCGCACTCCGGTTGATGTTCTTCCCATCTCGCGAACCTTTTCTTCGGGGAAGCGTATTGCCATTCCGTCTTTTGTTCCTATAATTAGATGATTGTTTCCATCGGTCATTTTAACGGCAATAAGCTCGTCGCCCGGAACAAGTTTAATAGCATTAATACCCCCGCGACGAACATTTGAATAGGCGGAAAGTACCGTTTTTTTAACCGTTCCGTTCTTAGTAACCATTACAAGATATTTATCGTCGGAGTATTCTTTAACAGTTACAAAAGCTGTAATATTTTCATTTTTATCTTTTTCCAAAAGGTTAACAATAGATCGTCCGCGTGCCGCTCTGCCCCCTTCGGGAATTTCATGAACTTTAAGCCAATATGCTCTTCCTCTATCGGTAAAAAACATTATATAATGATGTGTGGATGCAATAAACATATGCTCAATAAAATCTTCATCCTTAGTTCCGGCACCGGTTACCCCTTTTCCTCCGCGCGCCTGTCTGCGGTAACCGCTTACAGGAAAACGTTTAATGAACCCGTTATGCGAAATTGTTACAACAACATCTTCTTCCGCTATAATATCTTCAAGAGAAAATTCTTTGTAATCATGAATGATTTCCGTTCTCCTTTCATCACCGAATTTATTTTTAATTTCAAGAAGTTCTTCTTTTATTATTTTATTGCGCTTTGTTTCGCTTGTTAAAATACCCTGAAGTTTTTCTATTAATTTTATTATCTCTTTATATTCGTTTTCTATTTTTTGTCTTTCAAGCCCTGTTAAACGCTGCAAACGCATATCCAAAATGGCTTTTGCCTGAATTTCGGAGAGTTTGAATTTTTTTATCAAGTTTTGTTTAGCCGTTTCCGTATCTTTGGATTTTTTTATTGTTTCAATTACGGCATCAATATTATCCAAAGCGATAATATAACCTTCTAAAATATGTGCACGGCGTTCGGCAGCATCAAGTTCGTATTTTGTTCTGCGTATTAACACATCCATTCTGTGGTCAACAAAATGTTTAATCATTTCTTGCAATGTTAACACCTTGGGTATTCCGTTAACCAAAGCAAGCATAATTACGCCGAAGGTTACTTGCATTTGAGTATGTTTAAATAATTGATTTAATATTACCGCCGGTTGTCCGTCTCGTTTTAATTCAATAACCACACGCATTCCGTCTCGGTCCGATTCATCCCGTATATTTGAAATGTCCGAAATTTTTCCGGAGCGAACCAACTCGGCTATTTTTTCAATTAAATTTGCTTTGTTAACTTGATAAGGTAGTTCGGTGATAATAATTGATTCCCTATCGTTTTTATGAGTTTCGATATTGGCTTTTGCACGAACAACAACTCTGCCGCGCCCGGTTAAATATGCTTCTTTAACACCTTCGTAGCCGTAAATAATTCCTCCGGTAGGGAAATCGGGAGCGGTAATATATTTCATTAAATCCGCCGAAGTTGAAGCGGGTTTATCGATGTAAGCAATTACGCCGTCAATAACTTCATTTAAATTGTGCGGAGGAATGTTTGTAGCCATTCCCACGGCAATACCGCTTGCTCCGTTTACCAATAAGTTGGGGAAATATGCCGGAAGCACCGTAGGCTCTTGAAGCGAATCGTCAAAGTTAGAAGTAAAATCGCAGGTGTTTTTGTCCAAATCTTTTAGCATCAGATCGGAAATTCTTGCCATGCGAGCTTCGGTATAACGCATTGCCGCTGCCGAATCTCCATCAACGGAACCGAAGTTTCCTTGCCCGTCCACCAACGGATAACGAAGAGAAAACGGTTGAACCATTCTAACCATCGAATCATAAACTGCCGAATCACCGTGGGGGTGATACTTACCTAAAACTTCACCCACAATACGTGCGGATTTTTTATATGTTTTGTTGTGAGCTAATCCTAATTCGTGCATTCCGTATAATACACGACGATGAACCGGTTTAAGTCCGTCTCTTACATCGGGTAAAGCTCTGGAAACAATTACGGACATTGAGTAATCGATATATGATGAACGCATTTCATCTTCGAGCGTAACAGGTAATATTTTTTCAAAAAATGTTGACATAATTTTTTCTGTATTTATTTATAAAAATTTTTAATATTCAAATTGCACTTATTCCTTATGCTAAACATCAATATTGGCATATTTAGCGTGCTTTTCAATAAACTCTCTTCGCGGTTCAACAGCATCGCCCATAAGGGTTTCAAAAATTTTATCCGCCGCCAAAGCACTTTCGATATTTACTTGTAAAACCGTGCGTGTTTCGGGGTTCATGGTAGTTTCCCAAAGTTGTTCGGGATTCATTTCCCCAAGACCTTTGTAGCGTGATATTGTAACACCTTTCGGTAAATTATCTTCATTAATTGTTTTTTCGGATGAGTTACCTTTAAATCTTAAAAGAATCTTATCACGCTCTGCATCGTCGTAAGCATAAATTTCTTCTTTCCCTTTTTTAATTTTGTACAACGGCGGTTGAGCAATAAATATTCTGCCGGTTTCAACAAGTTCTTTCATATAGCGATAGAAAAACGTCAATAACAGCGTACGAATATGGCTGCCGTCCACGTCGGCATCCGTCATAATAATAACTTTTCCGTATCGTGCTTTTTCCGCATTAAATTCCGTACCTATACCTGAACCAATAGCAGAGATGATAGCTTTAATTTCGTTGTTTTCCAAAATTTTATTCATTTTGGCTTTTTCTACGTTAAGAATTTTTCCTTTAAGCGGAAGTATGGCTTGAAAACGTCTGTCTCTGCCTTGTTTAGCGGAGCCGCCGGCGGAATCCCCTTCCACAATGTATATTTCGGTATGTTCGGGGTCGTTAATGGAACAATCGGCAAGTTTGCCTGGGAGATGCATTGAATCCAATACGTTTTTACGACGAACAAGTTCTCTTGCTTTACGTGCGGCTTCGCGAGCTTCTGCGGCACGTGTACATTTTTCTATTACTTTTTTACCTATTGACGGATTTTCTTCCAAGAACTCGGAAAGTTTTTCACCCACAAGGGTTTCCACAATGGATTTCACTTCACTGTTACCCAGCTTGGTTTTTGTTTGTCCTTCAAATTGAGGCTCGGCAACTTTAACGGAAATAACCGCTGTTAAACCTTCTCTAAAATCATCTCCGGTAAGATTTATTTTTTTGTTACTTTTTATCAAATTATTTTTTGATGCGTAATTATTAAACGTACGGGTAAGCGCCGTCTTAAAGCCGGAAAGGTGTGTCCCACCCTCGTGTGTGTTAATATTATTAACATAGGTTAAAATATTATCGGAATAAGCATCGCTGTATTCAAAAGCAATTTCAACCGGAACATTGTCTTTTTCTCCTTCTATATAAATAGGTTTATGCAAAACGGTTCTTGTTTCATCAAGATATTTAACAAACTCTATTATTCCGCCTTTGAAATGGTATGTTTCGTTTTCTCCTTCAATTTCATCTTTGATTGTTATGGAGATGTTTTTATTTAAATATGCCAGTTCTCTCATTCTTTCGGCAAGAGTGGCAAATTTAAATTTAGTAGTAGTAAAAATTTCGGAATCGGGTTTAAAGGTAACCTTCGTTCCGGTTTCATTTTTTTTAACTTTCCCAATCTCTTTTACTTCCGCAACGGGAATACCTCTTTTATATTCCTGAAAATATTTTTTACCGTTGCGTTTTACTTCTACCATCATCCACTCCGAAAGGGCATTAACAACGGAAACACCAACGCCGTGAAGTCCGCCGGAAACTTTATAACTATCCTTATCAAATTTACCGCCGGCATGTAATACGGTCATAACAACCTGCAACGCCGAAACTTTTTCAACGGGATGAATATCAACGGGAATTCCGCGCCCTTTATCTTCTACGGTAACACTGCCGTCTTTATTGATAGAAACCAAAACGGTATCGTTGTACCCTGCCAACGCTTCGTCGATACTATTATCAACAACCTCGTTTACCAAGTGATGCAACCCTCTCGGGCCTACATCTCCGATATACATTGCGGGTCTTTTTCTTACGGCTTCCAATCCTTTTAATACGTTTATATTACTGGCTGAATATTCTTTACTCACGATTATTGTACCTCAATCTTTTTCTTAAATAAATTTAATTTTTTTTATGTTTACTTTATTAAAATGCTTTTTAATTTTTTTTATCATTGCTTCTTGTTTTAAGTTAAGTTCATTTCTCCAAACAGAATTTTCTACGCGAAGGAAAAGCACACTTTTTGTAAACTTTACGGCTTGTGCTATTTTTTTCAGCTCGGGGAAAACATCGTGAAATTTAAGTATAACTTCTTCTTGATTTGCCGTTTTTACTATTTTGCTAAATTCCTTCTCATTGAATAAAACATCAGCAATACTTCTGCTTTTGAAACTTCTAGGCATATACAACCTGCCCTTTATTAACTTTAATTATCAAATCGTTTTCGCTTTTAGACAAATATTCAAAGTTAGATAAATCCGTAAGCGTAATAAAAGCTTGTCCTATCTTTTTCATATATTTGCTTATTTTGCCGGCTCTGAAAGCATCTAATTCTCCGAAAACATCATCCATTAAAAAGATAGGTGTTCTTCCTATAATATCCTTCAAATAAAAGAACTCTCCGAATTTAAGTGCAATTAAAAAAGTTTTGTGTTGTCCTTGAGAACCGTATTTTTTTAATTCTCTTTCGTTTATTTTGAATATGAATTCATCTCTGTGAGGTCCAATTAAATTTTTTCCTCGAATAATTTCCGTATTGAAATTATTATCCAACTCTTTAACAAAAACATTTTTTATATTAGCTTTGTCGGAACCATTTAAATAAAGATATTCAATTGAAGGGATTTCTTCGTTATCCATAATTTTTTTGTACGAATTATGAAAATAATCATTAAAAATTTGTAAGAACTTTATTCTGTGCTCTATTATTTCCGTTCCTTGATTTACAAGGGTTTCCGTCCATACGGATAATTCATCAAGCAATTTTTGCGTTCTGTTTTCTTTAATTAAATTAAGCAACGACGCTCTTTGTCTTAATGTTTTATTATAATCCAACAATATTCTTAAATAAGTATTGTTCGATTGAGCAATAACAGAATCGAAATATTTTCTTCTGTCTGCCGGTGCTCCTTGCGTAATAGAATGATTAGCGGGAATTAATGTTACAACGGGGAATTTTCCTATTAAATTTGCCGCCCTGCCAATCTGTTTATCATCAATAAAAATTGATTTTTTATTCTCGGTCTTATCAAAAAAAACTCTAACATTATTGCCGGTTAAATCTCTAAAACTACCGGTAACATTAAAATAAGATTCATTGAATCTTACAACTTCATAATCTTTAGATTGAGTTAAATTTTTTGATGTGCATAAATAATAGATAGATTCTATAAGGGATGTTTTACCCTGTCCGTTTCCGCCAACAATATAATTCAGATGTTTTGAGAAATCTATTTTTGTATGCAAATGTAATCTGTAATTTCTCAATTCTATCTTATTCAACACCATATTTAGTTATTAAGTCTGACCGGCATAATTAACATCATTAAATCTTGTTTTTCGTTGCTCTTTTCGGGAACAATAATTACCGCTTTATTAGCCGAATGCAACTTGAAAACAATTTTTTCTTCGGAAGTTAAATGACTTAAAATATCATTTACATACTGGGCATTAAATCCAATATCAATAGGTGTTCCGTTATATTCACATTCTATGTGTTCCTTTCCGGAATTTCCCATATCAACATCTTCAGCCGAAATTTCCAAGTTGTTTTCCGTGATGGAAAACTTAACTCTTCGGGTACTGGAAGAAACCGAAAAGAGCATCATGCGTTTTATTGCCGCCAATAAATCTTTTGTTTTTAATTTTAATTCAAATTCGTTTTCCAAAGGAATTACACTTCTGTACTCCGGATATTTTTGAGAAATTAATCGAGTAATTAATTCGATATCGCTCAACTTAAACGACATGTGGGTATTACTCATATATACCGTAACATCTTTATCATCAAGAATTTTTTGCAATACGGTAATGGCTTTTTCGGGAATAACATATTTTACTTCTTTTTTATCATCTTCTTCAAGAAAATCCGCATGTATTCCTTTTTTCAGTAAATTAACCAATCTATGTCCGTCGGTTGCAACAAAGCGCAAACCTTCTTCTTCAAATTCCAGCAATGTTCCCATCATTGCCGGACGCATTTCCTCTTTGCTCATCGCAAAAGCAGAAGTATCAAATGCACTTTTTAATTGTAAACCATTAATATTAAATTCATTAATCTCATCTTCTTCGGTTGGGAAAGAAGGAATTTCGGGATATTCTTCGGCATCCAAGTAGCTGATAGAATATTCTCCGTATTCCGTTTTTAAATTTATTTTTTTGTTTTCGGTAATCTCAAAATTTACGGTTGTATCGCCAAGCGATTTAAGTATATCGTATGTTAATTTAGCCGGAACAACCAAGGAAATATTCTCTTCAGCAACAATATTTATTGAAGATTTCATGGAAATTTCCAAATCTGTTGCAATTATTGTTAAAGAGCCGTCCTTAATTTCAAACAAAAAGTTTTCCAAAATAGACATTGGCGTACGTGTTGGAACGGCAGGAATTATCTTGGTAAGCAACTTTTCCAATTCTTTACTATTAACTTTGAATTCCATTAAATTAACTCCGAATTTTATAGTTTATAACGTATAAAAATAAGAAAAATAAAGCATTATTACAAAGGCGAATACATGGTAAATCACCAACAAATAAGCGTGTTTCATAATTGGAGAAAGTTAAAAAACAGTTGAAAATTAAATTTGAAAGTGCCGCAAAAGAATAGACTCCGTTTCCATCAAAACCAGGTGTGTTATTTAACTGCCTAAGTTTGCTGTTTATCTGTTTTATTAATAATATCAACTTTGTTAGTTTTAACTAACCAATTAACCGGCTTATTAAATTTTACGTTTGGCTTTTTTTAGATAAAACGTTGGAATTAATTGTTATACAACGTACTGTTTGCAAACGGGAAAAACGGCAAAGCAAAATAATTTAAGTAAAAGAAAAGGAAATAAATAAAAAATTTTTTGAATCTACAACAATTAAATCTCTTTAATTTGTTTTTATTCCGATAAAAATAAATTAAATTTACACAATTGTTTTCTGATTATATATTTTATAATATTTAAGGGGATTTTATGGCAGTACTCAAAATAAACAACGTTTCCAAATCATTCGGAAATATTAAAGCTGTTGATAATGCCTCCTTTTCTGTTCCAGAGGGCTCAATATTCGGACTGCTAGGACGAAATGGTGCGGGTAAAACCACAACAATAAGAATGATAATGAACATTTATTTGCCTGATAGCGGGGAAATTTCTTTTGGAAATATAAAAGCAGGCCCCAATTTTAACAGCAGAGTGGGGTATTTACCCGAAGAACGCGGTCTGTATAAAAAAATGAAGGTATTGGAAACTCTCCTTTTTTTTGCCGAAATAAAAGGTAAAAAGGGAAAAGAAGTAACAAAACTGGCAAAAGAGTATTTAGAAAAATTTGATCTTGCCGACAGAATAAATTCTAAAATTGAAGATCTTTCAAAAGGAAATCAACAAAAGATACAATTTATTGCAACCCTCTTACATAACCCCGAAGTATTAATTTTAGACGAACTCTTTTCGGGACTTGATCCCATTAATACAAATCTTATGAAAAACATAATAATGGATTTTAAAAAAGAAGGGAAAATAATTTTGTTTTCCACTCATGTAATGTCTTTTGCCGAAAAAATGTGCGATAATATTGCCATTATAGATAAAGGAAAAATAAAAATTAACGGAAGTTTAAGTGAAATAAAAGCAAAATACTCTCAAAAAAATATAAGTCTTAATTATACCGGAGATATCTCCTTTCTTAAAGAGCACCCTATTATCGAAAATATTTCCGATTACGGTAACAGCGTGGGTATTAAGGTAAAAGAAGAAGAACATATACAACAACTTCTTAAACTGCTTGTTGAAAACAATGTTGAAGTTAAAAAATTTGATGCAAATGATATTTCCTTGGAAGAGATTTTTATTGACACTGTCGGCAAAGAAGAAGAGGAGGTAGAACATGTTTAATTATAGAGTTATTGCCCTTATAAAAAGAGAGTTACGCGAAAAACTTCTTTCAAAAACTTTTATATTAATGACACTTTTACTCCCCCTTTTTATGTTCGGTGCAATTGCAATGCAAACATTTATTATGAGTTTTGATTCCGAAAAAAATGTTGTTGAAATTATTGCCGAAGATTCGGCAATATCTTCGGGATTAGAAAAAATAATAAAAGAATCCAGTTTTGTTAAAGACAGCACCATAATTCCCATAATACAGAATATGACAAAAACGGAATTTGCAGATTATCTGAAAATTAAAGAAAAAGATTTATTGAACGAAAAAATAACAGGTATAATTTTTATTCCCAATTCCGCTTTAACCGATAAAAAAATTGAATATTACTCCAAAACCCCAAAAAATTTAAGACTGCTGGAAAGAATCGACAATCCGATTAATAAAGTTTTGGTGGAAGAATATTTTTCGTCAAAAAATATTCCTACGGAAGAATTAAAATATGCACGAATGTCGGTAGATATTTTAAGCTATAAAATATGTAAAGGAGAAGAGATAAAAGAAGAGGGCTACGGCGGTTTGGTGCTTTCTTACCTTTTTTCATTTTTGCTTTACTTCAGCTTGTTAATGATAGGTTCGATGGTAATGCAAAGTGTAATTCAAGAAAAATCGAATAGAATAGTGGAATTGCTTTTATCTTCCGTAACCAGTAAAGAATTAATGACGGGAAAGATTTTTGGTGCGGCAATTACCGGACTTTTGCAAATGGCTATCTGGCTTTCGCCTGTTATAGTTGTTGCCTCTACATCTTGGTTTATGTTACCCGAAGAAATTACAATTAACATAACTTTTATCCAAATAATATATCTGCTTGTAAACTTCTTTCTCGGACTTTTAGTTTTTATCGGGCTTTTCGCAACTGTCGGTTCAATTTTCGAAAATCCTCAGGATGCACAATCGGGCATGTGGCCAATATTAATGTTAATAATGATTCCGTTTTTTATCTCAATGTCTATGATAGAAAACCCTAGTAATCCAATAGGATTTGTTGCATCATTAATTCCGTTTTCGGCAATAATAGTAATGCCTGCACGTATGGCTTTAGTGGATGTTCCTCTTTGGCAAATTCTTCTTTCCACGCTTATCAATATTGCAACCGTTATTGTCATTTTTCCTGTTGCCGGAAAAATTTATCGCGTCGGTATTATGATGACCGGAAAAAAACCGTCGTGGGGCGAAGTTGTAAAATGGCTCAAATATAAATATTAATTTCCTTATCTTACAAAAAGAAAAGATAAATTAAAGATTGATTTTTTGGAAGAAAAAAAGAAAACATATTCTCAATTCGGAATTAAGTTCTGGGTTATTTCAGCATCAATTATTGTTGTTATTGCAGGGTTACGTCAAGCTGCAGGTTTAATAACCCCGTTTTTTCTGTCAATTTTTATTACGGCTGTTTTTTACGGACCATTTAAATGGCTGCAAAGTAAAGGAATAAAAACACCCTTTGCAATAACATTGGTAATTTTAGGAATTGCCGCCATTACTTTTATAATTTTTGCTTTAATTGGAACGTCTGTTTCCAGTTTTATGGAAAAACTTCCTTTTTACGAAAAACGGTTAACATTATATTGGGAAAATATTAACAGTTTTTTATATAACAACAAATGGGTAAAATTTGATTTAAATATTTCCGAATACACAAATCCGGGGATAATTATGCAACTGGCGGGTAATGTATTTACGGGATTTGGTAATTTAATGAGTAGTTTTTTTATGGTTCTGTTGGTTGTAATTTTTATGCTTATGGAAATTTCCATTTTCGAAAAGAAGCTTTACCTCATAAACAAAACTTCTTTGGATAGGGTTGATAATATTGTAAAAAGTCTTAACGCATATTTCGGAACAAAAGCATTAACCAGTTTAGTTACAGGAATTTTAGTCGGTATTTCGATGGCAATAATAGGAATTGATTTTCCGTTGCTTTGGGGGTTTCTTGCTTTTCTGTTGAATTTTATTCCCAATATCGGTTCTATTTTCGCCTCTATTCCTGCAATACTTTTGGGACTGATTCAGGGAGGGCTTACAACCGCATTAGCTGCCCTGGGAGCATATCTTCTTATTAATATTGTTATTGGCAATGTTATTGAGCCGAAACTGATGGGAAAAAACTTAGGGCTTTCTCCTCTTATTGTTTTTCTTTCGTTAATTTTTTGGGGATGGGTTCTCGGCACCGTAGGTATGCTGTTGGCAACCCCGCTTACAATGACTATCAAAATTATTTTCGATAATATGGAAGCAACCAAGCACATTGGTTTAATGATGGGGGACGAATCTTCAATAAAAAATTTAAAAAAATAATTTCTAAATTTTCTTCGGCAGCTCTACATAAAAAGTTGTACCTTCTTCTTCAGTTGAAACAAACGACACTTTCCCTTTTAAATATTTTTCGGTTAATAATTTAACACTGTACGTCCCTATTCCTCTTCCTACTCCTTTTGTTGAAAAAGAACGTTGGAAAATTTGAAGTTGTATTTTCATCGGAATATATGTTTCGTTATGGACGCTAAATATTACCTTGTCTTCTTTTTCTTTTACTTGGAGTGTTACTTTATTACCCGCTACACTGGCTTCCAAAGCATTTTTAGTTAAATTTATCAGTACCCGTTTTAATAATGTTTTATCACTATTAATTATTATTTGAGTATCATGATTTATTAATATTAATTCTTTACCTTCGCCAATCTGATGTTTTTTGTAAATGGATACAACATCATTCATTAAACTGATAACGTTAAAATCAACTACATCGGGCTCAAGTTTTGAATCCTCCGCAAGGCGCAAAGTACGTTGTGCTTTTAATTCTTCAATTAATGTTTCCGTTACTTCCAAAGAAAGTTGTGAATATTCTTTCATTTCTTCACAAGTGGCATCTTGCATTAATTCCAAAAATCCTTTTAAATTTCCTGCTGTATTTAATATATCGTGAAAGAAAATTCGTTCCAAAACATTTCGTCTTTTTTTGTTGCTAATATCCCTTATTGCAACAATTGTTAAAGCTAAATTTTTTATCGTTATACTTTTCGTCCAAACATCAAAATCGTAAACGATGTTGTTTTTGGCAATTATTCTACACTCTTGCCTATCCTCACCTTTTTTTTGACTATACAATATTGCATTAACGGCGGCGCAAGTTGAGCATGCAAGAGAAGTTCCGCATCCGCCTTTTTCTTCAAAACTGTGTTCACAATTAAGAACTTCGCCTAAACGTTGCCCTAATAAATTATTTTGTTTCGTAAATTCAACAAAGAGTTTGTTGGCAAAAATTATTTGCCGCTCTTTATTAAGTATTATTACCATTTGGTTAATATCATCAATAAAAGAGTCTGCCGTTAAAAATTCTTTTACCAGATTATTTTGTTCTTTTACAACTTCAACCGGCAAGCGTTCAGCAGGTGCATAGTATGTAAAAATTTCTTTTGCTTTCATTTTTTAATTCTCTATTTTCAAATTTAAACCTTTAATATATTAAAAAATGGTATTTTATGAACGTAAAAACGATAAAAATAAATTCTCTCGATAAAATAATTATTCGAAAAAGCAACCGTGCCAAACACCTCTCTATTAATATAAAACCTTACAAAGGTGTTACCGTGGTTATTCCCGGAAACGTATCTTTTGCCGAAGGAGAACGTTTTGCCCGTAGTAAAGAAGAATGGATATTGAAACATCTTACAAAAATTAAACAAATTGAAAATTCACAAACAGTTTTTGATGAAAAAACAAATTTTAAAACGGCAAATCATAAATTGATAATAAAACGGGGAGCATCCACAAATGTTCATGTTTCAATAAATAAAACGGAAGTAATAATTCAATATCCCGCAAAATACGATGTTTACGAAAAATTTATTCAGGAGGCCGTTAAAGCCGGAATTATTGAGACATTACGAATTGAAGCAAAAATATTTTTGCCCGAAAGAGTAAATTTACTTGCTGAAAAATTCGGGTTTAGATACAACAGACTCTTTTTGAAAAACATAAAAACACGTTGGGGAAGTTGTTCCTCACAAAACAATATTAATTTGAATATTCACCTTATGCGCTTACCTAATGAACTTATTGATTATGTAATATTACATGAACTTACACACACCATACATAAAAATCACGGTAAACAATTTTGGAATGCACTGAAAGAAGTTCTGCCGGAAAGTAATCAGCTGAACAAAAAACTGAAAAAATATTCCCCTCTAATTTTTTAATATCGAAATTAAAATCTTTTTAGGAACAAAAAATGATTTCTTTTTTAAAACCCTTTTATAATTACTACATCTAACAAAAAAATAAAAAGGAGAATATATAAAAATGATAAATTCAGAAAGAATAAATATTTCGATTACGGAAACCCAAATTGCCGAAAGAGCTTTTATCGGTAAGGTTTACAGATGGATGGGGTTGGGTTTATTAATAACAGCATTAACCGCATATTTTGTTGTAAATACGGAATCATTTGTTTATGCCTTGGCAACAAACAGTTTCCTCTTTTACGGATTACTGATTGCCGAATTCGGAATTGTAATTTATCTTTCCGCACGTATTCAAAAAATGAGCGCCGAGGCGGCCACCGCAGCTTTTATTATTTATTCAGCCATTAACGGCGCAACCCTTTCCCTTATTTTGTTAATGTTTACCGGTGCCTCGGTTGCATCTACCTTTTTTACCACTGCATTAACGTTTGGTGTAATGAGTGCTTACGGATATTTTACAAAACGGGACTTAACTACCATGGGCAGTTATCTTTTTATGGGGCTAATCGGTCTAATTATTGCCTCGGTAATAAATATTTTTTGGGCTAATAGTACAATGTATTGGATAATCTCGTATGTAGGTGTGCTTTTGTTTGTAGGTTTAACCGCTTACGACACTCAAAAAATAAAAAAAATGTCGATTATGGCCGATGGTGTTCAAGTCAGACAAAAAGTTGCCATAATTGGAGCATTAATGTTGTATTTGGATTTTATTAATCTTTTCTTAATGCTTTTAAGAATTTTAGGAGACAGAAGATAATAATTTTAATGCGGAGATTTTATAGAGTGTTTATTGTAAAAAACTTGGCAACGGGAACCGAACAATTCGATAGTTTGGAAAATGCAAAAAAGTATTTTGAACAAAATCCTAATACAACCCAAATTATTGAAAAAGACGAAAAACAGAATGAACGCATTTTAAAGAGCCGAACCCATAAAGAAGTAGGAATAATTGAAATTAATAATAAATGCGTTTATTTGAAAGTCCCGTTTTATCAACCTTCCGATATGCCGGAAATACAAATTTCTAAAATTGGTGAAACACCGGATAAACTCCGCTCCAAAATGGATGTTATTAACGAAATTTGGTTCTAAATCGAAATAAAATTTTATACTAACAACTTTTTATTTTGATTATTATATTTGAACCCGATATAAAAATATTTAATCTCGTTCAATAAAAAAATATTCAAAAAACATAAACAAAGGAGATATAGGTGAAAAAATTATCGTTCATAATATTAGCTGTTTTCATTCTTTTTGGTTGTGCAAATAAAAACGAAGCCAACAACAAAAAGAAGAATACGAAAAAAGAACAGGAAGTTGTTTGGTATCATAATATCGAAAAAGCCGTTGAAGTTGCAAAAAAAGAGAATAAACCGGTGCTTGTCCAATTTTCCGGTTCCGATTGGTGCAAGTGGTGTATTAAACTGAACAACGAGGTGTTTCATACAAAGGAATTTTCCGATTATGCAAAAGATAATTTAATATTGGTTAATTTGGATTTTCCTCAATACACACCCCAAAGCGACGAAGTAAAAAATTATAACAGAACTCAACTTTATAAATACGGAGTTAGAGGATTTCCTACAGTGCTTTTGTTGGATAAAAACGGAAATCTTGTTAAAGTTACCGGATATCAACCCGGCGGACCGCTTGCTTACATTAAGCATATAAAAGAAGCATACGGAATAAAATAGCTTTTTTAATAAATCACACCAAAATAATTTTACTTAAGATATAAGTTAAAACAATATGTATTAATAGTTATTTCTCCCGAAATATCGGGAGAAATAACTACTGTATAATGATGTATGTTTTTATCCATAAAAAAACATCTTCAACACAACACGCAAAAATTCTGCCGAAACTAACATTTGAGGTTCCGGTTTCTTTTAGCATCATGTTTTAGCCTTTCGCTTTTACAATATTTTAAAAAGCAGAGTCTCCTTTCTATTTTTTTGCAAAGCCGTTTATTATCTATTATATTACATTCGTTTAAATTTGTTTTCAAAACAATAATGTGTAAACTCTATTATGGAAGGAAAAAACGAATTAAAAATCAAATCTCTTTGGAAAGATTACAGTAAAGAAATTTTTGCGGGCAAGGGAGATTCCTTGGTTGATGTGCTGCATAAAATCCCTCTTTTTAACAAACTAAACAAACACGAATTAAAAATAGTTTCGAAATTCGCTTACGAAAGAAGTTACGAACCGGAGGAATTTGTTTTTCAAGCGGGGCAACCCGGTGCGGCAATGTTTATGATTAAAGAGGGCGAAATAAGTATCGTGAAAAAAAACAACGAAAATGAATTTGTTGAGATTGCCCGCTTAAAAGAGGGGGAGGTATTTGGCGAATTGGCTTTGTTGGATAGTTCTCCGCGTTCTGCCGGAGCTTTGGCTTTAACCCATGTAAAAGCTATCGCTATCTTCAGAGAGGATTTAAACAACTTGCTTGAAACACATCCTGATATAGGTGGAAGAATTATGCAATACCTTGCCATTATTACGGGTAAACGATTAAAAGAAACTACCAATTTGCTTATTCAACTTGAAGATAAACTTACAAAATTAAAGGAAAACTGTAATGAGGGATAAAGACCGTCAAAACAGATCGCGGGTTTTTTATTTTGTCCTTTTTCTGTTTTTTTTAACAGTTTTCGGTTATCTGCTTGTTGCTCTCAGCAATTTGATTTTACCTGTGGTATTGGGTACCTTAGCAGCTTATATCTCTTTACCGGCTGTTAATTATTTACGAAGAAAAGGATTGCCAAAAGGAATTGCCATTTTAATTTTATTGGGAATTTTTTCATTCATTATTTTTGTTATTGGCGAAAAAATTATCTCCTTTATTCCTTCCGAAGAAGAATCTCTTGAATTACGAGTTCAACTTCAATATAAATTGAACGAAAATTTTTTGGATTTTCTCGGCAAAAAAGATTTTAAAAGCGAAGGAAATATTATAGATAACCTTATCGGTAAAGAACTTTATCCTATTTTTAAAACAGTAAACTCTTTTTTGGCTTTGGACGATAAAGAAAAGAAGATATTTAAACATTATGCCGACAGCATTAAAATTCCTCAAAGGGTTCTTTTCTTCTTTAACGAAAATCAAAAACATCCGTTCGAAGCACTTGTTAGTAAGAATAATAAAGATAGTGCGAACAGTAAAATTCTTTCGGCTGTTCCCGATGTAACATACCATTCCAAGATTGCCGTTTTCTTAAAAGCAATATCAAATTGGATTATACTTCCGTTCGTTTTCATTTTTGTACTTATTGACGAAGGCGAAATAAAAAACTTCTTGTTAAGTATTGTGCCAAACCGATATTTTGAAATGGTTTTTACAACAATCTCCAATGTTGATAAGGCAATAGGTAATTACTTAAGAGGTACTATCCTTCAATCAACTTTGGTAGGAATGACAATTTTTATCGGGTTACTTTTAATTGGTTTTAATATACAAGCTGCAATATTAATAGGAATAATTGCCGGAATTTCTAATGCTATTCCTTTTTTGGGACCCATTATCGGGTTATTAACCGGATTGCTCTATGCCCTTATTGTTGAAGGAATTGATCCGCTTCTTCCTTTTTTACCGGATAACCCCGTTGTTGGAGTAATAATTGTTGTGGTAATTGCCCAACTTTTAGACAACGCTCTTTTTCAACCGTTGGTATTGGGTAAAGCGGTTAACCTTCACCCTCTTGTTGTTGTAATAGGAGTTACCGGAGGGTCTATTATTGCCGGATTTTGGGGAATGCTTTTTGCAATTCCCACAATAGTAATTTTTAAAGTTGTAATTGCCAATCTTTATAAGCAAGCAAAAGAGTATTTCATCATTTATTAAAAACAACGAGTATAGGAATGAAAAAAACTTTATTAATATTTTGGATATTAATTGCCGTAACATTAAATGCACAACATATAACCCAAAAGGGTGTTGACATAAAAGTGGGATATAATACACCGTTATTCAATTTTAATGATTATTACGGTGGCGGTTTGGGAATTGCTTTTAGTATGCTTTACCCTTTTGCCGATAATCTTCAATTTACACTTAATACGGGATATCAAAATTGGAGTTTCGATAATACCGCATTTAATTTAAAAAATACAAATGAGTATTATACCGATTTTAATTTTGATGCTCCCATTTTTATTATTCCTTTAACTTTAGGTATAAAATATTATGCATCTTCAACAAAAGTAAAACCATATTTTTCGGCTGAATTCGGATTCTTTTATTATACGCAGGAAATTAGCGGTACATATACCTGGATTGGTAATCCTTCCGGCACAGGAAATACATATACCCTTGCTCCGATTAAAGATTCAGGTTTTAAAACAATGCTAAGTACCGGAGCAGGTGCAACGGTTCCGTTAAATAATAATTTGGATTTGGATTTTCAAATAAAAATGAATGCTCTTTTTAATGCCCAATCCGTAAAAGAAAGCGATAATGCCGGTGCCGTTGAAGGAACGTCCTCAACAATATTTTCTCTTTCCATTATAGGCGGAATTAACTATTACTTTAATTAAACAGAATATAAGCTCATGAAAAAAATAATTGTTTTTATATTATTCCTTTCCGTTACTCTTTTTGCACAAAAAGGGAAATACGGATTTACCGTTAGCGGAGCGGTAAATTTTCCTTCGGGAGATTTTAATGATTATTATAACACTCAATTTGGCGGCTATGGCGGTGTTTTTTACAATTTTAGCGAAACCGGAAGAGTCGGTTTAATAATCGGATATAACAGTTGGTCGTTAGATTTGGACGCATTAAATAACACCGTAAAAGAAAACGGAAATAAAGGACACTATAATATTGAAGCTCCTATCAACTCAATTCCTGTTTTATTATATGTTAAATTCTTTTTCAAAACGGAAACGGAATTTCATCCTTATGTTATTATTGAGGGCGGTGCCTATAAAATATCCCGTGAAATTTACGGAAAATATATTAATGAAAACGGAAACTCCAATAATGTAAATTATCCTTCAACCGATATAACTTCTGGCGGTATTACTCCCGGTTTCGGTTTTGAATACCCCATAAACGAAATCCTTAATCTTGATGCGGCAGTTAAATATCATTATATATTTAACGAAGATGTTTATAATCTTGGAGATTACGGCTATGCTGCCAGTTATTCCACACACCATTTTGTTTCAATAGACTTGGGAATAAATATAATTTTTGAGTGAATTCGGAATATTCTTTCGATGATTTTCAAATACTTTTTTTATTTAATCTTTTTTTTGAACTAACTTATAAGTGTGTATTAAATTTTCTGTTTTCTTTTGTTGATTTTTAAATTTACCATTACTCAATTTATTCTTCATAAATGAATTTATAAGCAACCCATTGTATAAATGAACTTTTTTTCATAAATGGTTTTTCGAAATAATTTATTGCGTTGTTTGTTCTTATAAAAAATATTTTAAATAAAAAAAAGCAATCAACTCAACATATTTCGAGTTAATTGCTTCTTTTCTTTTTAATTTTATTAATTTACTTTTTCTTGAACACCGGTTTACCGTCAGCACCAACATCAACAAGAATAGTATCACCGTTTTCAAATTTATTTAAGAGCAATTCCGTTGAAAGCGGATTAAGTACATAACGCTGTATTGTTCGCTTCAATGGTCTTGCACCGTAAGTAACATCATAACCTCTCTCTAACAAGAACTCTTTTGCTTTGTCGGTAACTTCGATTTTCATATTCTTATCTTGCAATAATTTTTCAACCATTCGCAATTGGATATCAATAATACCGACAAGTTCACGTTTTAATAACGGTTTGAATAAAACTATTTCGTCAACACGGTTTAAAAACTCAGGACGAATTGTTTGTCTGAGCAAGCCTGTTAAACTTGTTTCCAATTCGCTCATTATGCTGTTAATATTTTCTTCCGTTAATCCGCTCATTTTTTCTTGTATTAAATGCGAACCGATATTGGAAGTCATAATTATAATTGTATTTTTGAAATTAACCGTTCGTCCTTGATTATCGGTTAAACGTCCGTCGTCCAAAACTTGGAGCAGAACATTAAAAACATCCGGATGAGCTTTTTCAATTTCGTCAAGCAAAATAACCGAATACGGTCTGCGTCGTACGGCTTCGGTTAATTGCCCGCCTTCTTCATACCCCACATATCCGGGAGGCGCACCGATTAAACGCGATACGGAATGTTTTTCCATATATTCACTCATATCAATACGAATCATTGCATGTTCGTCATCAAACAATATATCCGCAAGTGAGCGTGCCAATTCCGTTTTACCCACACCGGTTGTACCGATAAATATAAAAGAGCCTATCGGACGATTTTTATCTTGTAAACCTGCTCGCGAACGGCGTATCGCATTTGCAACGGCAACAACGGCTTCGTCTTGCCCGACAACACGTTTATGCAATTCATCTTCCAAGCGGATAAGTTTGCTGCGTTCGCTTTCAAGCATTTTACTTACCGGAATTCCCGTCCATTTTGCCACAACTTCGGCAACATCTTCCGCTTCAACTTCTTCCTTAAGTAACGTTCTGTGTTTTTGTATTAATTTTAAGCTTTCCGTTTCCTCTTGAAGTTGTTTTTCCAATTCAACAATTTTGCCGTAACGAATTTCGGCCACTTTCCCGAAATCGCCTTCGCGTTCATATTTATCGGCAAGAACTTTTTGATTTTCAATTTCGCTTTTTAAATCTCTTATTTTTTGGATTTTTTCGCGTTCTTGCATCCACTGACTTTTAAGAACTTTTCTTTTATCGTCAAGTTCCGCAAGTTCTTTTTTTATCTCTTCCAATCTGGATTTGGAAAGATCGTCTTTTTCCCGTTTTAATGCTTCACGTTCAATTTCAAGTTGTTGTATTTTTCTCTCCAACTGATCCAATTCTTCGGGCATTGAGTTAATTTCAATTCGTAACTTGGAAGCCGCCTCGTCAATTAAGTCAATAGCTTTATCGGGTAAAAATCTGTCGGTAATATATCTGCTGGAAAGTTGAACGGCTGCAACAAGAGCGGCATCGGTTATTCTTACTCCGTGATGAACTTCGTAACGTTCACTTAAACCTCGCAGAATGGAAATTGCATCTTCTTCGCTTGGCTCTTGCACCATCACCGGTTGAAAACGTCTTTCGAGCGCCGCATCTTTTTCGATGTATTTTTTATATTCGTTTAATGTTGTTGCACCAACAGCATGTAGTTCGCCTCTGGCCAATGCCGGCTTAAGAATATTTGCGGCATCCATTGCCCCGTCTGTTTTTCCCGCCCCAACAAGTTGATGAATTTCATCAATAAAAAGAATAATTTCTCCGTTGGAACTTTGCACTTCTTTAATTACTGCTTTTAAACGCTCTTCAAACTGTCCGCGAAATTGTGCCCCGGCAACCAATGCTCCTAAATCCAGAGCAACTATTCTTTTATCCTTCAAATTATCGGGAATATCTCCCGATACAATTCTGTAAGCCAACCCTTCGGCTATTGCCGTTTTACCCACACCGGGTTCACCGATTAGAATAGGATTATTTTTTGTACGTCTGGAAAGAACTTGGAGCACACGACGAATTTCTTCGTCGCGACCTATAACCGGATCAAGTTTTCCTTCTTTCACAAGTTGGTTTAAATCCCTTCCGTATTTTTTTAAGGATTGATAAGTATCTTCGGGGTTTTGCGAAGTTACCCTTTGGTTTCCACGTATATCTTTTAAAGCCGCAAGAATTGTGTTTTTTGTTATTCCGTGCGTGTTTAATAATTTTGCAACTTCACCACCCGATTCGGTAATTGCTATCAGAATATGTTCGGTGGAAATATACTCGTCTTTTAAATTAGATGCTTCCTTTGCCGAAGTATCTAAAATCTTTCCCACTTCTTGAGAAAGTTGTTGGTTGCCGATACCCGCACCGGTAACTTTCGGTTTCTTCTCAAGCAGTTCACCTACCTTTATTCGCAACGTGTCGGCATGTGCAGCTATTTTTTGAATAATCGAAACAGCCACACTATCGTTATCTTGCAACAAGGCCGCAAGAAGATGCTCAGCCTCAACAATTTGATTATTGTAGTTCTGAGCAATCTCGATTGAATTTTGTATTGTTTCTTGACCTTTTACGGTAAATTTGTTTAAATCAATTGCCATAATTTTTCACCTCTTTCAATTTTTTTATTGTTTGATGTAACAACAACCGTAAAGATTCAAAAGTTCCACGTTATTAGAATAAATCTAATAACTTTCTTTAATTGTTATTATTTTTACTTATCTAATTTTAACAAAAAGTGGTTCTGTAATGAAAATTTTCTTTTTTCTTTTGCTTTTATCCGTATCCGTTTTTTCACAAAAACCCACACCAAAATATGAGTTTCGCGGAGCTTGGATTGCAACTGTTGCAAATATAGATTGGCCTATTAATAAAGATACATCTACGGCTGTACAAAAACGGAATTTAATAAATCAATTAAGATTACTTGCCGATGCCGGAATTAATGCGGTTTTTTTTCAAGTGCGAACCGAATGTGATGCGCTTTATAAATCGAATTACGAACCCTGGTCTTATTGGCTTACGGGTACGCAGGGAAAAGCTCCTGAACCGTTTTATGACCCGTTGCAAGTAGCAATTGAAGAAGCTCACAAGCATGGTTTGGAGTTGCATGCCTGGTTTAATCCTTACAGAGCCGTAAGAGATACAACCGCTTATAACCTCAGTAAAAATCATATTGCCGTAAAACACCCCGATTGGTTAATTACTTCAGAAAAATTTAAAATGTTAAACCCCGGGTTGCCGCAAGTACGTGAGCATATCAAAAAAGTTATGAAAGATGTTTTAACAAGATACGATGTGGACGGAATTCATTTTGATGATTATTTCTATCCTTATAAACCTAAAATTACACACGAAGACTCTTTAACTTTTATTAAATATAGCAGAGGGTTTTCCGATATAGACAACTGGAGACGGGATAATATTAATTTATTGATGAAAGAGTTATATAAAATAATAAAAAAAGAGAAGCCGTATGTTAAATTCGGCATTTCTCCATTTGGAATTGTACGAAACGAATATGCGAAAACAGACGGATTTAATTCCTATGATGTTATTTACTGCGACCCGTTAAACTGGTTGCAAAATAAAATAGTTGATTATATAAATCCGCAGCTTTATTGGGAAATTGGACATGAGAAAGCAGACTATGCAAAACTTCTTCCTTGGTGGAGTACTGTTACCAACGGCAGACATCTATATATAGGGCTTTATTCAAGCAAAATGTGTTCCGAAAATTATTCGGGGGATAAATCACAAATCGGCAACCAGGTTAGAATGAACCGAGCAACAAAAAATGTTTCGGGCGAAGTCTATTTTTCCGCAAAATCTATCACACTTAATTGGAGCGGTCTTGCAGACTCGATGAAAAACAATTGGTACAAAACAACGGCTCTTCCTCCGGTAATGCCGTGGCTTGATTCAATTCCGCCTCTTAAACCGGAAAATCTCCATCAAATACCAACCAAATCCGGCACTTTACTTTATTGGAATGTTCCTAATTCCGCAACAGATAAGGGGTTTCCTAATTATTATTTGGTTTATAAATTCGCTACTAACGAAAAAATCAATTTGAATAACCCCGAGCATATTATTAACAAAGTATTAAATAATAGAACAAGTTATTATTCTCCCGTTAAAGAAGATGCCGTTTATGTTATTACCTCCGTTGATAGATTACATAACGAGAGCGACGGAGTAATAATCAAAACAAAAAAATAATCTTTCACGGTTTTTAAGTATCAATATATCTTCTTTTGTTTTAAATGAATACTATTTGTATTTAATCTAAATAAATATTAAATTTATAATCGGAATAAATATTCTTTTTTAAAAACCAAAGGAAAAGAAAATGAGTGAATTTTTAAATAACAGCCGTCAACGTGTTGATCAGTTGAAAAAGTTGATACTTGGTTTACATGACGGAAACTCTACTGAAGATACACAAGCCAAACTTGTTGAATTAATGGGAAGTGTTCCTTACAACGAAGTGGTTCAAGCAGAAGAGGAATTAATAGAGGAAGGGCTTGATCGGGAAGAAGTTCTTAAACTTTGCGACCTTCACACCGAGGCATTAAACGGTGCAATTGATACTTCAATGGCACAACAAATTCCGGAAGGACATCCTTTACATATACTGATAAAAGAGAACGAAGCTCTTCAAAAACAGATAGATAAAATCAAACACTTTCAATATTCCGTAGAAAAAGGAGAACCGAAGGTAATTGAGCAAAAAACAATTTTTGCAATACATACTCTTTTTAACGAACTAATGGATGTAGAAAAACATTACATTAAATTGGAAAATTTACTTTTTCCGTTTTTGGAAAAACATGATATTACCGGTCCTCCGATGGTTATGTGGGGAAAACACGATGAAACAAGAGCGTTTTTAAAATCATCCATTCAACTTTTATCCGAAAACAACAAAGCAACCAACGAAGAGCTTGAAGCATATTTTGAGATGATTTTTAATCCCACATTAAAATCAATATCCGATATGATTTACAAAGAAGAGGAAATTTTATTCCCGATGGCAATGGATACCTTAAACGATTTTGAGTGGTACCAAATTCAACAACAAAGTGAAGAAATTGGTTATTGCCTTTATACGCCGGAAGTTGAGTGGATGCCTAAATTATCCGACGAAGAAAAAAACGAGGCAAAAATATCTGATAAAATTAAGTTACCAACCGGTTCTTTTACTCCCGAAGAATTAGACGGTTTTCTTAATGTTTTACCTGTTGATTTTACTTTTGTGGATAAAGACGACAAAGTAAAATATTTTTCACAAGGACCAGACCGGGTATTCCAGCGGAGTAAAGCTATTTTGGGAAGACTGGTGCAATACTGTCATCCCCCTTCAAGTGTTCATATTGTTGACCAAATTTTGAATGATTTCAAATCGGGCAAACAAGACAAAGCAAAATTCTGGATTCAAATGGGAGATAAATTTGTTCACATAGCTTATTATGCTGTTAGGGATAAAAAAGGTAATTATTTGGGAACTGTGGAAATGAGCCACGATGTAAGCGAGTACAGAAATTTGGAAGGTGAAAGAAGAATATTAAATTACGAGGATTAAAATGTCTGATGCAAAAAAAATAATAAAAACAGAAATAACACCACAAACAATGGTAAGCGATTTTTTGGAAAACTATCCCGAATTAGAAGATAAATTAATAGAGATAGTTCCGACATTTAAAAAACTAAAAAATCCGATACTCAGAAAAACCGTTGCAAAAGTTGCAACTCTTAAACAGGCGGCAACTATCGGAGATATTCCTATTGCAGAGCTTATCTCAAAATTACGAGATGCGGCGGGATTAAAGCGGTTGGATATTGAAGAAGAAGCCGATCCCGCCAAACAGGAAAAACCCGGATGGGTTAAAAGGGAAAATGTAAAGCTTGAATACGATGCATACATAGATTTGGAAAACGGTATTCATCCAGCGGGACGTGTTACAAAAGAGATTCATGATATTTCCGGCAATGAGTTGTATCTTTTGTCAACCCCTTTTGTTCCGGCTCCTTTAATCCAGATGGTGGAAGAAAAAGGATATGAGGTTTACGTGGAAAATCTCGGAGAACAAATGTTCGATACATATATAAAAAAGAAAAATTAGTTATTTTTAATATATCAGATAAAAATAAAATACGAGCTTAAAATGAAACGACACAAAACAATTATCCCTTTATCTCACGACCATCATGTGTTGCTTAAAATGGCACAGGGAATAAAGAAAAATTTTATTAAAACCGACTTGGGAACCAGTTCCATCAATAATAAAATTAAACACGTAATTCACTCTTACAATACCGAGCTTATCCCTCATTTTAATCATGAAGAGACAATCCTTTTTCCTTTGGCAAAAGGGAAAGATAAAGCTTTGGATAAGTTGATTGATGAAGCGGTAGCGGAGCATGATAAAATGGGAGAAATGATTTCCGGCTTAGAAAAAGGAGATAAAGAACAAAACTTGGATAATTTGGGTTTCTTTTTGGAAAAACATGTTAGAAACGAAGAGAGAGTTCTTTTCCCTAAAATTGAAGAAGTTTTGGGCGACGAATTGAATATAATTGACGGGCAGATATATGCCGTTACCGATAGTTGCGGAATTTAGATATTAGCTTTCACATGCGTTCTTCAGTGCTTTAATAAGTTCGGTTGTGTACACAAGACCTTTGGTTTGTAAAGTTTTAATCACAGCACTTCCCACAATAAAGCCGTCGGCAAATGGTGAAAGTTGTTTTATGTTTTCAGGCTTGGAAATTCCGAATCCTATTAACATTTTATTTTTCTTTACAATCTTATATGTTGTTTTTAGATTTTGAATTGAGGCAATACTGAACCCGTTACGTACACCCGTAGTACCGGAAACAGAGACCGAATATAAAAATCCGGTTGATTTTTTATCTATTGTTTTTATTCTTTCGACAGAACTTGTAGGTGTGGTTAAAAGTATTTTATCGAGCTTGTCTGAAAACGGAAAGAAAAACTCGTCAAACTCTTCCAAAGGCACATCGGGAATAATCAGACCGTCAACACCGGCATTTATTGCATCTGTCTCAAATTGTTCTTTTCCGTACTTTAGCAAAGTGTTGGCATACCCCATTAAAATAATGGGAATATCATTTTCTTTTTTTATTGCCTCGGCAAATTTAAATGTTTGCTTTTGAGTTATTCCGTTTTGCAATGCAACTTGTGATGAATATTGAATAACACCTCCATCGGCAAGCGGGTCGCTGAAAGGCATTCCTAACTCTATTAAATCCGCCCCCGCTTCTATAATTTTATTTGCATTATCTGTAAAGTGTTCAATTGTAGGAAATCCCGAAGTTAGAAAAACGGACAATGCCTTTTTGCCACTGTTGTTTATTTCGTTAATTCTATCTTTGATTATGCTTTTATTCATAACTAACTCTCAGTCTAAAGTTTTATTCTACTAATCAACGTTCCCAAATCCTTATCTCCGCGTCCGCTAAGATTTACAATTACTATATCAGTATCTTTCGTTTTCGGCATTAAGTAATCTAAGTATGCAATAGCATGCGATGATTCCAATGCGGGAAGAATTCCCTCAAGTTGCGAGAGTTTTACCGCTGCTTGCAATGCTTCTTCATCGGTAACGGATGAATATATTACCCGTTTTAAATCTTTTAAGAAACTGTGCTCCGGTCCGACCCCGGGGTAATCCAATCCGGCTGAGATGGAATGCACTTCCGTAATTTGTCCTTCATCGTTATGGAGGAGGTAAGTATTCATTCCTTGAAAAATACCCGGTGTTCCTTTAGTTAGTGTAGCACAATGTTTATCGGTATCTACACCAAATCCGGCAGCTTCAACACCTATCAGCTTAACATCACTGTCGTTTATAAAAGGATAGAACATACCTATAGCATTAGATCCGCCACCGACACATGCAACAATATAATCAGGGTTACGCGATTCCGCTTTATTAATTTGTGCTTTTGTTTCTGTGCCTATGACGGTTTGAAAATCCCTTACTATCATTGGATAAGGGTGCGGACCTACAACGGAGCCGATTATATAATGAGTGTTTTCTACATTAGTAACCCAATCTCGTATTGCTTCGTTAGTGGCGTCTTTTAATGTTCTGCTTCCTGATGAAACCGGAACTACTTTTGCCCCCATCATTTTCATCCGGAATACATTCATCTCTTGACGCTCAACATCCACTTCTCCCATATACACAGTGCATTCCAGTCCGAACTTTGCGCAAACTGTTGCTGTTGCAACTCCATGTTGACCTGCACCGGTTTCGGCAATTATTCTTTTCTTCCCGAGTCGCTTTGCCAGTAATATTTGTCCGAGTGTATTGTTAAGTTTATGAGCACCGGTATGGTTTAGATCTTCCCGTTTAAGATATATTTTCCCTTTGCCGTAATGTGCCGTCAGTCTGTCTGCAAAGGTCAAGGGTGTCTCTCTTCCGTTGTAATTTTTTTGAAGTTCGCTTAATTCTTTAAGGAAATTTTCATCTTGTCGTGCTTCTTTGTAAGTTTCTTCAAGTTCGTACAAAGCCGATATTAAAGTTTCCGGTACAAACTTTCCGCCGTAGTTGCCGTACTTTCCCTTTTCATCCGGGGCGGTGTATAAGTGACTATTCATTTTTATTATTTATTTGTTTTATAATATTCATTATCTCAATTATTTTCTTTGCGTCCTTAATTCCGGGCTCAATCTCAACAGACGATGAAAGGTCAACCGCATAGGGAGCAATTGTGTTATACATATTTTTAATATTTCGTGCCGATATTCCGCCTGCAACTATTACTCTGTTTCTAATAGATTTGGGGATTAATTTCCAATCAAACGATTTTCCCGTACCGCCGTATTCCATAGTGTTTTTAACATCTAATAAAATTGCGGAATTGGTGTATTGAGTTGTTTGCGAAAAATCGAAATTTTTATCAACTCCAAAAGCCTTAATTACCGGATGTTTAATTTCGGCTGTATATTCCGGCGATTCATTTCCGTGTAACTGTACAGCCGTAAGCCCTACAGATTCTGCAATATTGTTAACTTCGTTATAACTTTCATTAACAAATACACCAACTTTGTGAGTGAAAATCGGTAGAGATTTTGCAATGTTATATGCCTCATCAGGAGTAATATATCGTTTGCTTTTCCGATAAAATACAAATCCGATTGCATCAACCCCATATTCTACGCATAGTTGAGCATCTTTAAGTCTTGTTATTCCGCATATTTTAATTTTAAGTGCCACAGAAACTCGTTAAGTATATATATAATTTAGTTTATTATTTTACAACTTTTCTTCATTTCCAAAACGGCTTTTTTAATATCATCGGATTTCATAAAATGTTCTCCGACCAGTATTGCATTGGTATTTACCGTTTTCAGATATTCCAAATCGTTATTGCTTTGTATTCCGGATTCAGAAACAAGTATAGAATCGGAAGGGAGTTTATCGGCAATCTTTCCGGTTGTTTTGATATTTGTTACAAAGGTTGTTAGGTCTCTGTTGTTAATTCCGATTATTTTATTTAGTGAAAAATCAATCTTCGATAATTGACTATCGCTGTGCATTTCGAGTAAAACAGACATTCCCAGTTCGTATGCGGCATTTGTTAATTCGTTTATTTGTTTTGCGGATAGAATTTCCGATATCAAAAGTATTGCATCGGCTCCGTATGCTTTTGCTTCATAAACTTGGTATTCGTCAATGATAAAATCTTTCCTTAATAAAGGGATGCTTTTCATCTTCGCAATTTCTTCCAAATATTTCACATTACCCTCGAAAAATTTCTTGTCCGTTAAAACTGAGATTGCATCGGCTCCGTTGCTCATGTAAACATCAGCTATAGCAAGGTGATTGAAGTCGTTTCTGATAATTCCCTTTGAGGGAGAGGCTTTTTTTATTTCCGCAATAATTGAAATTTCATTCTTAGTTGATAAAGCATTTGTAAAATCAATACACTCAGTATCAAAAAATTGATAATCTGAAAATCGGGATAGTGTAAAATTACTTCTCAGAAATTTCACTTCGTCTTGTTTTACCTCAACAATATTTTCTAAAATATTACTCATGGTTTTTACCGAACTCGATTAATTTGTTTAATTTATTTAATGCTTTGCCTGAAAGAAGAGAATCTTCCGCCGCTTCTTGCGCAAGTTTTAACGATGAATATTTACCGGATATATAAAGAGCCAGTGCAGTATTGGCGGCAACAACATTAAAGTGTGTCGTTCTTGCCCCGCTCGAAAACAAATCAAGAATAATTTGTGCATTATCAAACGGAGTTCCGCCTTCGATTTCGGAAAGCTCTATCGTATCATAACCAAATGTTGATGCGGTTATAGTTTGTGTTGATATCTCCGAGTTATTTAATTCGATTACTTTTGTAGAATCCGTTAATGTAATTTCATCGTATCGGTCATTGGTGCAAATAAAAGCCACCCGTTCCATCCCCAGTAGATTAGCGGCTTCCGCCATTTTATAAGCTGTTTTTTCGTTGAATACACCAATCATTTGTTTTGTAACATCCGCCGGATTTGTAAGCGGACCAAGTATGTTGAAAATTGTTTTAAAACCGAGTTCCAATCTTACAGGTGCAGCATATTTCATTGCCGGATGATAGATTGGTGCAAAGAGAAATGCCACACCGATTTTTTTTAATGCTTCTTCAGATTCATTGGGTGTTAAATCAATATTAACACCAAGTTCCGAAAGAACATCGGAACTGCCGCTTTTGCTGGTAATTGATCTGTTGCCGTGCTTCGCAACGTTTACTCCTGCTCCGGCAACCGCAAAAGCCACTGCGGTAGAGATATTAAACGAATTGGAGTTATCGCCACCGGTGCCACAAACGTCAATTGTATTGTGAATGTTACAACTGATTTTAATTCCGTTGTTTCGCATTGCCATTGCAAAGCCCGCTATCTCTTCAGGTGTTTCCTCTTTGTACTTAAGTGCTGTTAGCAAAGCCGCAATCTGCGAATTATTAATCTTACCGTTCATCAACAAATTAGCGGTGTTCGTTGCTTCTTTAAACGAAAGGTTCTTTCCTTCAAGAATATTTTGTAATACTTTTTTAATCATTGTTCCAACCAGTTTTTAATTATTGTTTCACCTTCGGGTGTTAAAATTGATTCGGGATGAAATTGAATTCCCTCAATAGGGTATTGCTTATGTTTAATACCCATTATTATTCCATCTTCCGTATGCGATGTTATTTCCAATTCGTCGGGAACGGAAGATGAATCGATAATAAGCGAGTGGTATCTTCCGGCGTTAAAATTTTGTGGAACGTTTTTGAATATACCTTGAGCGGTATGTAATACTGCGGAAGATTTTCCGTGCATTAATTCCGGAGCATTAATTATATTGGCTCCGAATACTTCTCCGATAGCTTGATGACCAAGACAAACGCCTAGCAGAGGAGTATTTTTTCCTATTGTTTTTATAACTTCTATGGATATTCCGGAATCTTTAGGAATACCGGGACCCGGAGATATTACAATTTTATCGGGATTTATCTTTTTTATTTCATCCGGCATTATTTTATCGTTTCGCTTTACAATTATATCATCGGTAAACTTTCCGATAAGTTGTACAAGATTAAAAGTAAAGGAATCGTAATTATCTATAACTAATATTTTCATTTTTACTCTTTGTTTGGTTCATCAATTATTTCAGCATATTTCAATGCGTTAACCAGTACAGCCGCTTTGTTGTTAATCTCTTTATATTCCAATTCAGGTTTACTATCGGCAACAATACCTGCACCGGCTTGCCAATGTATTTTATCCTTTATTGAAAAAAGGGTTCTTATTGCGATGCACATATCGAGGTTGCCTCTAAAATCTATATACCCGACTGAGCCTGCATAAATATTTCTTAAACTTTTTTCGTATTGATGAATAAGCTCCATTGCCTTTATTTTCGGGGCACCGGAAACCGTTCCGGCAGGGAAGGCGGCAGTAAAGGCATCAATACAATCCTTGTTGTTCTTCAAAGTCCCTTCTACTCTTGAAACTATATGCATTACATGCGAGAAGCGATGGATTTTCATATACTCTTTTATTTTAACAGTATTGTAATCGCAAACTCTTCCAAGATCGTTGCGTGCCAAGTCGACTAACATGATGTGTTCCGCTTTTTCCTTAGGGTCTGCAAGTAACTCTGCTTCAAGTTCCAAATCTCTTTTCTCAGTTGCTCCGCGTTTTCTTGTACCCGCAATAGGAAGTATGGATGCTTTTCGATCCCTAACCTTAATTAAGTCTTCCGGTGATGTTCCTATTACCGTAACTTCTTCGGGCATTTCCATGAAATACATATAAGGTGACGGATTGATTATTCTCAATGCACGGTAGAGGTTTAGTAAGTCTCCTTTGTACGATGCGGTAAATCTCTTAGAAATAACCAATTGAAAAATATCGCCATCGTAAATGTTTTGTTTTGCTTTTTTTACTATTTCTTCGAAAGAGGAATCGGAAGAATCAGTTACTTTTTTTCTGCTAAATTTAAAGTCAGACTTGTATTGAACAGGTTTGGAAAGTTCTTCTTTTATTTCTTTCAACTTCTTTTTTGCTTTGTCATATTCCGCATCAATGTTTGATGAACTATCCAGATGGACATTGGAGATGAGAAGCAATTGATGTTTGTAGTGGTCGAAAGCAATAATTGTGTTGAATATTCCGAGAATAGAATCGGGAGTTTCCGAATTTTCATGTTCTTCAAAAACAAGTTTCTCTTCAATGAGTGAAATATTTTCGTATCCTATATATCCGACAATACCGCCGGTAAAATCCGGAACGTCTTTTATTATTGGGAATTTATATGAAGCGATTTCATTTTTCAGGTAAGTAAAAATATTTTCAGTGAAGGTTACCGTATCGTTGTTAGGTGATGTAATTGTTAATTGATTACCGCGATTGGAAATGATTTTACTCGGGTCTCTTCCAATAAACGAATATCGCGCCAGTCTTCCTATGCCTTCAACGGATTCAAGCAAAAAACAGAATTGATTATTTTTTCTGAGTTTCAAATATGCAAGCACCGGCGTAAGCATATCGCCGGTTATGCGTTCATATACCGGAATAACATTGTAGCTTTTCGAGAGTTTTATAAATTCTTCTTTTGTCATTCTAATTAACTTTCCATAAAATAAAAAACCCTTCTCAGTGTTTGAGAAGGGTTCTAAATTAAAATTTATTAATTATATCTTTTTCACTGAGTTTCTACGGAGTATTATAATACTGCCACCAAGCCCAGTTGTTGTTTCTTTTGTTCGATGATATTTGTAAAAAGTTTTTCATAACGTTTGTAAATATATGTAATAAAATCTTACTATTCCACAAAAACCATTTCCATTATTTTTTATTAAACCGAGCATTAATATAATTATTAATTTCGGAAAGAGATTTTATTTGTTGAGAAGAATTTCCACTACGGATAAAGAATTTTTCAATTTTATTCCCATTGTTATCGGTTGTTTTCAAAAACAAAGGATAATCTCCTTGCTCGATTTTGATAATACAAATTTCTTTTCCTTCTATGGTTAAAAAGTTTATCGAAATTTTACCAGCTGTAAATCTGACTGAAAAAGCGGCGTTTATCAAATTGCGCAGATGAAGTTCAAAATAATCCGAATTATGTTTTTTAAGTGTTGCATAATCCTTCTCGAGACCTAAAATATTATTATCGTCGTCAACACCAATAACCAGATATCCACCTTTGGCGTTATTAAATGCGGAGATTGACTTGATTATCACTTCTTCAAGTTTTTTGTTAACACGCTCTTCCCTATAGTCCCATCGCAATGATGATTTTAATTCAAAGAATTCCGACTCCCCTTTTTCAAGAAGTTTTTTTAACCCCTCAACGGTAAGTTTTCCATTCTCTGTAGAGTTTTTCTTTTTCTTTTTCACCCAATAAATTATTGTAATAATAACAAGCACAATCAACATAACAAAGATAATTACGTAAGTATCAAAAAGATGGGCAAAAATTAAATCGGATTCTGAAATTACAACACCGAGTTGCAATTTGCTGTAGTTAAGATTTATTTTATCAATTTGAGCCCACCATTGTTGATTATTAATTTCCAACATAAATGTTGAAACGGAATCCCGACCTAATTCCTGCCAATTATCCCAAAAAGAGATTACAACAGAATCTTTAATGTTTGCACGTGTAAAAGCTCTATCTTCTTTGCGTATGCTTTCTTTTACATCTATAATTATAGGAATGATGTGTTGCTTGTGATTGATAAAAAACAATTTTGGATTTGAATATAAATTTAACTCCGGTATTAGAGAGAGCATATCATTTATTTTAATTCCTATAGCCAGCCCGAAAAGATTTTTGTTTTTTTTTGTGCCGGAAAATGTAATTGCATTTAATTCTCCGAATGACGAGTTATAAAAAGATTTTAAATCAAACCAATAAATACTATCCGGGATGATATCTTGGGTAAAATATTGTTTCCAATTTTGTCTGATAGGATCGCGGGGAACTTTTTCTTTCCATTTACTTAGTTCTTTTAAATTACCGTCCCAACGTTTCCAAGTAACTTCGTTATTAAATTTTTTCTCAATTCTAAATGCAGAAACAAACGACTTTTTCTCTTTATAAAGCAAATATTGTCTGCCGTCGTTATCAAAATATTTAACCGAATAAATTGTGGGGTGATTAGATAAAAAAGGGATAAAATAATTGTTTAACCCGATTTCACTTGTATATTCAATTACATTTTTTTCTCTGTCGTTTTTCGCTTTTTGAATATCGACCGTAATCGGGTTAAGATAATTTGTAATTTCGGTTTTTATTTTTTCTGTGGCGGAATATATTAATTGCTCCGTAAATCCGGTTTGCGAATCGGATACAATAATTATTGCAACCAATAATATTATAAATAAAACCGTTGCCGAATATATTTTTGTTTGTTTAGACATTCTTGTAATAATAAAACTTCTTTAGTTTAATTTTTTAAAGATAGGAAAAATTTAATAATTTCATTTGCCAAAACAACGGTAAATTTTGTTGTTTTCAAATTAAAAAACCATAATAAATGGTTTTATCTTTTCCACTTAATATTACATCCCATACTCGGATATTGATTGGGATTCACCTCTTTTCCCGCAAGAACGGCATCAATAGCCGCTCTTATATCGCTGCCGGTAACCGGTTTATTATTTCCAGGACGCGAATCGTCCAACTGTCCGCGATAAACCAATTTTAATTCGGAATCAAAAAAGAAAAAATCGGGAGTACATTCCGCATGGTATGCTTTTGCAACCTCTTGAGTCTCATCATATAAATACGGAAAAGGATAACCGAGTTTTTTTGCTTGCTCTTTCATCAACACGGGAGAATCGTCGGGATAATGAACAACATCGTTTGAGCTTATTGCAATAAAACCAATTCCTTTTTCCTTATAGTCGTTAGCAAGTTTTACCAATTCGGAATTAACATGTTTAACAAAAGGGCAATGGTTACAAATGAACATTATCAGTGTCCCTTTTTCTCCTTTAATTTGATTAAGTGAAAGAATTTTTTCCGAAACCGTATCGAACAAAGAAAAATCTTTTGCTTTTGTTCCCAACGGCAACATACTTGATGGTGTATCTGACATATTCTCCTTAATAATAATTTACATCAGTTGTAAATATACACTTAAACGAATTTTTTTAGAAACAATTATTTAGTAATTTTACTTTTTTATTATGAAACAATTTGCAAAGGCGAAAAATGAGTATTGAAGATTTGAGGAAACAAATTAACGATGTTGATGCACATCTTATTGAGCTACTTGCCAAAAGACGGGAATTAAGTAAAAATGTAATAAAGGATAAAAACGCTTCCAACAATCCTATCCGTGATGAAAAACGTGAGGAGGAATTATTAAAACGCTTAATTAAATTGGGAAAAGAAAAAGGTATTGATCCGCATTTTCTTACAAAAGTTTATTATGAAATAATTGAAGACTCCGTTAGATTACAACAAAGTTTTGTAATCAATCCCTTAAAAGATTCCGACAACAAAGAAAGAATTACCGTTGCCATACAAGGAATTGAAGGAGCATACAGTTATTTGGCATCTAAAAAATATTTTGCATATACCGATAAGGAATTGGATTTTGTTTCCAAAAAACTTTTTTCCGAAGTTGTGGAAGCCGTTGAAAAAGGCGAAGCCGACTATGCGGTTCTTCCAATTGAAAACACAACTTCAGGGGGTATAAACGAAGTTTACGATTTATTGCTTCATACAACTCTTTCTATTGTTGGCGAAGAAACATTTGAAGTTAAACATTGCCTTGTTGCTACCGAAGATGTTTCAATTCATAAAATCAAAAAAATATATGCACATTACCAAGCCGCATCGCAGTGCAGTAATTTTCTTTCAACTATTCCCAATGCACGAATAGAATATTTTGCCGATACAGCCATGTCGGTTCAAAAAATTGCGGAAGAAAAAAATCCGGAATTTGCTGCAATTGCAAGCGAAGAGGCGGCACATCTTTTTAATGTTACAATTATTCGAAAAGGAATTGCAAATCAAGAGCAAAATTATACCAGATTTCTTGTAGTATCTCGCAACAAAATTAAGGTGGATAATCGCCTTCCGGCAAAAACTTCATTAGTAATGGCAACTGCCCATACCCCCGGCTCTTTGGCAAAAGCTCTTTCCGTTTTTGATGCCTATAATATTAATCTTACAAAGTTAGAATCTCGACCTATACTCGGGAATCCATGGGAACAAATGTTTTATGTTGATTTTGAAGGAAACATTGAAGACGAAAACGTTCAAAATATGCTTGACGATTTGGGTCCGTATTTACGTTTTTTCAAAGTTCTCGGAAGTTATCCTTCTCAAGTTGTTAAAAAAACGAAATTGGATTCCCTTAATCCCTCGGAAGAAGAAAACACAACGGTTGAAAAGAAGAAAGAATTTCCCAAACCTATTATTAAAAAAAGCATCAAATCCAAAAGTTATAAACTTGCAAGCAGGGAATACAAAAACGAAGATACAATAATTAAAATACGCGATGTGGAAATTGGCGGAGACAATTTTGTTGTTATAGGCGGTCCTTGCTCGGTTGAATCTAAAGAACAAATTTTCTCTTGTGCTAACGAAGTAAAAGTAAACGGAGCTCATATTTTACGCGGCGGATGTTTTAAGCCGCGAACCTCGCCATACAGTTTTCAAGGACTTGAATGGGAGGGGCTTAATTATCTTGAAGCTGCCGGCAAAGAATATGATTTGCCTGTAATTACCGAAGCTTTGGCACCCGAACAAGTTCAAGCAATCGCCAAACAATCCGATATTATTCAAATAGGTGCACGTAATATGCAAAACTTTTCGCTACTTAAAGAAGCCGGTAAAGTTCACAGACCGGTCTTGCTTAAGCGCGGAATGATGTCTTCCATAGATGAATTGCTTAATGCTGCTGAATATATTTTAGCTCAAGGTAACAGACAAGTTATTTTAATGGAACGCGGAATAAGAACATTTGAAACCGCAACACGCAATACGCTTGATTTAAGCGCCATTCCCGTATTACGAGAGTTAACTCACTTACCGGTTATGGTCGATCCTTCCCATGCAATTGGCGAAAGAGATAAAGTCATTCCGTTGGCAAAAGCCGCTAAAATTGTTGGCGCTCACGGAATTATGGTGGAATTTCATCCTGAACCGGAAAAAGCTTTAAGTGACGGACCCCAAGCTTTGCGTTATCATCAATTTGCTCAACTAATGAAAGATTTAAAGAAACTTTAATTATAATTTAGCCGGATTTTCAATCCGGCTAAATTATTTTAAATAAAAACAAATATCAATTTTACCATTACAATACATTAATAACTTAAGTTAACGGCAACATTTTTGCGCTTGAAGTTTATTCGGATTTTAATAATATCAAACAAACTACACTTCTCCTATAACGGTACTAACAAGTTCACCGTCCGGTTTAAGCATTCTTTTGGGTACGGATTTTATTATTTCCTCTTTAAGTTTTTCAATAATAGTCCTTTTTAAAAATGTTCTGTCTATTATTAAACTCACTTCCCGTACCGGAAAATAATCGCTGAAAGTTTTTATCATTCCCTTTTTCTCTTTCGGCAAAAGCATTTTTGCAAACTCAGGTATTACGGTTATTCCCTTACTGCTGTCAACAATTTTCATTAGTGAGTCTATAGAAACACTTTCATATCTAAACTTTCCTTCGTTTGTATATTTTACATCCTGTGTACAAATATTAATAATCTGATTTCTAAAACAATTTCCCTCTTCCAACAGCCACAAATCCTGTAAATCCAATTCCGTAGTACTTATTTTTTTTCGTTTAATGAAAGGATGTTTTTTAGAAACGTATGTGTAAAATTTTTCATAATATAAAGGAAATATTATTGTGTCAGTCATAGGAAATGGAGTAACCAAAATTCCCGCATCTAACGTTCCGTCTTTTAGCTGCAGCAAAATGTTCTCGGAAATCACTTCGGAAAAAATTAAATTAATTTTAGGATATTTTTCCATAAAACGATTTACAAACCGCGGAACAATATATGGAGCTACAGTCGGAATAATGCCTACTTTCAACTCCCCCGATAAATCGGCTTTAAATTCGGAAACAATATCTTTCAATTTTTTAGTGTCTTTTAGCAATTTATGTGCTTGTATTATTAATTCCTTTCCTATCTCGGTTGGAATTATTGCTTTTTTTGTTCTGTCAAAAATTTTTACTCCGAGTTCTTCCTCCAGATTTTTAATCTGAATTGTGAGTGCGGGCTGTGTAACAAACATTTTTTCTGCGGCAACACTAAAATTACGATATTTGTCAAGAGCTATTAAATACTGTATTTGCTGTATATTCATATTAGTATAAATTTTTTTTATGGATATATAAATATTATAAATTTGTCTTATTGATACAAGAAGAATATTTTTATAACAGAAATTAAAAGGAATGGAACAGTTTTAAAAATTGTTGGTAAAACACTAAGTAAATTATTTACAAAAAAAAGGAGACGTAAAAATGGAAGAAACAAAATTAAACATGCCGTTATTAGGAGATGATTTCCCGGCATTAGAAGTTCAAACAACTCACGGACCAATGAATATCCCAGGTGATTTAAAAGGCAACTGGTTTGTTCTTTTCAGTCATCCCGCAGATTTTACCCCTGTTTGTACAACCGAATTTGTAGCTTTTCAACAAAAAAAACCGGAGTTTGATAAACTGGGAGTAAAGTTAATAGGTATGTCAATAGACCAAGTTTTTTCGCATATCAAATGGATTGAATGGATAAAAGAAAATATGGACGTTGATATTGAATTTCCTGTTGTTGCCGCAAACGACAGCGTTGCAATGAAATTGGGAATGCTTCATCCGGGCAAAGGAACAAATACCGTAAGAGCCGTATTTGTAGGCGACCCCGAAGGAAAAGTACGCTTGGTTATTTATTATCCACAAGAAATTGGAAGAAACGTTGATGAAATTTTGAGAGCGGTTAAAGCTCTTCAAACAAGTGATGCAAACGGCGTTGCCACTCCTGAAAACTGGCCGAACAATGCGTTGTTAAACGACAGAGTTATTGTTCCTCCTGCAACAAATGTTGATGATGCCGCCAAACGTAAATCGGAATATGATGGTTATGATTGGTGGTTTTGTCACAAAGAGTTATAATTAGTTGATTACGGGGCTGCTTAAATGCAGCCCTTTTTTTTGACACAAAAAAAGTAAATAGTAACTTTTAATAATTATTATTATCTTACTATATTATAAAAAAGACATCAATGTATTAAGCATGCCGATTGATAAGTTTTCAATTACAAGCGAATATCATAATATTTCCATTGTATCTACAAAAATCAGAAATTTTTTAAAAGAAAATAAAATCAGCAAGGAAATCATTGACCCTATTCTTATCAGCCTAATGGAAGCTCTTAACAACTCTGTTGAACATGCTTATCTTGAAAAACCGGGAAACGAAATCGATATAATTGTAACTATTTCCAAATTCAAAGTTACAATAGATATTTTGGAAACCGGCATTCCTCGAACAAATTTCAGCAAACCGAAATTAGAATTCGATCCCGATGATATATCCACGGCTCCTGAAGGCGGTATGGGGTTATATATTATGGATAATTTAATGGACGGAATAGACTACTCTTCGCAGAACGGTGTAAATACAACAACTTTTTATAAGCGGATAAAATAAATACCCAATTGAAATTTGATGCGAGATAATTATATCTTAAGTATCGTTTTTATATTTTTAAACAATATTGGAATATTTTGCGAATTCTCTTTTTTATTATATTTATTTTATCCGTTGGAAATCTCAACGCGCAATATCAAGATACAACAATAAGTAAGGCAATAAAAAAGAAGTGGCCTTATAATCATGTATATCCTTTGGTTAAACCACGTTACCCTTCTTACCCCTTAATGACGGCATACATACTGCAACAAAAAGCAAAAGACGGCGATCCTTTTGCACAACACGAATTAGGATTGCGATATTTAACAGGACAGGGTTTACCAAAAGATACAACTCGTGCAATCTATTGGATTAAACAAGCTGTTAATAAAGATTTAACCGCCGCTTGGTTTAATTACGGTATAATGCTTAATAACGGAATAGGGGTTGAATGGAATCCGTTTGAAGCATATAAATATTTTAAAGCCGCAGCAAAAAACGGTATGCCGGAAGCCCAATTCGTTTACGGAGTTTTTCTTACGGATAATCTGGTTGTAAACAGAAATTTATCGGAGGCTTACTATTGGATAAAAAAAGCCGCAGACCAAAATTTTAAACCAGCAAAAGAAACAGTAAAAGAATTCCAAAAAATGGGAATAAAGTTACCTCACAATACAAAAGACGACGATCAAACCATCAATACTGCACAGCCGGCGGTGGCAACTTCTAACATTCCAAACTCACAATTAGATATTTGGGGAAAAGATTGGGAGCCCGATTTTATTAATCTTGAAGAAGAAGATACCGTATCAACTTCCGATACACGCAAATATATTAATCTTATGCTCGAAAAGAACAACAAGGAGTTAAAAAATATATTGGGCGTGGAAAAATTAACCGATTCTCTTTCTAATATCGATACCGCCGGAATAGGATTAATTAATTATGCTGCACAACAAGGAAGTCCGGAGGCTCTTTTAATTTCAGGACGTGCATACCAAGAAGGAATAATTGTAAAAAAAGATATAATTAAAGCCGCTGAAAATTATATTCATGCTTATCGCCTCGGTTCACGCAAAGCGGCAGAGTATTTAATGAAACTTGTACAAAGTACCGATTTTTTTGAACTGCTGAAAAAAGAAACGGATAATGAAAATCCGAGCGCAATGTACGTTTGGGCGGGCTTAACAGCCCTCGGATTAGATTATCAACTTACTGACGAACAAGCATTAAACTTGTTAAAAAAAGGCGTTGAACAAAATCATATCTACTCCATAATAGAAACAGGGCTTTGTTACTATTCAGGAACACTAGTTAAACAAGATAGGAAAAAGGCAATAGAATATTGGGAAAAAGCGGCAAAGCTCGGTAGCGGTGAAGCCAAAGTGCGAATTGCATTTGCAAAAATTCAACATGGAGATAATAGCAACGAAAATATAAAAATCTTGAAAAAAGCCGCCGACGAAGGTTCTGTTTCGGCACAAGCTGCACTTGCTTACTGTTACGAAAAAGGATTGGGCGTTAAACAAAGCAAAGCACAGGCGGCTGAATTATACCGCAAAGCCGCTCACCGGGGAAGTATGGCTGCCTTTAATTCCTTACGTGCAATGTATGATGAACTGCGTCCTGAAAATAATGAATTTCAGATTTATGAAGAGTAATTAAACACTTAACAATAATATATGGTTATAAAATAATTACTATTTTGTTGTGCTAATTCCGGATATACAAAAAACAAAACAACTGAAATTTTACGGTATATATCTAATATTGCGTATAATGAGATATAGGCTCTCCTTGTGAAAACATCAACTCTAAAACAGAAATTAGATTAAAGACAACCTTAATCCGTTGTCGGAATATAAATTGGAACTAACGAAAGATATTTTGTCCACTGTTTAAAATGGAATATGAATGAGATTGCACGATAACAAAGAACTTTTTAATAATACTATAATTGCCGCCTTGCTGTTAAAAGGCATTGCCGAAATCTACATTTAAAACGTTTATTGTGTTACACTTGCCTTATATTCCATTTCTCAAACGAAATAGGAAAACTTGTAATTAGAAAAAGGCAGCGGGTAAGCAGCCGCGCCGTTAATAATTGTGCCCGTTTTTATTTTAAAATAAGGAATAATATTCACGTTTTTTTCATACCGATGTTATAACGGGTATTCTTTCCAAAACAATAAATGCTAACGAACTTTAACCGTAACATTATGTTATTTAAGATAATAATAATAATTCTTTAATAAATTTTTGGTTAACGGAATCTTTCTTTTCACGATAAGCTGTAATTAAATTGGCAAAAACTCGTTTAATTATTTTACGAGATGAAAACGGTCTGTTAATTATTTTAAGAAGAGCTTCATAAGATTCTCCGGATAAATCTTTTAAATCGGATTCGAAAATTATTTTTCCTCTGTTAAAGCAATCTATTAAAAGCATCTCCCCGTCAATATCTATTTTAGCCAAAAAGTGTCCGGGAAAATTGCAACCCGTAACAACTAATCCGACACGCTCGGCAACAAGCATATAAATTAATACAAGAGTTAATGGAAGAGCATATCCGCTTTCGAACGTATAGTATAAATTACTATTCAACGGATTGTAGTAATCTTCTTTATTGCCTCTTAAATCAAGCACATTAAATAGATAATTGGACAAATCCAATTCATTGCCGTATGGATATAAATTCATAAAGTTTTCGGCAACACTGTCCAATTTTTCTTTAAGTGTTGTTTGTTGAGCAATACCGAGTTGATATTTTGAAATTAAATTCATTGCGATTTCAACTTTTTCCAACTCGGTATTACCCGTTTTCCACAAATCCCAATTTTTTTTTAACCAATCTCTTCTATTTCTTTCAATTATGGGTTTTATCACAGATAAATTTCCGGTATTAAGAACATCCGAAAACTCAACTAAATCTGCTTCTAAATCGGGACCGTATTCATTTAAATCCTTAAAAACATAATTACGCACTTCTTCCGATTCGTCATCAATTAAATTTAATATGTGCGGTAATTTTTCTTTTGTAAGCATAATTACTCTATATTAAATTCATCAAACGGACTTTTGTTTTTAAATCCTTCCGGAATATTAAATAATTCAGTCGGTATTTCTTTTTCTTTAACAGATTCAAGAACCGCCGTGGATGTAATTTCTCCGTTTTCGTAGCTTATTGTTTTTACCGGAAAACCTTTATCAAAAATTTCAACGTCCAATTCGTTTTCAATAACATTACCAAATTCACCAAAATTTTTTGATATTTCCACAACAAAATTTTTCATTTCACGAAACAGTTTTCTGTACTCATCCCTAACATCCATATTTTGCCACTTTGCCAACCAAATTGTTTCCGTCTTTTTATTTTCAACACTTCCTTCCAGAACTTCGCAATTATAACCGTTATATTTTTCCTCGTTAATTTTTTTATACTCGGTTTTGGGTTGATTTTTCATTTCTTCCAACTGTGCATCTAACATGGCTTCCATCGCTTTACGTTCTTCTTCCGGCAATTGGTTAAGCATTTTTTCTTTTTGTATTTTAATTACTTCTGCAATTTTTGAAAAATCATCTTTGGTTATAACAACATATGTGCTATCTAAAGGAGAAATTGAAATAATTGTGCCTTCTTTGGGATTAATAATTGTTATTTCTTCTCCCGAATTTTTATTAGATTCAAAACGAATTTTTCCATCCTGAACATATATTGTTTCCACTGTTGTTTTTTCGGAATTTTTATCAATGGTTTTAATTACAAGAATATTACCGGCAAAAACATTAAAAACAAAACCGAACAAAACGATTAAAATTACTTTTACTTTCATAACATTTTCCTCTTATTAAAAAAACAAATAATACTTAGAATTATAAAATGCGGATTTTAATGCTGATTTGCAATTTGACTTATAACAAAAAGTCCGGCAAGCATTTGTCGGACTTTAAGTGCAAGTAGTGAAGAGCTACTAATTTTTAATTAAAAAACATAAAATGTGTGTTGAAACATAATAAATTATTAAAAAAAATCATAAAAATTGCCTCTTTTTTACAATTTTAATTCAACAATTTTTCACTAATAAAATTTAAAACGTATTAATAGTGCGTTTATTGTTTCTCTTAAAAAGCAAAACCGTAATTTGTTAGATAACAAATTACGGTTTTATAGTGCTCACCCTCTTTGTTTTACACCTCTTTAAAATTTTCCAACAGTTTAATTAAAAACAGTAGGAAAAAACCAATAACCGGCAAAATAAAATCCGCCGTTTCAATACCCGTAACCGTTCCCTTCGGTTGAATTAACATCGAAATAAATTTTGTAAAAAGAAGAATTGTCAAAAACAGGAGATACCCTCCCAAACCGGCAAAAACGGATTTTCGTATTACATTACCAAATCCGGTTTTCTTTTCTCCCAATACAGATTCTGCTTTCACTTAAATACTCCTTCCCCAAAAAATTAGGAAGAGGATGGGGCCTTTAACAGGCGTTCCTCTTCCTCACTAAATGTGCCCTCATGTGTCTTTTTTAATTACGTTGGCATACCAATAAAAATATGTAGTTAAACTCATTGTTAAAATTATTGCCGTTATAAATACAACTTCCACTTTTTCGCCTAAAATTATTTGTTACTATAATTACAAAATAGGTGCCAAAAATTATTCGTTGAATTTAACCCAAAATCACACTTAATATTTTTAAAAAAACTTTTTTATTAAAGTTTACTTTATATATTATTAAAGAAGACTTTAAAAGAGAAGTTTTTTGTCGGTTATATTTGTAAATTATGCAAAGATGTTATATCTTAGTAATAATAATATTTAATTCGGTTTATGACTCGGTCAGTAAAAATAATAAAACAAATTATTTTATTGTTTCTGATATCTCTTTTCCCCGTAAATCTTATTGCACAAGAAGAAATAATAAACCCTTACTTTTTTAAGTTGGATACTACCATTACAGGTAGAATTATAGGAGAAGGGAAAATTTTCCCCGACAGCAAAATTTCTCTTATTTCGTTTCTCCCCTGGTTCTCTTCTCCTGATCAAAAACCGAAAATCAATTTTTTGAATTCAGAACATTCTATTGTTTATCAAATAAATTTTAATTTAAAAAATATATCAATTAATTATTCTCCTCTTGTTTTTGATTTTGACGGAGATTCTTTCGACGAAATCCTTTTTGCCGTTTTTGAAAAGAAAAAAACTCTTTCTTTTCTTTATTTCGACCCGTCTAATAACCCGGTAATAAAAACAAACATACTAAAAATTCCAATTGTCTCGGGGCTGAATGTGCGTTTAAGTTTAGCGCAATTGGATAAGGACAACACCCCCGAGGTAATGGCTTATATTTATGCTTCTTCAAATTTTAAGTTTGCATTAAATAAATTATTGGCATTTGATGTAATAACAAAAAAAGTTTTATGGGAAAAATTAAATGCCGAAAAAATTAGTTATCAAAATCCTATCAGTATTGTTAATAAAAAAAACTCTTATTTGGTATACTCAACAAGCGGAAGCAGTTCCGTTGCAAGGTTGATTTTTTCAAACAATAAATTCTTTTATATTTTTCCTAAAAAAAGACCTTTAATTTATGATGACTATTTTAATACATACAATAATATTAAAATTGATACTTCCGCCGACGATTACTCAATAGATACCCTTGCCTTAATTAAAGCTATTGATCTTAGCGGCAAAACAATTTGGGAACGAAAACTGGGAGGCGTTTCTATTAAAACTCAAATTGATACTATAAGAATAAATGGTAAAAAGAAAATTTTATTATTGGTTTTTACCGAAACCACATATAGCAAAATAAAATCCAGAATTGAAATTATTAATCCCGAAAACGGAAAGACTGAAAAATCTTTGTTGTTATCAAAAAGAATAAAACGCTCTATTGTTACAAACAACAACATATATATTTCTTTTAATGATTATTCTTTTGTTCATTACGATTCTCTCCTAACTCCGAAAGATTCTACAAGAACCGAATACATTATTTATTCTCCTCTTGCTCTTACTAAAAACAATTTTTTATTTGTTAAACGAGGTCCTCTTTATTATCAAGAGATATTTGCTTTTGATAAAAAATTAAATCTTCTTGCAAAAATTCAATCCCGCGGTATTGCCGTTTATTTTCCGAAATCGGATTTACTTTCAATTTACTTTTCCGGAGATAGAAAATCTAAAATTTATTCCATCTTACCTGTTAAATGGTATAAAAAAATAAGCAAAAGCACTATACGCAACGTTGTTATTGCATTACTTTTAATTTTAATAGTAATAACCATATTATGGACAAACACTTTGAGAGTTTCATGGAAAAAAATTAAAGCCCAAAAAGAAGCATTAGAAAAAGCTCACGTTCAACTTAAACAAACAACCCAAAAATTAATAGAAACAGAAAAACTTGCCGTGTACGGAACTCTTATAAGCAGCATTGCACACGAAATAAATAGTCCGCTCGGAGCAATTATTAACAGTGCCCAAAGAATAAAAAAATATCCCAATGCCGATATAGATGAAAATGTTGATTTGATAGAGCGTGCGGGAAAGCGATCAAAAGCAATAATAGAAAAACTTTTGCTTGGAACCAGAAATAAACACCCTGAAGAAAAAGCCAATTTTAAAGAGGTTTTGGAAGACTGGATGATGTTAACCGGAAAGCAATTCCTCAATCTTGGAATCGAATTTGAAAAACAAATAGACTGCAATAAAGAATTAGCCATTTCCTCAACGGAATTAAATCAAATTTTTACTAATGTTTTTATGAATGCCCGTGATTCCATTGTTGAAAAAAAGGGGAAGGAAAAAAAGATAAGTATTAAGATAAATAGCACAGAAAATAATAATTGCAAAATTGTTATTCGTGATACGGGAACCGGATTTAATGAAGAAAGATTAAAAAATCCATTCGAAGCTTTTAATACTTCGAAGGAACAGGGGAAAGGAACCGGTTTGGGACTTTGGGTAATAAAAAACATCCTTGATAAAATCGGGGGAAAAATATCCATACGAAACTATGAGAAGGGGGCAGAAATTGAACTGATTATTCCAATATACTTGAGCAGCCCAAATGAAAAAGGATGAAATTAAAACAAAAAATAAGATTAGAGTTTTTGTAATTGATGACGATGAGTTTTCGCTCGAAAACATTATTCTCTCACTTAAAGATAATATATACGATGTTACTGCAACCAGCAACTCGGATAAGGCGTTGCAGTTGTTATCTAAAAACGAATATGATATAGCTATTCTCGATTTGAAATTACACGGCACAACCGGACTGGATATAATTGAAAAAACAACGAAAAAGAAAAAATTATTAAAGTTTATTCTAATTACAGGATACTCCGAAGAGGAAGCTTTTATCAGAGCAACCAGAATAGGAGTAAGTGATATTTTAAAAAAACCCTACGAGGAATTTCAGCTTCGTTCCACAATAAACAGATTGATGCACATCAAAACAATTGAAGAAGAGAACATCAAACTTCAAGAAAGGTTGCAAACGGAAAATAAAGTATTAAGAGAACAAGTTTTTAACAATTTTGAAAAAAACCATGCCGTAATTATAGGAAATTCACCTCCTTTGTTAGAAGCATTAAAACGGGCAAAATCCGTTGCGGAATATTCCCTAAACGCACTAATAGTCGGTGAAACCGGAACCGGAAAAGAATTAATTGCACAATATATCCATCGTAACGGAGACAGAAAAGATAAGCCCTTTATTGCCGTAAATTGTGCCACCCTACCCGAATCTCTTGCCGAGGCATCTCTTTTTGGTTACAGGCAAGGTGCTTTTACCGATGCAAGACAAGGGAGTGCGGGTTATTTTGAAGCCGCAAACGGAGGTGTTTTATTTCTTGATGAAATTACGGAGATGCCTATAATGTTACAGTCAAAATTGTTGAGAGCAATTCAAGAAAAAAAAATTATGCGCGTAGGCGAAACAAAAGAGACGGATGTTGACGTTCAAATTATTTCTTCCACAAACAGAAACGTCCACGAAGCAATTAATAAGGGATTTTTGCGAGAAGATTTATATTACAGAATTGCAACCACAATAATTGAATTGCCTCCGTTAAGAGAAAGAAAAGAAGACCTTTATGATTTGGTCAATTACTTCCTCGACCTTTATCAAAAAGAGAAAAAAGAATTACCTCAAGAAATATGGGAACACATTAATAATAGAGATTGGTTCGGAAATATTAGAGAACTTGCTAACTTTATTAAAAATTATGTTGTTTTCGGAACCATTACTCACGAACATTATCTAAAACACCCCGAGTACAAAGAAGAAGAAAATAAATATTTTTTTAAGACCGGTTCGCTTAAAGAACTGGAAGATGCAAAATATTGGTTAATAAATAAAGCACTTAAAAAATTTGACGGAAACAAAACCCTTGCCGCAAAAGAACTCGGCTTAACATATCAGGGATTAAAATATTTATTGGAAAATATTGAGCGAAAAACCGGATAACGATATTATACTGATTTTTACAGATAAATATTTTCTTCATATTATTTTTTCATTCTTTCGTTGCTTTTTACCCCGCTTATTTACCACCTGCTTTTATATTTGAAATAAATGGGCTTAAATCAAAAAAAACAATTTTATAAACCAAATTGTTTAATTTTATTCTACTTAATTTTGATAATATTAAAAACTATTTACTCTTTTTTAAAAAGAATAATATTCATTATTTCTATTTGAAATTAGAATGAGAATTTTTATATTTTCTCATATATAATTTTTAAGTGGAGAATTTATGAAAAACAAAACATCTTACAAAACCAAAACGTTACTGGCGTTTACTACATTTAATAATTTGGGAAAAGCAAATAATTATATTCAAGAAAAAGTTCACGATTATATGAAATCAACAGGATTGCCGCCGGCACAATTTGCCATAATCAACATACTCGGAAACGAAGGGGCTTTGAGAATTTCCGAAATTTATGAAAAAATGTTGATAAAAAGCGGCAATAGAACTATGATTTTAGATTCCATAGAAAAGAAAGGATTTATTAAACGTGTTTTCAGCAAACACGACAGACGCGAAATAATTATTGAATTAACACCAACGGGGGAAAAATTTTTTGAAGAGCATAATGCATCATATATGAAAACCATTGAAGATGTTCTTTCCGTTTTTTCTCAAGAAGAACAAAAAACATTAAATAAAATTTTAAATAAACCAGAAATCTCAAAATAAAAGGAGGTTTACCAACCTCCTTTTATTACATTTCCGAAATTTGAACAATTGATTTTTTAATAATCTTTATTGCTTCTTTCAATTCATTTTCCGAAATGACCAGAGGCGGAGCAAAACGTATAATATGTTGATGCGTCGGTTTTGCAAGTAATCCGTTTTCAGCCATTTTAACACATACATCCCATGCTTCTTTGTCGTTTGACGGTTTTATTACTATTGCATTAAGTAACCCCTTACCTCGTACTTTTTCAATCATTGGATTTTGGAAATCTTCCATCTCTTTTCTAAAAATTTTTCCGAGGTTTTCGGCACGTTCGGCAAGTTTTTCTTCCTTAACAACTTCCAAAGCAGCTGTTGCCACTTTTGCAGCCAAGGGATTACCACCAAAAGTGGAGCCGTGCTCACCCGGTTTTATTACCAACATTATTTCATCATCTGCCAACACTGCGGAAATAGGAATAACTCCGCCGGAAAGAGCTTTGCCGAGTATTAAAATATCGGGACGAACATTTTCGTGATCGCATGCCAAAAGTTTTCCCGTACGGGCAATTCCGGTTTGAACCTCGTCTGCAATAAATAAAACATTTTTGGATTTACATAAATCGTATGCTTTTTTAAGATATCCGTCATCAGGTACGTAAACTCCCGCTTCGCCTTGAATCGGCTCAACTAAAAACCCCACAATATTTTCATCTTCCAATGCTTTTTCCAATGCTGATATATCGTTATACGGAACAACTTCAAAACCCGGGGTATAGGGACCGAACCCTTTATACGAATCCGGATCGGTTGACATTGAAATTATTGTTATTGTTCTACCGTGAAAGTTCCCTTCGCAAACAATTATTTTCGCTTTATTTTCAGGCACCCCCTTTTTATCGTATCCCCAACGGCGTGCAAGTTTAAGAGCTGTTTCGTCCGCTTCAGCGCCTGAGTTCATGGGCAACACTTTATCGTATCCGAAATATTCGGTAATATACTTTTCATACGGTCCTAATTTATCGTTAAAAAACGCACGGGAAGTTAAAGTAAGGGTTTTTGCCTGTTCCGTTAAAGCGTTAATTATTTTGGGGTGACAATGTCCTTGATTAACAGCAGAATATGCGGATAAAAAATCAAAATATTTTTTCCCTTCAACATCCCAAACATATGGGCCCTCACCTTTGTTAAGTACCACCGGAAGCGGATGATAGTTGTGGGCTCCGTATTTTTCTTCAAGTTCAATATAATCTTTACTTATCATGCAATGCCTCTAAGTTTTAAAATAATATTAAATTCAAAGTTACTGAATATAGTTTACAGTTTCGAGAGAAAAAGAATTTCGATATGTACAAAAACCATATAAAACTATTGTTCAAACTCTTACCGGAACGTAATTCCTTACGGAATTTGTTACCGATAACATCTGAATTCCGTTTTTATTTTGAACAGATATATTATTTTACAATATTTCTTTCAAAGCGGAATAATTTGCTTCGATTGTTTTATCTAAATCTTCAATACTATGTGCCGTGGAAATAAACATTGCTTCAAATTGCGAGGGAGCAAGATAAATATTTCGCTCTAACATTTTATGAAAATATTTACCGTAAAGTTCGGCATCGGATTTCATGGCAGAATTGAAATCGGTTACCGGCTTATCGGTAAAAAAGAGACAACTCATTGACCCGACTCTATTTATCGAGAAAGATTTATTCAATCTTTTCAAATTATCTTTTAACCCTTCTTCCAAATATCGAGCTTTCTCTTCAAGAATATCGTAAAGATTTTCCGTTTTACGAATATGCCTTAAAGCCGCAAGACCGGCAGACATAGCAAGCGGGTTACCACTGAGTGTTCCGGCTTGATAAACGGGCCCTATTGGAGCCAACTTATTCATTATTTCGGCTTTCCCGCCAAATGCACCAACGGGAAGTCCTCCGCCTATAATTTTTCCGAAAGTTGTTAAATCGGGAGTAATATTATAAACTTCCTGCGCCCCTCCTTTTGCAACTCTGAATCCGGACATTACTTCATCAAAAATAAGAATAATTTGTTCTTCGTTGCAGAGTGTCCTTAATTCCGTAAGAAATTTTTTTGTTGCGGGTATTACCCCCATATTACCGGCTATAGGTTCAATAATAATTGCAGCAATTTCGTTTTTGTTTTGTAGCAGAAGTTCTTTTATCGAATCTATATCGTTATAGTTTGCAATAAGCGTATCGGCTGCATTTGCTTGTGTAACCCCGGGGCTTGTAGGTACACCAAATGTTAAAGCTCCCGAACCGGCTTTAATTAAAAAATAATCCGCATGTCCGTGATAACATCCTTCGAATTTAATAAATTTATTCCGCCCCGTAAAACCCCGTGCGGCACGTATTGCACTCATAGTTGCTTCCGTACCGCTGTTTACCATTCTTATTTTTTCAACCGAAGGAACAAGTTCGGTAATAATTTTTGCCATTTCAACCTCCAACTCGGTGGGGGCGCCAAAGCTGGTTCCTTTTAACAAAGCATTATTCAACGCTTCGGTAATAAACTCGGGATTATGTCCGAATAGATGCGGGCCCCAACTTCCGATATATTCAACAAATTCGTTCCCGTCAACATCGTAAAATTTTGCTCCTTCGCCATGCTCAATAAATAACGGAGTTCCGCCAACCGATTTAAACGCACGCACCGGAGAATTTACTCCTCCGGGAATATATTTTTTCGCTTCTTCGAACAGTTTTGAACTTTTGTTATAAATCATTTTTTCTCCAAAATTTTGAAGTTTTATATTTTTTTATATTTGTTTTTCGTTTAACAATTTTACCATATCTTTTGCAAAATAAGTCAAAATCATATCAGCACCGGCACGTTTAATTCCCAGTAAAGACTCAATCATAACACGTTTCTCATCAATCCATTCAAGTTTGCCTGCTGCTTTAATCATGGAATATTCTCCACTTACTTGGTATGCCGCAAGAGGAATGTTAAACTTATCTTTTACCCTGCGAATAATATCCATATAAGGGCCTGCGGGCTTAATCATAATAATATCTGCACCTTCCAAAATATCGGATTCCGCTTCACGGATTGCTTCGTCGGTATTTGCTTCATCCATTTGGTGAGAGCGTCTATCGCCGAAAGAGGGAGCCGATTCGGCTGCATCGCGAAACGGTCCGTAATAACCGGAAGAATATTTTACTGCATAACTCATAATCGGAATTTTACTGAATCCGTTTTCGTCGAGCCCTTGACGTATTGCCGCCACTCTTCCGTCCATCATATCGGAAGGAGCAACCATATCCGCTCCCGCTTTAGCGTGTGATACAGCTTCTTTTACAAGCAACTCAACTGTTTCATCATTTAATATTTCACCGTCTCTTACCAATCCGCAATGCCCGTGTGATGTATATTCGCATAAACAAACATCGGTAATTACAAGTAAATTCTTCACTTCTTTTTTTATTGCACGTACGGCACGCTGAATAATTCCTTCATCGTCATAAGCTTCCGAACCTACTTCATCTTTGTGTTCCGGAATACCGAATAAAATTATTGCAGGAATACCAAGCGAGGCAACTTCCTTGCACTCCTCTACCAAAATATCAAGAGACATTTGATAAACTCCGGGCATTGATTTTACCTCCTTTTTTACTCCATTACCCGGAGCTGCAAAAAGGGGATAAATAAAATCCGATTTGTGCAAATGTGTTTCTCTTATCATATCACGTAAAATAGGGTTATGACGTAACCGACGTAATCTTACTGTTGGATATTCTGCCATTTTATACTCCTGTATTTATTCTTATTAATTTATTTTTCCTTAAACATATTTGACACTTTCCGAAATAAAACTTCCGAACTTTTTATACAATCTCCCACGGAAATTCCTCCTATATAATTTCCGCCAAAAATAATTCCGGGATTTTCAATTTCAAAATTTTCAAAATATTTCAGATGTTCAATATACCCGACGTTGTATTGAGGGATTGCATGTTCCCAATATTTTGTTTTTACAAACTCCGGTTCACCGGTAATTTTCATTATTTCTTGAAATTCTTTAATTACTTCCGTTACTAATTTTTTATTATTGATTTTAAAAAGTTCCGGCGACCTTGCTCCTCCGATAAACAGAGTAAAACCTGCTTTGTTTTCGGGTACACGGTTATCAAAAATTACGGAACTCCATAATGCTCCTAAAAATTTTTTCTTTTCGTTTGCCGGAATTAAAAATCCGAATCCGTCGAGGTTCCGTGAAATATTCTTTTTATCATATCCCAAATAAAGAACTTGTACAGGCGGATAATAGATTTGTTTTAAATGTTCGGATGCTTTTTTATCAATGCCGGTAAAAATTTTAGCGGCAATATATGCGGGAACCGTTGATATTACAATATCTGCCAATACTTCATTCGTTTTATTTTCAATTTTATAAGAAACGGTAAATTTGCCGTTCCGTTTAATTACGGAAATTACTTCGGCATTCAACAACACTTTGTTTCCAAGTTTTTGTGCAACGGCAAAAGGAAGCGTAGCCATCCCTTTTTTAAACGAAAACATCGCAGCACTTTGTTTGGATTCCTCTCCTCTTTTTTTCCTCTCTTTTGCTCCCTTAATTGTACCTTTTATTAAACCTCCGTATTTTTCTTCCAAAGCAAACAGTTTCGGGAATGCCGATTTAACACTAAGCCTATCGGGGTTGCCGGCATAAACTCCGGCAACAAAAGGATTAATTGCATAATCCAAAAATTCTCGTCCTAATCTACGAATAACAAATTCCGAAATAGATTGATAATATCCGTCATTTGATTTACCGATAAACGGTTCTAACCCCAGTCTGAGCTTGGCTTTTGCGGAAAAGAGTTTTGTTGAAACAAATTCTTTGGGATTCATTGGCAACGGGATAAGTTCATTGTTTTTTAAAATATATCTTTTGTTCCCTTCCTTATTGGCATAAATAAATTCTTTTTTTAAATCCAAATCATCAATTAATGTTTTAATTAATGTTGAGGTTTCCAATCCGCTGTTTGGTCCGTAATCAATTAAGTAACCATCTATTTCTTCGGAAATCATTGAACCACCGACATATGGGTTTGCTTCAATAACTTTTATTTTATAACCTTCTTTATTTAACCAATGAGCCGTTGTTAATCCGCTTATTCCGGCTCCTATAATTACAACTTCTTTATTCATTTTTTAACTCTTTAACAACCAATTTGTGTAGTGCCGATATAAAATCAGGAGAATCATTTAATCCTTCCATTACAACATAATTTGAAATGTTATTTTCTTCGGCTAATTTTTTATACTCAAAACCAAGCTCATAAAGTGTTTCAATGTGATCGGAAACAAAGCTTACGGGTATTACAAGCAGATTTTTCACACCGGATTTTCCAAGTTCGATTATTTTGTCTTCAGTTGAAGGCTCCAGCCATTTAACCGGACCTACTTTACTTTGATAGCTTATGTGATAGTTTTCATTTCTATTATTCATTATTGAACGAACCGTTTCTAAAATTTGCAATTGGTACGGATCGCCACCGGTTATAAGACTTTTCGGAACACCGTGGGCAGAAAAGAGTAACTCTGTTTTGTGTCCTTTATTCTTAAAAAATTTTTCGATTGTTTTATCAATTTGTTTATTTAATGCGGAAATATAAAGCGAACAATTATGAAATTCCTTTACTGTTATTGTTTTTTCTTTATCAGCTTTACAATATTTTTTCCATTCATTAAGCGAAGATCCCGTTGTAACCGATGAATATTGGGGATAAAGCGGAAGAAGAATAATTTTATCATAATTCGTTTTCGAAATTTTTAAAACAATTTCCTCTGTTAACGGATGCCAATATCTCATTGCAACAAAAACATCGGCATCATAATTCGCTTTTCTTAAAGAAATTTCCAAAAGTTTTCTTTGTTGTTCGGTATAATAATTCTGCGGAGATTTTCCTCCTATTTTTTTATACTGTTTAATAACTTTGGGAGAACGTAATTTGGAAATAATTTTTGCAAAATATTTTTGTCCCCAAGGAATCTTAAAAATATCCGGATCTCTAAAAAGATTAAACAAGAACGGTTCAACGGCTTCCAAAGAATTCGGTCCGCCCATATTAAATAATATTACAGCAATTCTATCCATAAATTAAACGGTTCTGGAGTAACGAACTTTTCCTTTATCTTTTTCAATAAAAGCATCGAAACACATGGCAATGTTTCGAATTAAAAGACGCCCTTGCTCGGTAACAATAATTTTATAATCAGAAACATTAACCAAATTGTCTTTTTCAAACTCCGTTAATTTATTAAGTCCGTATGCAAAATATTTTTTAAAATCTATTTTATATTTTGTTTCAATCTTATCAAACGTCAATTCGAAATCACACATTAACGTCATAATTACATCCCGCCTCAAAATATCGTCGTCAGTCATTGCATAACCTTTATCCATCGGCAAAACACCTTGATTTATTTTATTAAAATAATCTTTTTCCGTTTTAATGTTTTGCGAATATATATTCCCGAATTGACTAATACCCGTAATTCCCAAAGCATACAAATCCGTTCCGGCTTGGGTGGAATATCCTTGAAAATTTCTGTAGAGTTTTTTTTCATTCAAAGCAATTGCCAATTCATCATCGGGCTTTGCAAAATGGTCCATCCCGATAAAGACATAGCCTGCATCCGTTAATTTTTCTATTGTATGCTTAAGTATTTGTAATTTAACATCGGGTGACGGCAAATCTTCAGCCCTAATAAGTTCCATATGTTTTTTTAGCCAAGGGACATGTGCATAATTAAAGACGGCAATTCGGTTGGGCGAAATATCTATTATCTTTTCCAATGTTTCCGAAAAAGTTTCGAGCGTTTGATGCGGCAAGCCGTACATTAAATCGAGATTGATGCTTTCAAAGCCAAGTTCCCGCACCCATTCTACCACTTGACGAGTAATATTTTCAGGTTGAATTCTGTTAACCGCAACTTGTACTTTATGATTAAAATCCTGAACTCCCATGCTGATTCGGTTAAACCCCCCGTTACGTAGTGCTTTTACATGTTCAAAGGTTAATTCTCTCGGATCTATTTCGCAACTTGCTTCAACATCCTTTGAAATATTAAAATCGGTATTAATCACGGAAAGCAATTCGGCAATCTCTTTCGGTTTAAGATGAGTAGGCGTTCCGCCACCCCAGTGTAATTGGGTTACAACCCTATCGTTTCGTAAATATTGTTTTAATAACGCAATTTCTTTTTTAATGTAATCGACATAATTGCCAATACGACTTCGGTTATTACTAATAATCATATTGCATCCGCAAAAATAACAAAGCGTATCGCAATAGGGGATATGGAAATATAGAGAAAGCGGAGTATTATTCTCCTTTTTATTGTTATTTTTTATTGATGCAAGGTATTCTTCATAAGAAAAATCTTCTGTAAAATGCGGCGCCGTAGGATAACTTGTATATCGTGGTCCGGGCTTGTCATATTTTTTTATTAATTCCAAATCGATGTTAAACATATTATTCCTTTCTAATGAAATTTTTCACTTTCCGTTTTAACTGTATCTACAAATACACGGGTATTATACGGAGAAATATCGGGCATAATCCCGTGTCCTAAATTAAAGATGTGTCCGTTCCCTTTCCCATACGAATTAAGAATTTTTATCGTTTCTTGTTTTATTACGTCGGTATTGGCATATAAGACCGTAGGATCCATATTCCCTTGTAATGCAACGGTATTTCCGATTTGCTTTCTCACACTTCCAATATCGTGTGTCCAATCTATACTTATAACATCCACCCCGGAATTTGCGAGTTTATCCAAAGAATGGTGATTCCCTTTTGCATAAGCAATTACCGGTTGTTCTGTACGTTTAATGTTTTTTACCACATCGGAAATATATTTCATGGAAAATTCGCGATATAGTTCCGGAGAAAGCAATCCGCCCCACGTATCAAAAATTTGAACTGCATCAACACCGTTTGCTATTTTCAGAGAAAGATATTCTGCAACGGCAGCGGCAATTAAACTTAATAATTTATGAGCCAGTTGCGGATTATTATAAACAAGACTTTTAATTTTAGCAAAGTTTTTAGAGCCACCGCCTTCAACCATATAAGTAAGTAACGTCCACGGAGAGCCGCTAAATCCGATTAACGGAACTCTGCCATTAAGCTCTTTTTTTGTTAAACGTAACGCTTCAAACACATAGCTTAATTTATCGGATAAATCCGTTTTGGATAATCTGGCAAAATCGTTCTCGTCAGTAATTGTCCAATCAAAACGGGGTCCTTTAGTTTCCACCATTTCATAATTCATACCCAATGCTTCCGGAATTACCAAAATATCCGAAAAGATAATAGCCGCATCAACCCCGATAATATCAACCGGCTGAATTGTTACTTCCGTAGCAAGTTCTGGAGTTTTTACCATAGTTTTAAAATCCGCTTTTTCCCTAACCTTTCTATATTCCGGTAAGTAGCGCCCGGCTTGACGCATAATCCAGACAGGTGTTCTCTCGGTTTTCTCTTTTTTGCATGCACGTATAAACAAATCGTTTTTTAATTTTTCCATTAGTATTGTTTTTTTAGTTTGTAAAATTTTATTATTTCTTTCTTTAGCGATGCCAAATTAAAATCTTCAGGTTTAATTGTAACTTTTATATTTTGGGCCGTAACAACTTGTTCCGTAACCGGTCCTATTACAGCAATATCCTTATTGTTAAAGTACGTTCGGGGATTATCAATTTCAAAAAGTTTAATAAAATTATTAAATGTAGACGGACTGGTAAAAACAAATAAATCCGGAGTTTTGTTGTCAATATTCTTTTTAATAAAATCGGGGATATTACTTGGAGGTTTATTATCGTAAACAGCAATAAAATCTACGGCTGCTCCTTTATTTTCAAGAGAAATAAATAAATCGGCCTTTGAAATTTTTGAGCCCGGAATTAAAATTGATTTACCTTTTACAAAATTTTCGGATAAGAGTTTGTCAATGCTTTCGGACGAAGATAAACTCGGGATTAAATCAACATCTATGTTCTCTCGGAATAATGCCTCGGCGGTTTTTTTTCCGATAGCAACAATTTTTGCTTTACGGTTTAATGTTATTAATTCTTTTTCAAAATTCAAGAAAAAATACTTAACTGCATTTGTCGAAGTAAAAATTAAAAAGTCATAATCATCGGCATAATTAATAATGTCTTTTTCTTGTTTTGACAATTGAAGCGGAATAATCTCTATTGTGGGGAAAAACGTTAGTTTAACATTAACAAACTCGGATAAAGCATTTATTTCCGAATTATTTTGAGATGACCCCGCAAAAAAAATATTAAGATTGCTTTTATTCATTACTGCTTATAAACCTCTAAGAGAATTTCTTTTCCTCCTGCTTTTAAGATATCCTTTGCAAGTGTTTTCCCAATTTTTTCGGCATCATTTCTACTTCCTCGTATTTGTTTAGTAAATGTTGTGGTTCCGTCCGAAGCTCCGACAAATCCGCTTAGGTAAAGCCCATTGCTTTTTAATTCAGCATAAGCTCCTATCGGTACTTGACATCCGCCGCCGAGTGTTTTTAAAAAAGCTCGTTCCGCCGTAACGGCAAAAGCTGTGTTCGGATCATGAATTCCCTCGGCAATTTCTTTTGCAAATTTATTTTTAGATGCAACTTCAACACCCAAAGCCCCTTGTCCTACCGCAGGAATAATCTGATATATCGGAATGATTGAAGAAATATATTTTTTTAACTTCAGTCTTTCCAATCCGGCTCGAGCAAGAATCATGGCATCCCAATCAGAGAGTTTAAATTTTTTCAATCGTGTTTGAACATTTCCGCGTACTTCAACTATTTTTACATCGGGACGAATATGTAATATTTGACTTGCCCGACGAAGTGATCCCGTTGCAACCGTTGCTCCCTCATGTAAACTTTTGAATGTAATTCCTTTTTTTCTTGCTACCAAAACATCTTCTACCGCATGACGTTTAGTAACCGCCGCTAATTGTAGTCCTTTCGGTAATACCGTAGGTAAATCTTTCAAACTGTGAACCGCCAGGTCTATTGTTCCGTTAAGTAATTCGTTTTCTATTTCTTTTGTAAAAAGTCCTTTATCGCCTATTTTTGAAAGCGCAACATCAAGAATTTTATCACCCTTAGTGGTAATTTTTTTTATCTCAACTTTAACAAATTTGAATTTTTTCTCAATTTCCTTTTTCACAAAATCCGCTTGCCAAAGTGCGAGTTCGCTTTTACGTGTTCCTATAACTATTTTTTCTTTTTGCAATTTATTAATCCTTTTTGTTTTTGCTGTCATCTAAGTTAAATAAATTTCTGACCATTTCGGAATACTGTTTTGCGGCTTCGTAATCCGTACCGGTTTCGGAAAGACGTTTCAAAAACCATGTAGGATTATGCAAAATTCTTCCGATAATTCTCTTTGTCATGTTATCTACTTTTTCAAATTCGCGATCTTTAATTTTATATTTAATTTTTTCAATTTCGTCACGGCGTATCGATTCAAAAAATTCTCTGAACTCCACTATGGTAGGAACAACATCCAAGGTATTGTACCATTTGAAAAATGTTGTCATTTCTTCCATAATTATTTTATTGATTGCGGGAATTTCTTTTTCGCGTCTTTTTAAATTTTCATTTACTATTACGTTTAAGGAATCAATATCGTTATAAAAAACTCCGTCAAGTTTTGCCGTCTTAGGATCAACGTCGCGCGGAACGGCAATATCCATAATGCTTGTGAGCATTCCTTTCCGTTTTTTCATCATCGTTTTTACATCATTAAATTCGATGATATAATTTTCCGCACTTGTTGCACTGATAATAATATCGAAGAGATGTAGCTTTTCGGTAATCACATCAAAGTTTAAGACTTTTCCTTCAATTTTTTTTGCCAAAATTTCGGCTTTTGTTTTTGTTCTATTGGCAATAAAAATATTTCCAATTCCTTTTTCTTTTAAATGAATAGCGGCAAGTTCGCCTGTTTCTCCGGCACCAATAATAAGAGCGGTTTTTGTTTCGAATGTGGAAAATATTTTTTCAAGAATTTTTATGGCTGCATAACTTACCGTTACAGCTCCTTCGCCAATCCTCGTTTCCGATATTACTCTTTTCCCGACACGCACCGACGTTTCGTAAAGTTTATGCATCAATGTTCCGGAAAAATCAAGTTCTTTGGAAAGACGAAATGCTTCTTTTACTTGTCCGTGTATTTGGCTATCACCGATAATTTGAGAATTTATTGATGCGGCAACTTCAAGAATATGTTTTACCGCACCGCAGGAAAAGAAGCTTAAAAAATGTTTTTCAGACAACCCTTCTACTTGTTTAAAACTCAACAAACAGCGTTGAAGGTCTTTATAATTAATTGTTTCCTTTTTGGGAATACCGAAAATTTCAGTTCGGTTACAAGTGGAAAGAAGAAATCCTTCGGTAAAAACATTCTCTTTCAACAATGGAATAAATTCCGCAATTTCTTCTTTACTAAGATGAAGTTTTTCACGCAGTTCCACAGAAGCTGTTTTATGATTTATTGTAATTCCAACAATATCCATAAGGAAAAACCTACTTAACAAAATCGTGAAAACTATTAAACATCGTATTGGTCAAAAGTAACGAAAGTAATGAAACAACAAATCCGTAAAGAGAATATTTGGCGAAATTTCTTCCGACCACGTTTTTTAAAACTTTCATAACAATACCTGTACCGTAAATAAGCCAAACAATTAAACTTGAAACTATTTTCGGATCGGAATAATCAAAATTTTCGAATGCTGAAGGAAGCCAAGTAAAACCGAGAATTATGGCAATAGTCAGCAAAACAAAACCAATTATGATGGAATAAAAATTAAGTTGTTCCAATGTTTCCAAATTAGGGAGCCTTTCAAACACAATTGAAAATTTATTGGTTTTAATATTTTTATAAAGCAACAAATACATTCCCGCATAAGCCGCGGCAATAGATAATGCCGTATATCCTAAAATAGCAGTAATAACGTGTGTTGCCAACGGATAGTTTTCCAGAACACTTTTTGCCACATAATTATCTTGAATAAAAAGTGTGGATTTTGCTTGAAATGCAAGAGCAAAAAGAAGTATAAAACTCCCTGTTCCCTTTATATCGCTTAAAAGTTCCAATAGAAAATATGTAAAGCCGATTGAAAATGCCAATAAAGTAAAAGTTTCGTATTGGGTTACAATAGGTAAATGTCCCAGAAAAATTGTTCGTTCAACAAAATATGCGGCATGAAATAATAAAGTTATAAATAAAAAAATTCTTTCAACATTTTGTAAGTATTTTTTATCTACAAAAAAATTATAGACATAACTTAAAAATGTTACCAAATAAAGCAACAAAAGCCAGTCCGACATTATGTGAATAAGTTTAAGCATAGTTACCAACCATAAAAAAATAAAAAAGCGATTAGAAAACTAACCGCTTTTTTAATGAAAGGATAATCATTTAATTTTACCCTTTCATTTTTTTCATAAATCCAAAAGTAAACGATAAAGCCATTAAAAGTAATAACGGTCCCAAAATCATTCCTACAAAATCTTTCGAAAAGAAAAGTAATTGTTTACCTGAACCTAAAAATGTTAATGCAATTCCGCCAAGCCCTATTAAAACCTCGCCTACCGTAACATAAATAAATCCGCTTGGAGCTTTACCCGCTTTAACAGCTAAAATAGGTACTAAGAAAACCGTTAAGCCGAAAACAGAGTGAACGGTTGCAATACTAACAATTTGCAAAGCTCTGGGAACATCGGGAATAAATCTTGTAAGAATAATTGCAAGCAACCCGACTACTGCAAATATTTTATAGGGCAACCCGAATTTTTCTTTGTAAAACTCACAAACCAAGCCGACGGCAATGCCCAACGGAAGCAATGTGGTTACAACAATAATTTCGGGGCGCGGTAAAATACCCCAACCAAAAAAGATTAATAACAATCCGGAAACCAACAATACCGTAAAAGAAACCATATAAGGAATGTTGGGGCGCGGTTTAGGATCCTTGCTTTGATAATCTTGATACAATCTGAAAACAAGATAAGCGGCAACCAAGCCGGTTAATAGTAAAGAGATAATGTCAAGTACGGTCATTTAGAGTTCCTCCTTAATTATGTTAGAGAATATATATATGTAATACTTGTTTCTCTATTAACACACGGAGTTTCCGTTGAAGCAAGAAATTCCTATACAATTTTAATAAATTTTTATTTAATTAAACAGTTTATTATTAAAAATTTTAGTTGCTAAACTATTTATTTTATTTTTGCTTTATAACCGGCATAAGCAAGAACAAACCATCCGGCAACAAATGCAGTTCCACCAAGCGGGGTAATATATCCCATTTTTACCTGAGCAAACGCAATTATATATAAACTACCGGAGAAGAAAACAATTCCTGCAAGAAACAACCAACCGGCAATATTTAATAGTTTTTCTTGGTCTTTCCACGAAGATGCGGCAAGTGCAACGATAACAAGCATAATTGCATGATGCATTTGATATCGTACCGCTTTACCGAATGTAATTAAGGCATCGTGTTTAACAAGTATCTCGTGCCCGCCATGTGCACCATAAGCACCAATTGCAACAACTAATCCGCCAAGAATGGCGCCTAAAATAAAAAATACCTTTTGCATATTTTTCCCTTATTAATTAAAAACTTACTATTATTTGCAATATTCCCAGTGTTTCCGCTTCGGCATGGTTATAAGTATTAACGGATGCTTCTAACCGTAAAGATAAATTTTCGTGCAATCCGTATCCGAGAGTTGCCGTATATCTATATTCTGTTTCATCAATTTCATTCATTTTTCCCGAACATCTCCATCCGCCGAACCGTAAAGTTAAAAACAAAGGCACGGTAAGCCATTCATTAAATTCCGTTAATACTTGCAGATATCCTCCGTAGTGCATATTGTTGTTCAGCACGCTATCGGGTATGCCTTCGTAAACTCCTTCCATCCACATAAACTCGGATTTTACTTGAAGTATATTTGTGTTAATCATAAGATCAACACCGCTTAACCAATCGTTTAATTTTTGAAAATTATTTACATCAACAGAATGAGAAGTACCTATTTCCAAAAACGGAAAAACTCTGTATCTTATATTTCCTCCTATACCCACACCGTCTCTAAATCCGTTTACCGTCCAAACATCAAATTTAAAATTTCCCGCAAAAAGATGATAATCTATTCCTATATCGTTCCAACCCGCTATGGTTTTTTCTATGACCAAGGGCTGTGTATAAGTAGGTCTGTCAACGGAAGCATAAGACAAATAATCTAAACCGAAAGGCATATCGAATTTACCAACCATTATTGCAGAGTGGTCGTAAGTTTCCAACCTCCTCGGATGTTTTGCCGGACCGTCATCAAAGGAGTAATGAATAAAAGCCATTGCCAATTCCATGTTTTCGGTTTCATTGTTATATGCAACGGCAGAACCGACAGAAAAACGAGATTTATGCAAATAACTTAAATCAACCTCAAATTGATTTATCAAAAATCCGGTCTCTTTTGTATTAGGGAAATGCAATGCGCCTACAGCATCAAAGAAACCGCTGATTTCCATTTGTGCTTTTAAGGAACTTGACAAAGACAAAAGCAGTATGATAATTCTTAAATATTTAAAATAATTTTTCATCTAATTTTCTTTCTTTAGTTCTTTCTTTTGAAAAAACTCTTTATAATAAACAAAACTACCAAGGAAGAGAGCTAATCCAATTCCGATATAAACCGGAGCCAAAAGATATTTGGGTATCAATCCGGAGGTTCTCATAAAAATTCCCATACTCATCATCACAACAATAAGTATATACATTTGCCAACGTTGAAAAGCGAAAAGACAAACTTTTTCGGGATAATCATTTATTCTGTTTCTGTTTTTTACAGCCAACTTTCCAAAACCGAACTTGACAATAATTACTCCCGCAATTGTTCCCAAGCCGTAAGCAAAAAAGACTTGCCACCTTTCAAATGCAGGCAACCATCTATATGCAAACCAATTTAATAATATACCTACACCACTCCACATCAGTCCCGAAGTGAATATTAACCATTTTTTATGAACTGCCGGTTTTAATTTTTCCATTATTACATTCCGATTATTTTACAACAAAAAAAACAACTTGAAAATATAAAATATAATTATTGTAAAATTTTTATCTCTATTTTTAAACAAAAAACAGAGCTGAAAAATTCAGCTCTGTATAATTACACACTATATTTTTTTTACATTCTGAAACTTAATTCAAAATAGAACATATTAAATTCCGCTTCAATTTTATTGCCCGGAACTGTGGCAGATTGAACTTCGTTATGTAATCCGCGAGTATAAGAAAATGTGGAAGAAAGATTCTCGTTCCATGATTTTTGAATACCAAGAGAGATATGGTGCTCTACCACAGCAATTGAACCAAGATTATTATTTACGTTTTCAGGTACAATTGGTGTTGCTCCGTAAGACCATCCGCTTAAAAGTTTAACACATTTGTTTACTTTAAATTGTGCTCCCAAAGCATAAACCATTTGATCATCCCATCCGAATTTAAGAGGAATTACATAACCGGTTGGAGAAACCAAATCAATTTCATTCATTACATCGGATTGATTAATCCATTTAAAATCTCCTTCTATAAGAAGACGTTCGTTTGGAGCAAACGAAACACCAAAGGCAACTTGTTGCGGGCTATCCATATCCATAGTGTAAACACCTTCGCCGCCGGCAGGAGGTAGTAAACTTGTTCCGTTAAATTCATATTCGGCAACATTAAGTTTGGAAGTATATGAAAGGCCGAATTGCAATTTGGGCGTTGCTTTATAAATTAAACCAACGCTTCCGCCAAATCCCCAACGTTCCGATTGAGGCAATATGAATGCCGGAGATTTAAGAGCCAATGATTGATTACCAATTTGTAAAGAAAGACCGATTATAAAATTATCGGAAATTTTATATGCAAGGGTTGGAGTAATTTTCAACAAACCTTTTTTTGTTACGATAGAAACATTTTCCGGGAAAGGTGTTTTGGGATTATCGGGCAAAGTTGTAGAGGGAAAATCTGTTCCCAAACCTGAAACACCGCCTGCAGCCATACCCAATACCAGTTTATCGCTTACTTTAATAATAACACCATTACCCATTCCGAGATATGAATTTGCACCGCTTTCCGTGGTCTGTTCTTTCGGAGTACCGATGGCGCTTGTTATTTTACGCGGAGGGTTAACAACACCAAGCCCCATATCAAAACCGACTTTATTGAAACCCAAGGCACCAATGGCTGCCGGATTATAAATCATACTGGGTGCATCAACCGGTGAAGCGATAATAGCACCGCCACGCGCAAATTGAAGAGCGGAAACACCAATCATTTGATCTGCCTTTTGGGCAAAAAGTAATGAAGCAGACAAAACTAACAATGAAGCAAGTAATAACTTTTTCATTTTCTTCTCCTTTTTAAATTTCCGTCTTCTTTTTAAGAAGACGGAATAAATTTAATTCAATTATTAATTATGCTTCTTCAGGTTTTTCTTCATCAATAAAGAGCTGTTTAAAAATAGGCAGTAAGAACATAATGAATAATACCAACGACATAATACCGCCAACTAACCATTCAAAAGAATTTCTTACAAAATATCCGTCAAAACCGATTAAAGCTGTTGCTAATGCTGTTGTTAATACCGTATAATAACCGAATTTCTTTTTCATTGCCAAGAAAGGTATGGCAAGTACCATTAAATAAGAAGATGCATAGTTCATAAATCCGCCAAGAAGAAGGGTTAATGTGTTCGGATCGTATGTTGGCTCGGCATATTTAACAACTTGCGAAACCACTTCGTGCGATTTTGTTACTATATCAACAGGAACTCCTGCTCTGATAGTATCAAGTTGTGCTTGAGAAATTGTTGTTAATGCCAATGCATTGTAATAATCCAAATTTGTAAAAAAGTTTCCTAAAGGATTAAAATCCGATGGAGGATTTTTTGTAAGGAGTTCGGGAATAAAAATGAAATAACGAACCCCGTGTTGCCCGTTCATAAATACCATACCGGCAACAATACCAAGGAAAGTATAAGGAATAATTTTGATTATCTTGTTTTTAATTGAATCACCGTCCATTAACAAGAAAATGTAATAGAATAATAGACCGAAAATCATTACGGGTAAAACCGGTGCTGCCGGCGATGCCCATTCCGGAGGAGGGATAATACCGGGAACCGGACCTTTGGAATAGTCGGATACAACCAATACCATCCAAGGTATCCACATTGTCATACCGGCAACTGCGGGAACAGCCGCAAGACCAAGCATTGTGCTGCGCGCCCATTCTTTACCTTCATATACTTTTTTTGCAATTACTATTGCCAAAGCCCCGCCAAGCCACAGCAATACAAACCAAATTGCATAAGTAGCACCAAGAATTGGTACTGCAGGATAAAAATCCGGGTCAAATGGAATTAATCTTTCCATTACCTCTACCAATGCAATTTTTAGTGTTTTCATTCCCATGGTAGGAAAAACGTACATCATCAAGATACCGGCAACCAAAGCGGTAATCCCCATAATGGTACGTTGTGTTTTTGTTGTTTTGTTGAACATGTTTGTTCTCCTTAAATTAGTTGATATTTATTATATATAGAATATAGTGAGTATTTACTTACGTTAATGATAAATAGAACTTTATCTCCTATTTAAAATAAAATTTTTATTTATTGTTACTAAGTGTACAACCCCAACACAAAAGCCGTTGTTGTAAAAAATAAAAGTGCCGGAAAAAGAGCATATATTTTTTCTTTTTGTAATTTTAATTTATCCGCTTTCAGAAAGCCAAGAAGCGTTCCTCCAACTCCTATTAAACTTCCGCCCAAGCTAATTAATAATATTTGGGAACTGCTTTTGCCGGATAAAAAAAGAAAAACGGGCAATATTACTATTACCGTTCCGGCAAGAAGATGGATGGCGCCGAGCGAAAGAGAGGAAATTCTGCCACTCGAAAAAAATCTTAAAATTACAGCAATAATAAAAGCACCAGTAATTAAAACCGTATAAAATGTTGCATGCTCCAATTTATCAGTAACAAGGCCTAAAGAAAGGGTAATAGGAATAACGGAAACAACAACGGCAACATAATCGTTTTCCATTATTTCAAACCCCATTAAAAGTAACAACAAAGAAGCCAGCAACAACAATCCGAATGAAATTGTATATAAAGTGGTTGTGGTATTAGAATAATTATCCATACCTCCAATAATTTTGTATCCGGCAACATTTCCCGTAAGCAAAAAAATTATTCGATTAAGTATGGACATTTTCATCTTACATTACTCCGATTATCACCATTATCATAGAGCCGAGCATATATAATGATGCATATTTAAACAAACCGAAATTAACCCGTTCGGAAGGTTTAAAAACGCTAAAGCCGGCAAGACCTATAATACCTACCGTTAACACGGCAAACAATCTTAAGTATCCCCAAGACAGCCCTAAACCGTAGGCTACAGTTGCAATGGCTACTGCGGCACCTAAAGACGAAAGGGCTATAATAATTCTTGTTTTATGAACACCGTAGGTTGACGGAAAAGTAGGAACACCTGCTTCTTTGTAATCTTCAAAATATTTTATGCTAAAAGTCAAAATATGAGTGGGAATCCAGAGTAAAATTGCAAGCGCAAACAAAACACCAATCCAATCAATTGTTCCGGTACCAAGTACACGTCCTGCAAGAATCGGCATTCCACCGGAAATTCCTCCCCAAACAATAGACCAAGCTGTCTTACGTTTAAGCCAAATGGTATAAACCACTACATCAATAAAAAGGCCGGCAAAAACCACAACACCATATAAAACAGACATACTTAACGCAATTGCAATCCCGACACCCGAAAGAATTAATCCTAACAATAAAACTTCGTTGGAATTAAGTTCGCCGGAAGGAAGCGGGCGGTGTTTTGTACGATTCATTTTAGCATCAATATCTCTATCGTACCACATATTAAGAATTGTACTTCCGCTTACAGTTAAAAACAAACTGATTACTAACCCTGCAAATCTTTCCCAACCGGTTACGGGGCAACGGGCGCTAACATATCCGGTAATTCCGGTAACCAGTAATAATGCCGTTTGTAAACTTTTTATTAAAGGCCAATAAAGTTTAAATTTTCTTTTTATCAACGATCTTTTTTCCATTGCTCTTTTTATTATTTTCCCTTCGAGGCATAAAAAATCCTCGAAGGGCTAATTATTTATTTATCGATTGTTTCTTCAGTATTTTCCGTTTCTGCATTTTCAACCTCTTTGGGTTGTACATCACGGGCACAACGGAAACCGATATACATACTGTAATCCTGAGGTTCCGTACTCATTCTTCTCCAACTGAAAAGATTTATTTCATACGAATCTCTGCTTCCGCCTCTGTACCAACGATAATGCATGTTCGGATAATCATCTCCGCACCACTGCCAAACATTTCCGGCCATATCGTATAAGCCGTAAGGAGATTTTGCATCTTTGGTTTCCACTCCGTTATATGTTTTACCGTTAAAAAATCCAACGGGAGTAGTAACCGCATCAACGCCGTCGTAAAGTTTTTCAACCATATGTTTGCAAGCAATGTAATTTGTATATTCACAAGATATTTCTTCACCCCAAGGAAGCGAGCGACCGTCGGTACCTCTGGCAGCTTTTTCCCATTCGTTTTCGGAAGGTAAACGCCAGCCATAGAATTTTGCATATGCGTTTGCACCAAACCATGTTACACAAGTAACGGGATGATTTTCATATCCTTTAATAACGGAAAAAGTCTTGCCGTCAAATTTAATATGAACACAAGGTTCGGATAAATCCATATACAATTTATCTCCTGCAGGAACTTTAAACTCGTGTTTCCAACCGTCGAAAGGATCGCCTTTATAATACCCGCAAATTGTATCCGCTTGAACTTTAATTGCACCCTTTGCAAGAGCTTCATTTAAAAAGCGAACATACTGGGCGTTTGTAACATCGGTAACCATAATTTCGTACGGTTTGTCAATCATTACTTTATGACGATGTTGTGTTTTAAGAAATTCTCCGGCAGGAACGGTAACCCAAGCTTCGGAATCGACACCGGTATCAATATATTTTACGGGGGTTATAGGTTTGTTTTGTTCGCCACAAGCAACCGTTAACAAAACAAATAATAAAATCAAAATAAAATTTATTGCCTTTTTCATTTTTCCACCTCCCCTTCAACGTTAACATCTTTGACAGGTTCTTTAGGGAAAATTCTATTAACATCCAATTCAGGATTTGTTGCTTCTTTTGTCCATACTCCGTCTTTTTGGAATAGATCATATAATCTCCATCCAAGGAATAGAGCTAGCATAATTAATATTGCACCCAAACCGAAATCTATTAGCAACATTGTTGTAGAAACTACAGGACCTTGATTATATTCGGAAACAAATAATCTTTTCATCGAAAAGATTGTAGCCGATGCAAAAGCAACATCCGAACCGATTATTAACAACCAGCCTAACCATTTTCTGATTTTTCCTTTAACACCTGAAATATCCCAATAGTACATAACAATAATTGTAGCAATTAACGCAGCAAGAATATGCCAGTGCCCGACAAGAGTAATTCGTTCTTCGCGCGCATTCCATACACGGAATATTTTTTCGAGTTTAATTGCCATAAAAATACCGACACCACTAACGGTAAAGTTCATAAATACCATTTGCCATCCTGGTCCGAATTTTAACGGATCTTTGAACAAGGCTTTTATTTTATCCATAAAGGTAGGATTCTCTATATCGGCAACACCTTCAACTATCAGTTTATGCCAAGAGAATATAACATAAATTAAGGCGGCACCCATAACACCAACTGCACCAACATAAATAATTGTATGTGCCCAAGGCAACCAAACAATTGCCAATGCTCCGGTTGTTAATACAACTGAGCCGACAATCATAAAATACATTGCCCATTTATGAAGCGCACCTTTGAAATCCAACCAACGACCTACAATTAAGGTAATTGCAACCGCAACCAACGAGAGCATAATGTGCAAGTGCCCGATAATTGCATGTTCCAAATGTGTTTTGTGAGGAATTCTGATAAGGTCTTCGCCAAGAAAAGTTTCATGACCGTTACCCCAATAAGAGCCGGTAACAGCTCCCCATATTGCGGAAAGAAGTGTCATAACAGCCATTGTAAAAAAGGCTAAACGCTCCAAATCCAAACCGGATTTTGTATGTGCATAAGGGCTGTCGGGGGCAAGAAAATATTCCTTGTTCCAAGGCCATAATGCTGCGGTTAAAGACAAACCCGCAAAGAACAATAATGCTTGACCTACTAAGAACAAGCCGTGTAATGCAAAGTTGTGTCCAAAATATGCAAATCCCAATCCGAATATCATTGCCATCAAATATCCGAAAGTAACAAGCTTGTTAATACTTAATTGTTGTGCTTTTTTCATCGGAACAATAGAAGTTATCATATAAACTTCTATTGCAACTACTGACATTGCAATTGTGTGATAAAGCATAATTACGCGTCCTTCGCGCTGCCAGTGATGAAGTTCCATACCAAGAAGTTTGACCGTAATATCTCTTACTCCCCACTCAACCATAGGGCCTGATAAAGTTCCCCAAATGGCAGTAACCATGGCTACCATTGAGATTGCAACCAGAATTAATCCTTTTGTTGAGAGAAAGAGATAATCAAATCGTTTAAGTGATTTCATCTTTCCTTCCTTTTATTAGTTGTTAAATAGAATTGGTAATAAATCATTTGTTTTTTAATAACTCCTGAATATTCTTTAAAAGAATTTTTCCGTCTTCTTTTATATCAAACGAATATTTTGACAGCCTCCATTTTGTAACCGTATAACGGATTGAACCGATAATTATTCTTACAAGTTGTTCTTTGGAAATATTACCGTTGCGTAGTTCACCTGTTGATTGTCCGCGTTCTATAATACACAAAAGAGCATCTTCATGCATTTTTAATAAGCTGAAAACTTCTTTGGAAAGTAAATTGTTATTTTGAAAAATTGATTCCGAAAAAATGACGGCGGCAACAGCGGGTCTTTCGGAAAAATAGTTGAAATGATGTTTAAATATTGACGCAATATCATCCATAGCACAATTCACCGATGAACAAGCATTTTGTAATGTTATTTTACATTCTTGCTGAAATGCTTTGAGAATGTTATATAAAATTTCCGTCTTGCTTTCAAAGTGTCTGTAAATTGCTCCTTCGGTAACTTCCAATTTTTTTGCCAGGTTTTTTATAGTAAAACCCTGTATCCCGAGTTCCGAAATAAGCTCGATAGAAAGTTCGATGATATTTTGTTGTTTTTTTGTAAAAGTCATTATAAGGAACAGAAGTAAGTAAATATATACTCACATTAAACTAAGAGATTTTTATTTCTTTGTCAATAAAAAATATTACATTTTATTTACAATTAACAATTTTATAATTCGTTTATATTTAAGATAATTAATAAATGTATTTACAAGGTAAAAATCTATTTGTCAAAATCGTTATATTTTTTTTTCAATCTGTTTAATTCTAATTTTAATTTTGCAACGGTTTCCGTGTTTTTCATTGATTCATAAATATTATTTAATTCATGCGGATCGGATTTTAAATCATACAATTCCCAAATATTTATTCCGTAAAAATAAATTAATTTATACCTTTCCGTTCGCACGCCGTAATGCCGTCTTACCTTATGCCACCCGTGCGGATATTCGTAATAATGGTAATAAACCGAGTTCCTCCAATTTTCCGGTGTATTACCTTGTAAAATTTTCCGGAGCGATTTGCCTTGTATATCTTTCGGAATTGAAACCCCCGCATAATCTAAAAATGTGGGGCTATAGTCTATATTAATTACAAAATCGTTTGAAACCGTATTCGGTTTTATCTCTTTGGGATAGCGTATTAACAAGGGGGTGCTGAATGATTCTTCATACATCCAGCGTTTATCATACCATCTGTGTTCGCCCAAATAAAAACCCTGGTCGGAAGTATAAACTACAATTGTATTTTGTGTTAAATTATTATCATCAAGATATTTTAAAATTTTCCCCACACTTTCGTCAACGGAAAGAATAGACGAAAGATAATCACGCATAAATCTTCTATATTTCCATTCCGTTAATTTTCTCCCTTTTAAATTCATTTTTTTAAACTTTTTGCTGATTACCGAAAGGTAATCAATATATGTTTTATATTGCTGCGTAGTTAAACGGGCAAGAACATGTTCCCAAGTTTTTTCTACGTGTTTCGCGAATTTTGCTTCTCCTCCGGTACCTGTTTCTTTTAAATAATAGTTTTTTAATAATTTTAAATCGAAGGAAAGATACATATCATCAATCCGCATATCGGCTTCGGACGCAGGAATACGCGTATTATAATTATCATAAAACGTTTCAGGCAGTGAAATATCAACTGTATCGAAAGCACCCAAATATTTTATGGCGGGCATCCAATTACGATGCGGGGCTTTATGATGTATTAATAGTGCAAACGGTTTTTCCTTATTTCTGTTTTCTAATTCCTCTATGGCAAAATCGGTAATAATATCCGTTGTATAGCCAATATGTTTTACCGTATCACCGTTTTCCAAAAACAATGGATTATAATAAGTTCCTTGCCCGTACAAAATTTTCCAATCGTCAAAACCGGTCGGAGTGGTTTTCAGATGCCACTTACCTACTATAAAAGTTTGGTATCCGGCTTTCCTTAATAATTTCGGAAAAGTTTGTTGAGAAGAATCGAACCTATCACGATTATCACGCAATCCGTTTTTACAACTATATTTACCCGTCAACATTGCCGCTCTGCTTGGGGCACAAAGAGAGTTTGTTACATAACTTCTCTTAAAAAGGATTCCTTCTTGTGCTATTCTATCTATATGCGGGGTTTTTATTAGGGAGCCGTAATAAGCACTTATTGCTTTACTTGCGTGATCGTCGCTCATAATAAATATAATATTGGGTTTTTGTTTTTCTGTTTTGGAGACGGCAAGGATAAAAACTGAATTTGTTATTAACAAAAACAATAAAACAGAAATTTTAAGATTACTCTTTCTTTCGGAATTTGTTCTTGTTTTCATTTTATCGTTTCCTATTCTTCTTATTTTAAACCATTGAATAATAATTAAGCACATTGATATAAAAATACAAGAAAATCTACAGCCATCACAAATAATTAAAATTTTTATTTCGCAATAAAAATCGAATAGGTATTTTTGAAACCGTAAATTTTATCTTAACAACAAGATTATATCGGAAAGGATACGATTACGTGTCTTCTAAAATATTTTTTTTCTTTCTCATCACTTCAAATTTGCTTGCACAATCGTTTTTATTGAGCGGAAAAGTAATTAATTCGGAAACGCTTCAACCTGTATCCGACTGCAATATTTTTATTTCTCAATTAAAAATCGGAGCCATTACAAACGAAAAAGGTGATTATAATTTAAACATTCCGCCAGGCAAATATATTATTACTTGTTCATTTATAGGATATAAAACCATTATTGATACCATTATAGTTAATGATAATATTACAATTAATTTTAAATTATTACCTCATCAAATATTATTAAACGAAACCATTGTTAAATCTACAAAAGCCAATTTACGAGAAACCCCCGTTGCTTTTTCAGAAAAGAACCGTACGGACATATTGCGAGAACTCGGAGCTCAAGATATTCCGCATCTATTACAATCAACCCCGAGTATTTACATTTCCTCCCTGGGTGGCGGAACCGGAGATTTACGTATGAACATGCGTGGTTTTGACCATACACATTTTGCCGTTATGATAAATAACATTCCCATCAACAATCCGGAAAACGGAGAAATATATTGGTCTAACTGGTCCGGAATCGGCGATGTAACAGATAAAATACAAGTACAACGCGGACTTACCGCCAACCCATATTCTATGGCCTCCGTTGGTGGTTTGATAAATGTACAAACCGTAGGTGTCCAATCTCTAAAAGATTTTATTAAACTCCGTTCGGAATTCGGCTCAGATAATTTCCGTAAATTCTCTCTTGCTTTTAACACCCATATTATCCCGAATAAATTTTCCGTTACTCTTTTTTTAAGTAAAAAAAATTGGGACGGTTACGCAGATCAAACATATTTACATGAATTTACATACTACATTGGCGTGGGCGGAGTTTTTAATAATAATTCTTTGCAATTACGTGTAATCGGTTCGCCACAAAAACACGGGCAACGAATGACACGGCAAAATATTGTAACTTGGGAAAAAAGAGGGAAACGTTATAATCCCGATTGGGGAAAATTATTAGGAACTCCGATTAATCTTAGGGACAACAGATATCACAACCCCACAATTAGTTTAAATCATAACTGGCAAATAAACAATAATCTTATCTTTTCAAATCTTCTTTATTACATTTACGGAAATGGCGGCGGAACCGTACCGCCGTGGAAAAAATTCGACAGAACCGAGGAAGGGTTAATAGATTTTGATAAAGAATATCGGTATAACTCAACCAACATCGATTCAGCCTACAGTACCACTCTCCATAAAACCGAAAACGCCCTTCGCTTTTTTAATCATATGCACAAATGGTTCGGTTTTCTCTCAACATTAAAATATTCAACAAACAACTCAACATATACAATCGGCATCGATTACAGATATTACAAAGCTAACAATCATCAAGAAGTTGGTAATTTATTGGGGGGAGATTATACAATCGGGTTTGCAGGGCAAAACAATATTTACTCCAAACCTCTTTTTTTAGGAGATAAAATTGATTTTGATGCGGATAGTTATTCCAAGCATTTCGGAGGTTTCGCACAATACGAATACAACAAAAAAACCTTTTCTTTCTATTTTGATATTTCTCTTGCGGGTACTGCATATAATAGAATCGACTTTTTTAATTATAGAAACAACAACCCAAAACGCGAAACGGGATGGATTAGTTTTTTAGGTTATTTCTTCAAATCCGGTGTTAACCTGAATTTAGACAAATTAAACAACATCTATTTTAATGCGGGTGTTTTATCGAAACCACCTTACTCGTTTAATGTTTTTGACTACGGAAACCGCTTGTATAAAAATATAAAAAATGAAACTATTCTCAGTTTGGAACTGGGATACGGACTTAATTCAAACACCCTTCACCTTCATATAAATACATTTTATACCGAATGGAAAGATAAAAGCTTTAACAAAACACAACAAGATTGGGCAAGCGGACGTTTTTATTTTCTGAATATTTCCGGGGCAAACTCAAAGCACTACGGCATGGAAATGGAAACAAAACTGAATATAACATCAGAGTTGTTGTTAACGAGTATGTTATCAATTTCCGAAAATAAATTTACAAGGAATGCCGTTACGGCAAAATCGCCCGAAGATAATCCCACACAAATCGAATATATTACAAGCTATATAAAAGATACTTTTCTTCCCGATTTCCCTATGACAACGGCCTCTTTTTCTTTTTTGTATCAAAAAAGAATAAAAAAAATAAGGTTCTATCTCAATCCCATATTCAATTTTATTGCAAATCAATATGCTCAATTTAATCCGACAACACGCATAAATACGGAAGAGCAAAAGATAAACAGTTGGAAGCTACCAAACGCATATTTGTTAAATATGCATTTGGGAGTTAATTATTCGCTCCGCAATTTTTTTATTAAAAAAATTACATTCGATTTTCATTTATTCAATATACTCAACAGAAAAAATTATATTGTTGATGCACTGGACGGACTTGATCATTCAGCAAATACAGCTTTGGTTTGGTACGGCAGAGAGCGGTGGTGGAATATGAGTTTTGCCCTTAATTTTTAACTATATAAAATTTTATTGATGCTTTTTTCTGTTAATACGATAGCAATTCGAAGCCGAATAAATTTATCTTCCGTAAATATTTTTCTTTTGTATCTTTGAGAAAAAAAATTACAGTATTAACCGAGAATAATGATGATACGAAAAACTTTATCTGTTCTTTTATTATTTACAACTCTGCTTTTTGCACAACAACAGCCGTATGTATTGCTTGTTTCTTTTGATGCTTTCAGATGGGATTATCTTAACAGAGGAATAACCCCGAACTTAGATACATTAATTAATAAGGGTGTCCGTGCGGAATCGTTTCAACCGGCTTTTCCAAGCAAAACATTTCCCAATCATCTTTCGATTATTACCGGAATGTACCCCGAAAATCATGGAATTATTTTTAATAAATTTACGAATGTAAATACCCGAGAAGTTTATCAACTAAAGGATAGAGCCGCCGTACAGAACCCTAAATGGTACAAGGGAGAAGCATTTTGGGAAACAGCAGAAAAAAACGGAATTATAACCGCATCTTTTTTTTGGCCGGGTTCGGAGTTAGACAACGCTAATCGTCGTCCTACATATTTTAAATATTATAATCAATCGGTTTCGTATATCGCCAGAATTGACACCGTTATTAATTGGTTACAACTCCCCTCCGCCAAACGTCCGCATTTTATTACACTATATTTTCACGATACGGATTTTTTCGGGCACAAATTCGGGCCAAACTCTCCCGAGATTAATCAATCGATTAAACGTCTCGACAGTTTAGCGGGCTACATCAACAACGGTTTAATTCGAATAGGAATGAAGGACAGCGTTAATATTATCTATCTTTCCGACCACGGAATGACCGAAATATCTCCCGAAAGAATAATTAATATCGAAAAAATATTGGCAGGGCAAAAATATAAACAAGGCGGAGCAAAAACCCTTGCTATGATTACCCCACGTGAAGCCAACAAAGAAATAATCTTATCAATACTAAGAAAAAATCAAAATCATTTTAAAGTATATGAACGCAAAGAAATGCCTGAATATTTTCACTTTAGCAAAAACAAAAACATAGCACCCATTTTGCTTGTAGCAGATTTAGGTTGGTCTATTGTAAACAATGCGCAGTTAAAACAATTTATTAACCTTGGTAACAAAGGAAATCACGGATATGATAATTTTAATATAGATATGCATGGTATTTTTGTTGCGTCCGGACCTGCTTTTAAAAAACACTACTTTACCGGCACAATACGTAATATTGACGTTTACCCGTTATTATGTAAAATTTTCAACATCCCGCCAAACCCCGATATTGACGGGCAATTATGTAAAATAGAATATATTTTAAAATGATTACTTTCTGCAGAAAAGAATAAGAAAAGCCATGAATAATATTTTAAATATCAAATATCAAAAACACATTTTAAAAAACGGACTTGAGGTTATACTTTACAAAAACAACTTACTGCCGATTGTTTCCGTAAACATTTGGTATAAAGTCGGCTCGGCAAACGAAAGCAAAGGCAAAACCGGTTTTGCTCACCTTTTTGAACACATGATGTTTCAAGGCTCTAAACATGTTCCCAAAGAAATGCATTTTAAATACATTGAAGAAGCCGGAGGAAATTTAAATGGTTCTACAAGTTTCGACAGAACAAATTATTACGAAACCCTTCCTTCAAACTCTCTTGAATTGGCACTTTGGCTTGAATCCGATAGAATGGGATTTTTACTTGATGCTTTAACACAAGAAAAATTAGATAATCAAAAAGATGTTGTAATAAACGAACGGCTTCAGCGTTACGATAACCAACCGTACGGATTAGCGTGGGAAATTATATTCTCAAATCTTTTCCCCGAAAACCACCCCTATCATTGGCCTACAATAGGGTGGTTGGAAGATATAAAAAAATTTGAATTAAATGATGTCATTAATTTTTTCAAAACATATTATGCTCCCAATAATGCTTCTCTTGTAATCGGTGGCGATATTGAATATGATTCGGCATTACAATCCGTTAAAAAATATTTTGAAGAGATTCCTTCCGGCAAAAAAATTCCGCCGATATTTGTTCCGCAAAGCAAATTAAAGAAAAACAAAAAAATAATTCACCAAGATAATGTGCAACTTCCGAAAATATATTTAACATGGGAAACCGTTAAACTATACGATAACGAGGAAGCTGCATTGGATATTATTGCCGATATATTAGCCGGCTCTAAAAACGGAAGGCTTTTCAAATCGCTTGTGTTCGAAAAACAAATTGCTCAGGATGTATCGGCTTTTCAATATTCCGCAAATTTATCCGGAATATTCGTAATTGTTGCAACCGCAAAACCGGGAGTTAAACCGGAAACATTAAAAGAAGAAATCTTTAATATCATCAACGGAATAATCAACAGCGGCATTACGGAAAAAGAGTTTAATCGTTCCTTAAATACCGTAAAATCATCGTTTGTTTATTCGCTCCAAAATTTAAATATGCTTACAAACCAAATTAATAACTACAATGTAAATCTCGGAGAACCTAATTCCTTTGTTTTCGACTTGGAACGTTTCCAAAAATTAACTCCGCAAAAAACCGAAAACATTATTAAAAAACATTTAACAAAAAATTATATTTACTTGCAGATAGTTCCCAAGGAGACAAGAAATGAGAGTAAATAGAGCAATACCCCCGCAAACAAAAGGGATAATTAATTTTCATCTGCAAAAATTTGATCGGTTTTATCTTTCCAACGGTTTAAACGTTCTTTTTTTTCGTAAAATGAACTTACCGATTGTTAATATTCATCTTGCCGTCAATGCAGGAAGCAAGTTCGACCCGAAAGGGAAAAAGGGGTTGGCTCATTTAACAACCTTGCTTGTAGACGAAGGTGCGGGTGGTTATAATTCTTTAGAATTGGATTCGGAATTTGAATCACTCGGTTCTGTTTTTTCCGTTTCAACAGATCCGGACAATATTCATTTTCACCTTCTCTCTTTAAAAGAAAACTTTGAACGTTCTCTCGAACTTCTCTCGCTTATTTATAATTCTCCCGCTTTTACGGAAGAAAACTTTGAACGGGAAAAGAAAAAACTTATCGCAAAAAAAAGTCAAAACAACGACGATGCTTCTTATTTGGCATCTTCGGCTTTTGATAAAATACTTTATTCCGGGTCCGGTTATGAAACTCCGATTAGTGGTATTACAAAAGACATTTCAAAAATAATTAACGATGATGTAAAAGAATTTCATTCTTATTATTTCTTACCGGAAAACACACAGCTTATTGTTGTCGGAAATTTGGAACTCTCCGAATTAAAGGAAATGCTTAACAAATACTTTCGGGAAAAAAGCGGCGGTTTATCAATTCCGAAAACACATGTTAACCTTTCACCAAAGGAAAAAGGCATTTTCTTCATAAACAAAAAAGATGCAACACAATCCGAAATTAGAATAGGGCATATTGCCGAACAACGAAATAAAACCGATTATTTTGCAAAACTTATTGCCAATTCAATACTCGGAGGGCAATTTTCAAGCAGATTAAATCTTAACCTACGAGAAAACAAAGGTTATACTTACGGTATTCATTCCGCTTTTGTTTATCGTAAAGATGCCGGGCATTTCGAAATAGCAACATCGGTAAACGGCAAAGATACTGCAGATGCTATTCTTGAAATAGAAAAAGAAGTAAACGGATTAAAAGCCGAAATAACAAATGATGAAATCTCTTTTGCAAAATCTTATATGATAAAACGGTTTCCCGCACAATTTGAAACATACACACAAATAGCCCACGCCCTTTATACCTTGGAAAAACATAATCTTTCGGATAATTATTATGAAACGTATATAAATAAAATAGAGAAATGTTCAAGAGAAGAAATTATCGCTGCCGCAAAGGAGAAAATACGCCCTGAGCAATTTCAATACGTTATTGTTGGCAATGGCGATGTTGTTTTGAATGAGTTACGAAAAAAAACAGACGGTAAAATTATTGAACTTGATCAAACGGAGATAGATTAGTTTAACTCCACTTTTACAACTTTATCTCCGCGTCGTATTTGTTTTTCTATTTCGGGTAAAAGAGTAATAAAATCATCAAATTCTATTACAAAAGTTTTTGCTTCTTTTCCCTTCAAACTTTTCGTATAAAACCGGAAAAGAGAAATTAACTGATTTTTGTTTTCTCCCTTAAGTTTGGAAATTTTTTGAATTGGGTGCAATTTTATTCCGCGTTTTTTAAACTCCGCCTCAAGCATATTAAATATTTTGGAATTATATATTTCGGAAAACCTATCGATCAGATATAGTTTATCTTTACCAAAATCCAAAACAATTGAATAAACATTGTTAATTAAATGTTGTTTGCCGTAATCTTCACTTAATGAATATTCAGTATTGATTATAGAATTATCAATAAGTATTGCATAATTATTTATTTCTTTTAATCTCTCTTTTATTTCCTTGGAAGGAGTAACAAGAAAAGCAAACGGAAAACCGTTGTTTTTTAATATCTCCATAAGGATATCATCATCTTCAAAATTTGTTTTTACCAAAAAAGAATATCTGGAACCGGTTCTTTTAATTTTTTTTGAATAGTTCAACTTTGCATAAAGTTTCAGAATATTATCGGAATATATTTTTAAAATCGTGTTGCCGTAGTTCTTTTTTTCCACCGATTCCAACTGTACGTGTTTTGTTATTAAAGTTTTGTTCAACTCTTTTATAACGGAAGCTATTATAACATCTTTCGGTAAAAGGACATTCCAAACATAGTTTAACGAATCGGATAACGGCTTGTTGACATACGTTCTCTTAATCCATGAACTGTCAATACCGAACCCATCCAGGACCTTAATAAATTTATTTTCTATCTCTTTTTGGGAAATTTTAGGAAATTCCTTTTCCGTAACAACATTATATGAAGATTCCATAATAATGTTTGCCGTTAATAATACCACAGTAAATGCTACCAAAAAATATATCAGATTTTTTTTTATACCCATTAAAAATTCAACCCTTGAAGTTAGGTTTTCGTTTTTCTAAAAAAGCGGAAGTTCCTTCTTTAAAGTCTTCCGTATCACAAAGCTTCCCGAATTCGGAGGATTCCAAATCAAAGCCCCTATCAAAGGGAAAATTATCCGCAGCGTTTATTGCCTTTATTGATGCGGCTATTGCCCTTTTCCCTTTTGATGTAATTTTTTCAGCTATTTTTTCCGCCTCGGAAATTAATTTATTCTGTTCACAAACTTTATTAATCAACCCAATTCTGTATGCCTCTTGTGCGTCTATCATATCACCGGTAAGTATATATTCCATCGCCAAACCTTTGCCTATTAAACGAGCAAGACGTTGTGTTCCGCCGTATCCGGGTATTATTCCAAGATTAACTTCGGGCTGCCCGAATTTGGCATTTTCGGAAGCAATTCTAATATGACACGCCAAAGCAAGCTCGCAACCGCCTCCAAGCGCAAATCCGTTAACGGCGGCAATAACCGGTTTATTCAAATTTTCAATTTTGTTAAATACGGCTTGCCCGAATTTAGAAAACTCAACCCCTGTTGCGGAATTAAGTTGAGCAAGTTCTATAATATCCGCCCCCGCAACAAATGCTTTATCCCCGATTCCCGAAACAATAACAGTATAAATTGATTCGGCGTTTTCCAGATAATCAAAAAGGCTGTTTAATTCATTGAGAGTTTCTTTATTCAAAGCATTTAATTTTTCCGGACGATTAATAATAACCTTTGCAATACCGTTTGTATCTTGGAATAAGATATTATTGTAAACCATAACCACCTCTATATTTTTGCAAATATAGGAACCTGAATTTTCAAATCGAAAGAAATAACTTGATTCTTTGGGAAAAAATAGTAGTTAATAATTCCTTCAAGAAAAAACATTGAAAACCCGCCTCCGATATGAAAACCGAACTTGGTTAATGTTTCATCTATATTACTTTTTCCGGTTGAGTTTTTGAATACGTGCGTATTAAAGAAAAACCCGATGTTTGCTCCCGCTTCCACAATCGGCATTATTAATATTTGGTCTGTAATAACAGGCGGAAAATAAAATTTGGCACCTGGAGCAATTAAAAATTCACTTGTTGTAAACGAAGCATAATCCGACGTTTTATACATACGTGTCGCTCCCGGAAAAACTTGATATGCCAGTTTTGTATAAAGAAAGACCGGAATAACTTGGTTATCGGTATACGATGCCGTAAAATCGAATCCGATACCGATATTATTAGTAACGGAAAAATCTCCGATTGGAATTTTAGGACCTACACCAACGGAAAGAAACAATCCGCGTGCTTCTCCAAGCTGTAACCCCTGTGCAGAAAGCGTTGATACCACAAACAATATTAACAATGTCGTTTTTTTTAATTGTTTCATTTTTATTGGGAAAAAATAAGTTCCGTTAAATTTATTTTATTTTTTTTCATTTAAAATGTTTAACAAATCATTTTCAAGATTTGTACTCGGAGTTTCAACAATTCTTCCTATCTCCGCTCCGTTTTTATAGATAATAAAAGTCGGGATTAATGTTATGTTCAATTTATCGAGAGTATTTGTTCCGCTGTTTTTTTCTCTGTTAACGTTTATTAATGTTAAACTGCTATCTTTATAGCCAATACTGTCAAGAATCTTATAAAATCGCGGGACCTCGCGTCTACTATCGCTGCACCATGTACCCATTATTATTTTAACCGAAAAGTTATTCCCTTCTGATTTCAATGAATCCATTATATCTTTTCTGGGATGATAAAATTTATAGCCGGAGTTAAACCACCAAGAAAAATTAGTGTCGGCAAAAGCATTTCTGTCACAAAGCCCCAATAACATTGGTTTTCCGGTTTTCTTATCGGTTACCATTCTGTTTTTTTCTTGTGCGGTAACAGTTAACACAAACAACAATAAAACAATAATAAATTTTTTCATTTCTTATCCTTCATATCCGTTTTTTCTTACATCAATTCCCCAATAAAGTTTTTTTCGCAAAATATCAAAATAGCTTGTCGATTTTGTATGAAGCAATCTCAATGGGTTCTTACTTGTATAAATTAAAAATTCTTTCGGGGAATAATAATGGTATGTTCGTTGCCCGTCGCAACTAACATGAATTTTTTCGTGTTCGGATTTTATTAAAACCGAAATTGTTTGTTCGTTGCCTATAACCAGGGGACGCATTGTAAGTGTATGCGGAGAAATAGGACTCAGCGTAATTGCTTTTGCCGCCGGATTTACAATAGGCCCGCCGACAGAAAGCGAATATCCGGTTGTTCCCGTTGGAGTTGCCACTATTATTCCGTCCGCAGAAAATGTAGAAACATATTTATCGTCAATCTTCAATTCTATTTCAATCATTTTAGGCCAATGCCCTTTATCAATTACAATATCGTTAACTGCAAAAAGAGTATTATTGCATTCGTCAATACATTTACCGCAAAGAGTAAGACGTTCTTCAATTGTGTATTCCCCCTTTTCCAATTCGTCAATTAACTTATCAAGATTGTTGATTTCGTATTCTGCCAAAAACCCCAATTTCCCGAAATTAATTCCGAGCATCGGCGTGGAAAATTCTCTTCCTTCAAAACCGGAAGTCAGCATTGTACCGTCTCCGCCAATGGAAACAATTAAATCCGTATTGGCAAAAAGGTCCTTTCCCTCAAAAAACTCGAATTTATTAAAAAGAGAATTTTCTTTTACAAGTTCATAAAAACTTTTGCTAAAAAAAGGAGTGAAATTTCGTCCGTTCAATTTTTTTATTAATAGTTCTACAACGGCAATAATATTTTTTTTTGATGTATTCGGAATAATTCCAATTTTCATTTTTCCGCTTCCTCGTTATTTCTAAATTGTAACTCATATAATTTTTTATATATGCCGTCTTCGTCTCGTAACAATTCTTCATGTTTCCCTTGTTGAACTATTTTCCCTTTTTCCATCACAATTATTTTATCGGCATTTCGAATAGTACTTAGCCTATGAGCAACAACAAAGGTTGTACGGTTTTTCATTAATTTTTCTATTGCTTCTTGAACCAAGGCTTCCGATTCATTGTCCAGCGCAGAGGTTGCTTCGTCAAAAATCATTACAGGTGGATTTTTGAACAACGCCCTTGCTATGGAAAGGCGTTGCCTTTGTCCGCCGGAAATTTTTGTTCCTCGTTCGCCGATTATTGTTTCGTATCCGTTCGGCAATTCCATAATAAAATCATGAGCGTTAGCCATTTTTGCAACTTCAATTACTTTTTCTTTCGGAACATTCTCAACTCCGTAAGCAATATTTTTATAAACCGTTTCGTTAAAAAGAATTGTTTCCTGTGTAACAATTCCCATCAACTTGCGCAAATCTTCAAGCTTAACTTTGCGTAAATCTTTTCCGTCTATTAACACTGCTCCGTTTGTAGGGTCGTAAAATCTCGGAATTAAATCCACAAGTGTAGATTTTCCGGCACCGGAGCTGCCTACAAAAGCTATTATTTCTCCTTTGTTGGCGGTAAAATTAATTTTATTTAAAATTATTTCCGGAGAATCGGGATAAGAGAACGTTACGTTTTCAAATTTAATATTGCTGTTAAACGAACTTACGGGAATAGGATTTTCAATGTTTTTAATATTCGTTTCCGTATCTAACACTTCAAAAATTCTCATTCCCGCTCCAATAGATTCTTGAATTTTGTTATTCAACTGGCTCATCGACTTTAACGGAGGCATCATTTGAAATATTGCAAAAAGAAAGCCCATAAATTCACTGGCTTTAATTTCGTGGTTAATTAAAACAAGTTTGCCGCCGAAAAAGATAATTGCAGCCCCTAAAACCACCGCTATTATTTCCGTTGAAGGAGAAGAGATATTACGAATACGAACTTTTTTAAGGATAATTCTAAAATATTTTTCCGTCTCTTTTCTAAATCGGCTGTTTTCATAATCTTCCTTACCGAAAGCTTTTACTATTTTAATTCCCGAAATTGTTTCGTGCAAAACGTTTACTATTGTGCCCAGTTTTTGTTGAAGAATGTAACTTTGCTTTCGTAAAAGCGCACCGATAATTGCAATTATCCCCGAAGAAAGAGGGACTATCAACAAGGCAAAAAGTGTAAGTTTCCAACTTATTGAAAAGGCAATTACGAAAAAGACAATAACCGTAAGGGGTTCACGGAATACATTCAAAAAAACGGCAGTAACACTTTGTTGAATAATGTTAACATCGTTTGTGAAACGAGAAATTAAATCTCCCGATTTTTCGTTTTTAAAAAAAGTAAGAGGAAGTTTTAAAATATGGCTGTATAAATCATTCCGTATATCTCTGATTATTCCCTGTTCAACATATGCAATAAAGTAACTGGCAATATAACTGAAAATATTTTTCAAAATAAACGCAAGAACTATCAATATACTTATTTTTAAAAGTACCTCTTCAACGCTTCCCGAAAGTACATATTGCTGAAAGGACTCCTTTATCGAATTTGCCGCATCGGTAAGCCAACCCGGCAAGATAGATGCTCCGGGTGTTCGCGATGCTTTTTTTATTATCTCTTCATTTTTTTGATTAAAAAGAGTGTCAAGCAAAGGAATGGTTAAGTATATAGAAAGCCCGTTCATCAACGAAAAAAGAACGATACTAACAATAGCGGCAGAAAGATGCTTCCAAAAAGGCTTAACAAAAGCTAATATTCTTAAGAAAATATTCATAAAACAACTTAAATAAATTGAAGTTTAAAAATAAGAGAAGTTCGGTTAAAATGAATTTATTTTTTATTGAGTTTCCAGAGTTTAACATACTTGGAAAAAACGCCTACCGACGAAAAATATGCGAGAATAAACCCCTCTTTACCGTCAAGAAAACCGAGACGAAAAAAATATGTTGCAAAAAATTTATTTAGGGTAAAAAAGGCAATAAGAGGTAAAGAATATTTTCTTCTTTTATCGTATAGTTGCTTTGCTTGCAATGTGCTGTAACGATTAATTTTTTCAAGCTGTTTTTCCACGGTCGGATATGTATGATGATAAAATACAATTTTCGATTTAATTTTTTCGCCCTTTAAAATAACCGTTTCGTGAACTTCGGCATCATCATAATTGCCATATTGCTTATTAAAAATACGAAGTTTGAACTCATTCCCCCAGCCGGAGTATCTTATAAGTTTACCGAGATAATACGATTTTATTTGAACTTTATAACCGATTGAAGGGTTATCCGAAACAACGTTTTTTATTAAAGGAACGGATTCTTGTGCAACTTCTTCGTCAGCATCAATTGAAAGCACCCAATTATTGGAAGCAGAATTCACGGCAAGCTGTTTGTTTTTTCCGTACCCGAACCATTCCGTTTCAATAATTTTGCATTCGTATTGTTTGCAAATTTCAACTGTTTTATCGGTTGAACCGGAATCGACAACAACTATTTCATCAACCCAGGTAAGGGATTTTAAACATCTTTCAATATTCTCTTCTTCGTTTTTTGTTATTATTACCGCCGATATTTTATTTTTGTTTTCCATAAACTCATCGAATATTATCTTAAAATCTTTTTTAATTTCACATTTAGTTTGTCAAAAAAATCAATTTCCGGCTCGAACAATTTACCGGTAAACGGTTTCCCACGTTTCAAAAATTTGTCGGTAAATGTTTTTGAGGTAATTCCCCATTTATCAATAAATTTATAATAACCGCCACTTGTTGTTTTAGAGATTCGCTTTGTAGTTTTTGCGGCAAAATGATAAACTCTGCTTTTGCCGACACCTTTAAAATATCTGATTCCCGCTTGCCAAAGTTTCATGGAAAAATCCGGATCGGAATACATGCCCGGTGTAAACTCAATACTATAGCCGCCAACCAAATCCCAAATATCTTTATGAACAATATTCGGCGGCCATGTTGCTCCGTTCCAATCTTCTTTTTGAAAATTATTAAAATTTTCAAGCAATTTTTTTTCGTCAAAACTCTCAAGTGTTTTCCCGCAATCGAATTCGATTGCAGCCGGATTTGTTGTTTGCGGTTCAATCATTGTAGAGGAAAGAAAAAAATTTTTATTTCCTATTGCTTCAATTTCATCATTTAAAAATTTATCCCACTCCGGCAAAACATACATATCGTCATTCATATAAAGGAGATAATCGGTTTTGAGCAATTGCCGAGCTATGTTCAAGGCATAACAAATACCTATGTTTTTTTTGCTGTGTGTGTAATCTATATCCGCTTGTTCATCAAGCCAGGCAAGGGTTCCGTCATTTCCTTCGTTTACATGCACTATAATTTGATGTTTAAAACAAGAGTTTTTTTTAATGCTTTCAATACATAATTTTAAAAATTCCAAATTATTCCATGAAGGAATTATAATGGAAAATTTTAACTCCTCGTTATTTGTATTTCTTTTTTTTTGAACTTCTATCATAATTATTTTAATTTTTCTACAATAATTTTATCGTTATCTCTGAGATTATTCAATCCGAACTCGGCTTTATAATTTCCTTTCTTTATTTCATGTTTCTTTTTTTGATAATAACCGTAGTTTGTTTGTTCTTTTACTCCGGCTCCCTTTATTACGGCGGGTTTATGATAAAGATGAATTGCAAATTCGTTTTCGAAAGGATTAAATCCTTCCGCACCTATTTTATATAATCTTCTTCCGAGATCGTCATCTTCCGCACCCCAACCTATAAAATTTTCGTCGTAGCCGTTTATCTTTTCAAATTCACTTCTGTTTATTCCGCACATACCGCCGCGTAATCGCGGTTGATTTGTTAAATATAATTTGTGAAGATAGTAATATCTTCTGTCTTTTTTGAATTGTTTTATAGCTTTACTTTTATCTTTTTTATCTATTAATTCAAGAAAAGTATTATTCTTTATTCTTTCTTCCGTAACTTGAATACTTCTTTTTTCATCAAGCCAAACGGGCATTCCGGTAATAAATCTTTTTGCCTTACCGTTATTAATAAATGTCGCCAATAAGTTCGGAGTAAAAACCAAATCTTGATCCAAAAAAATAAAAAAATCTCCTTCGGCATTCCTTACCCCGTTATTTCGGTTACGAGCTAAACGAAAGCCTTTGTTTTTTTGCCTAACATATTTTACGGGGAAATTAAATTCCGGTAAAATATCGGAAATATTGCTTACAATATTTTCGGCAGAACCGTCATCGGCAATAATCAGTTCGTCAGGCAAAACCGATTGATTTTTCAATGATATCAAAGCTTTCCGCAAAGAAGCACTCCGGTTATACACGGTTATGATTAAGGAGGTTTTAATCATATAATTTCCCACTCTCTCGTAAGTAAATTCATAAAATACTTATGGTCATTCTCTTTTTTTTCTATTAAAGTAAATGTATTATTATTTATTGTGTATGTCGGTGTCGGACTATCTCCGCTCCATGTTTCCAAATCGGCGTAAACAACACTCATTTCCGTTATAACCCATTTATTGTTATTGTTTTTCATAACATCGTAAGCCATTACCAATTTGTTACCGAGCTTAACGTGTGTGTTATAAACAAACTCTATTAAATCTGCCGGAGGTTCTTCAAGATTATAAATACCGCTACCGCTTGCAAATCCGTCTTTATTGGCAATTCTGGCATAGCCGGCAACTCTCTCATTTTTATAACAAACAACTCTATAATCAATTGAATTGTATTTTAAAAACTCTTGAAAGTAAACATATTTGCGTTGCAAATCTTCTGCAAAAAATGTTTTTATTCCTTTCCCGAATGCTTTTTTTATTAAGGTTTTAGCTTGTCTCCGATTTTTTATTAATCTGACATTTGCACTCCCCGCACCTGAAGAGGCTTTGGAAACGATAGGATATTCTGTTTTTTCGGCAAAGGTAAAAGCTTCTTCTTTATTAAAAAAAACATTGTTTTTAGGTGTAGGGATTCCGAATTTTTTAAATATCATTGTTTGAGCCACTTTATCGTCATAGTACCAATAGGATTCCCAGTCTGGAAAAGTTTTAATTTTCAATTCCCTGTTAAAAAAATAGATTATTCTTTTTGCAAGGTCTCTGATATACGGGTCATGCTTAGCACGCCATATTAAACCGTCCCAATTTTCTTCAAAAAGTTTATTATAATCTTCTTGTTTATATATATCCAGCAAAACAACTTCGGCTCCGTATTTTTCAAGTTCCGGTTTATAAATACTCCAAAATTTTGTGACATCTTTTATAAGTGCAATCCGCATTATTTAATATATCCTTCTTTTTTAAGTTGTTGTAATTCGAGGGCAAATTTGAAAAAATCCGTCCATTGAATAATTATATTTTCCCAATTGAATTCGTTTTCCATTTTTTTTCTAATTCGGTTTCCGAACAAAGGAAGTATTTCACGGTTCTTAATTATCCATTTTAATTTATTTCGCATTGCCCGGTAATTTCGTTCCACTATAAATCCGTCCGTTCCGTTTTCAATTAATTCGGGAACAAGCCCCACATCCGTTGACAAGGAGGGAATACCGCATGCGGCGGCTTCAAGTACTGTTCTGGGACCCGTTTCCGTTCGTGATGCGGCAAAATATAAATCAAGCGAATTGTAAAACTCTCGCATTTTATTATCGTCAGTAATTTGATTTTTTTCACTAATTTGTAATTTTAATTCAATCTCCGGAAATTCCTCCGCAAGCGGTTTAATAAATTCGTGAAATCCGCGTTTACCCGGATGATTTGTTAAACTGCCCGCCCATCCTATTACAAGTTTATTGTTTGCTTGTTTCTTTTCGGGATAGAACATATTAATATCACAAGTGTATTTTGTATGAATTACAGGAAGGTGGCGAGAAAATAAATACCATAATTTTTTACAGTTGGTATTTACCAACAACGCTTTTTTTAATTTTCTAACTATTTTGTAAGGCGGCTTAACATTATACCCGGGAGGTACGGCTCTTTTTTTATCCCAATAATGATAAGACCTTATTCCGGTTATTACTTTATTTGTCGGAATTTTTTCATCGAGCATTTGAAAAAATATTCCTTTATACATTGGGTACAAAAGGTCGTATTTTTTATAATACTTTTCCCAGTTTTTAATAAAATCGGCATATATTACAATATCCAATTCAAGATTGGATTTGTTGTATTTTACCAAATCTTTGGCGTTTTTGTGTAAAGCCCAATTAGGTGCATCGGGAATTAATAATATCTTTTTAGACATAAACTTTTTTATTTAATAATAATGTTAAAAATACAAAAGAAGAATGTAATTTAATAGAAACCGAGAAGAGAGTTTTTAGTCCGTATATTTAACAAAACGTAACAAAAAGATTTTTTATCTTTGTAGCAAATAAATAAAATGAAAATAAATTTTGAAAAAGGAAATAAATCCCGAAAGAATTTTAATAGCACAAACAGCCTTTATAGGTGATGTAATAATTGTTACTCCATTAATACGGGCTGTAAAAGAACTTTATCCCTCGGCGCTAATTGATGTAATGGTAATTCCGCAAACGGCAGACGTACTGGAAAACAACCCGAACATTAACCGAATAATATTATTCGACAAACGAAAAAACAAATTAGTCTCTTTTATAAAAACCTTACTGCAACTACGCAAAAACAGATATGATATTGCCATTACACCGCACAGTTCGGTAACCACGGCATTGTTGCTTAAATATGCTTCAATCCCTGTCCGCATTGGTTTTGACCGGTGGAGTGCCGCAAAATATTTAACCGATAAAGTCCCTCATCCCGATGGGATTCATAAAACATTAAAAAATTTATCGTTACTTTCTTTGTTAACAGACAAAAGTTTTTCAAATCAAACGGAAATGTTTCCTACAACAAAAATGTCGGAAAATGCAGAAAAAATTATTAAAGAACTAAGACAAAATACCGAACAGATTATTGCCGTTGCTCCCGGCTCCGTTTGGTTTACCAAGCGCTGGCCTATGGAATATTATAAAACATTAACGGAAAAACTGACTGAAAATAATTTCGGAGTTGTATTAATCGGCAGTAAAGACGAGGCGGAAATTTGCAACAAGATTATGCCGAATAATAACGGAATAAATCTTGCGGGAAAACTTTCGCTGTTGGAATCCGCCGCAGTAATTTCCAACTGCGATTTAATGATTTGTAACGACAGCGGTGCTTTACATATTGCAAATGCAATGCAAACGGATCTGTTTGCTTTTTTCGGACCAACCGTACAATCAATCGGTTATTTCCCTTTTAGAAAAAATGATTTTGTCTTTGAAATTCAGATGGATTGCCGTCCATGCAGTAGTCACGGCGGTAACGTTTGTCCGTTAAAACATCATAATTGTATGAAAAAGATTTTACCGGAAACGGTTTTGGAAAAAACATTAATTAAATTCGGAAAAAAATGACACCGGCTTATTACTTATATAAATACCCTTATCAACTTGGTTGGTATCTGACAAAACTTTTCGGTTTACAAAAAGAATTAGTTTTTTATTGTGCCGACCCTCTGGATTACGAAATGTTTTTACCTATAAAAAAACATTTACCCGATGTTGAAATTATAGCCAAAAACAACAAGACCAGAAAATATCTTAAAAGCAAAGGAATTGCTTATTTACGAATGCCTGTTTTTCCCAAAGCCGTTATTATGGCAAGGCATTCCCCTTATAAATTTTCGGTTAACCAAATAATAAAAATCGGGTTTGACCACGGGCTTTACCAATTTAAAAAATGGACGGCTCCTGAAAATTACAATATGTTTAACAGATATTTCGTAAGCAGTCCGGAACAAGTTAAAACGGCAAAAACTCTTGGTATTACTACAACGAAAGCAATTGGATACCCGAAGTTGGATAATGCTTTTAACGGAACTTACAACGAAAGATTTCTTGAAAAAATCAAAAAAAAATTAACCATAGATAATAATAAAAAGACTGTTATTTTCACGTCAACATGGGATGTTGACGGCCTTTCCGCTTTAGACAGATGGATAGAAAGAGTTGGAGAATTAACCGAAAAATATAACGTATTAATAACTGTTCATACTTGGACAAAAAAAAGCAAATTGGAAAAATTGAAAAAAATTCCGAACACGCATTTTTTAAACGAATACGATGTTACCCCATACATAATGCTCGCCGACGTATTTATTGGTGATTATAATTCATTAATAGGTGAAGCGTGCGCTTTGGATAAACCGATAATTACTTTCAGAGTTCCGGAATCGCAACGCACTATAAATGCCGTTAGAGAAATGATTGCAAAAATTTCAATTCAAATTGATACTTTTAATGAAATTAATGAAGCAATAGAAAGGAGCATTAATAATCCGAAAGAAAAAAGACGGGAACGAGAGGAAGCAAATAAAATTATGTATTTGGCATTGGACGGAAATGCGGGAAAACGCGCCGCCGAAGAAATTTTATTTTTACTTGCTAAAACAACTTAACCCCTCGGGTGAAAATCTTTGTGCATTTGCTTAACAAATTCTCTGTCTATGTGAGTATAAATTTGGGTTGTGGAAATATCGGCATGACCCAACATTTCCTGTACTGCGCGTAAATCCGCTCCCCCCTCCAAAAGATGCGTTGCAAAGCTATGGCGAAAAGTATGGGGATGAAATTCCTTTTCTATTTTTGCCTCTTTAACATAACGGTCAACTATTTTCCAAACTCCCATGCGTGAAAGTTTTGTTCCTCTGTTATTTAAAAAAATTATATTTTCACTTTTCGCTTTTTTCTCCAACACCGGACGGACCTTTGTTAAATACTCCGTAATCCATCTAACGGCACTGCTACCTATAGGAACAATGCGCTGCTTGGAACCTTTGCCAAGTACACGTATCACACCATCGCTAAAATATAAATCGCTCAGTTTTAAATTAATAACTTCAGATACACGAAGCCCACACGAATAAAAGAGTTCCAACATCGCTTTATCTCTTAGCCCCAGTTTTACCGACGTATCCGGTTGTTCCAATATTCTTTCAATCTCTTCAAAAGAAAGAACCACGGGGAGTTTTCTGCCGGAAATTCGTGCAGATAGAATTTCCGCAGGGTCTTTTTCTATATATTCTTGTGAAGATAAATATTTAAAAAAACCTTTAATTGCCGAAAGATAACGAGAGGTTGTTGAAGATGAAATTCCCAAATCTCTCATTGTCTCAAAAAACTTGGAAATAATTAACGACGTTACTTCATTTAAATCTTCTGTTTTCTCATTAATTAAATAATTAAGGAACTTGGAAATATCGGAAGCATATGAATTTACCGACTGCTCGGAAAGATTTTTTTCTAACTTCAAAAAAGCAAGGTACTCTTGCAAAAATTGATTTAACAATTTATCATTCATCGTAGCGGTAATTTAAAATTTTAAGCCGAATCATTTCCGTCCGGGCTTTCGTCACTGTTGTTTTCCATTTCTTCTTGTTGAGGGTAACGTATCCGTTTATGATGTTGACTGATAAGAATATTAAGAAAGGTCTCTTTTATAATATGAATATCGTTAAACGTTAAGGGCGATTTGTCCAATTGCCCGTCTTCAATTCTCATTTTAATAAGATTATTAATTATGTTTTCAATCTTTTCCGGAGTTGGATCAATCATAGCACGCACGGCTGATTCCGCAGCGTCGGCAAGCATTAATAGTGCCGTTTCCCGTGTGTTCGGCTTGGGCCCGGGATAACGATAATCGTTAGGATTAACATTCTCTTCGCCGTAGAGTTCTTTTGCTTTTTCGTAAAAAAAGTTTATTATCATTGTGCCGTGATGCATGGGAATAAAATCAATTATTTCCTGAGGCAATTTGTGCTCTTTTGCCAACTCTATTCCTTTTATTACATGTTCGCGAATTATTTTAACACTCTCGGCAGGAGTAAGCGAATCGTGAACATTAACATTGTCCAATTGATTTTCTATAAATCCTTCGGGGTTAATCGTTTTACCTATATCGTGATAATATGCTCCGACTCTTGCCAAAATAGGACTTGCCCCTATTGCCATTGCGGCATTTTCAACCATTGACCCGATTGTCATGGAATGAGCAAATGTACCCGGAGCATTATTGGCTAAACTTTTTAACAGTGGCGAATTAAAGTCGGTAAGCTCAAAAAGTGTTAACTCCGTTGTAATACCGAATATTTTTTCAACGAAAATAATTAATCCGAAAGTTAACGCCGGCGATACAAGAGCATTAGAAGCAGCATAAGCCGTAGAAACAAACAATGTATTCCACGAATCCAAGCGCTCAAACCCGAAGGCCAAAATGCTTAAAACATATCCTAATAAAATATAAAGGAAAGAGCGGAAAATTTGATTTCTGTTTTTAATATCTCGCACAGTATAGGCGGCCAAGCCCCCCGCAACAATGTTAGTAGCGGCAAGCACATAATCGTTACCTCGTATTCCCGCAACAATTAAAGCAACAATCACAGTCGAATAAAACCCGATTCGGGAATCAAAAACAATTGTTATTAACATTGATGCCACCGGAACCAAAATTAAAAGCTCCAGCGATCTTTCTATTTCTATTTGTCCGATAATAAAAGCGCTTGAACTTACAAACAAAATTATTGTTGCCAACAATAACAGTTTTAAATTATCATCATATATCTTTTTACGAAAAAGGTATATATATATTATAAGTGGAAGAATTAATAAAAGAATATGTAAAAATTTTCCGAGATATTGTAAAACCTTATCCAACGTTGTTAAAGTGGCCCCTTTAGCTATTCTGTAAGAATCTATTTTGGCTTTTATTTCCGGCGTAATTCTATCGTGTTTGGCAACTATTCGTTCATTTTCATTTATAATTCCGAGAATTTTAGGAACCTTTTCGGCAGCAATTTTTCGTGCTTCTTCGGTTGCGGCAATGCTATATATTATATTCGGTTTAAGAATTGAAAAAAGATATTCCAAAACCGCTTCTTTTATTTCCGCATTCCCTTTAAAGCTGCCGGATAAATGTTGGTTTAAATATGTTTTTAAAATATTGGAATCATAAAAACTCTCTTTTAATTTTGCAACTTCAAATTTTCCGTCGCGTATGGCAATAGTATCTCCGGGAATATTTTTATAACCGATATTGATATATCCCCGTCTATATATTTTTTTTATTTCCGATATTATAATAGAATAAACCCTATTAAACGACGCATCGTTTCCATAGTAATTATTATAAATTTTAGTAAAAGTATTAATCGTTTTTTTTGACAAATAATTGAATTTTTGTGTAATTGCAGAATCGGGATATTTGGATTTTAAGTTTACATATTCCGAAAAATTATTTTTGCTCTCTTCAAGTCTTCTTAACACCTCTTTTTCAACATCGTTGTTTTTAATAAAAACCGGATAAACTCTTGCCGCCGCCTGCTCTTTTTCTTTTTGATATACAACGGGATCTTTTAACACTTCGAATGTTTGGGATGCAATTAAATCGTCTTTAATCCAAATGGAGTTAACCGCAACTTCCGAATCGAGAGATTCTCCTTTGGGAAACATTAAAACAATAAGAGTTGTTGTGATAATCAGCAAAAGAATTTTTATTCTTTTGCTTTTATTCATAAAGTTTATATCCATAAAAACCCCTATTCTTTAGTTTTTAACAATAATTCCAAAAATTCCGCTATACCGTCATTATTGTTATCTCCGGAAGTAATAAAATTGGATTTAAATCTTATTTCATCTACCGCATTAGCTACGGCAACTTTATAGGCATCAGTATTGAAAAGAGTTCTGTCGTTATACCAATCGCCCATTACGGCAACGTTATTAATATTAATTTTTAAATGTTTTAATAGCTTTGCAAGTCCCTCTCCTTTGCCGGAACCGTGTTTTCTAATTTCAAGAAAATAAATATTTCCGCGTCTTGAAGATTTATAGTAAGTAAGATTTAAGCCGAACGTATAAGGGAAAGAAAATTTTTTCTCTAAAAATTTCATTGTCGGTTTATAATCTCCGGCAATAACTATTTCTAACGTTTCTGTTTGATATTTTTCAAGAGAATCTACTTCGATGAACCTTGCCCCGAATTTTTCAACTATTTCCGGCACTAAAGGATTTTGTTCGCTGTAATAAATTGCATCGGCATGGCAAAGCGCAATATTGGTAAGATTAAACTCGGCCAAACGAATTGCCTTTGCAACGTATCTTTTTGAAAGATAAGAGTTGAAAACTATAGTACCGTCAAGAGATTTAATCATTGCCCCGTCAAGGGTAATTAAAGGGGTTTTTAAACCGAGTTGTCGTGCATGATCTTCTGCCGCACTAAAAAGTCTGCCTGTAGCAAAGGTAAACCGAACTCCTTTTGCATGCAAAGCTTTAATAAGCTCCAGACTTCTTTTGCCTATTTCGTTATTACTGTTTAATAATGTACCGTCTAAATCCGAAACGACCAGCTCAATATTCTTCAATCTGTTTTTGTCAATCATTTTGCATACGATAATTTTGTTAGAAGCGAACCGACAATAAGCGTTACAATTACTCCTACCAAAGTAAACCACGTCCAAGCAACAAGCTGTAGAGCAATAACTGTAATCATAACAAAAATTCCGGCTGTAAATCCTGCAAGTGCGTCTTCCTGTGTAGCTTTTTTATTAACAAGCCCCAATAAAAACGTTCCCAGCAACCCGCCGTAGGTAAAAGAAGCAATGCTAAGAGCAAGCTCAACAACCGTTTGCGGAGATGACATGAAAAAGAATGCGGAGCCAATTAAAAGCACAGCCCACATAATTGTAAAATATCTGGAAACTTTAAGTTCCTTTTTTTCATCATTAATTCCGGTAAACGGTTTATACAAATCCAGCATGGTTGACGAAGAAAGGGCACTAATGGAGCCGGCAAGTGTTGAAAGCGCAGCAGCAAAAAGTCCTGCAATAATTATTCCCGATACACCGACCGGTAATTTATGAATAATAAACATTGGAAAGATTTCGTCCGATTTTGAAATTCCTATTTCGGCAAGATTATAAGTTCCATAATAAGCATACAGTCCTAATCCCACAACAAGGAAAAGAGCAAATTGAATAATTACCAATACACCGCTGCCAATAATTGCTTTTCTTCCCGCTTTAAGAGA
>CAZTYP010000105.1:0-7785 GCA_964617555.1 uncultured Melioribacteraceae bacterium | reverse complement strand
CTTTCAATAGATACCGAACAAAGAAAAATTTCTCTTGGTCATAAACAAATTGAAGAGAACCCTTGGGATATTTTTGAAAGAGAATACCCTGTAGGAAAAATTATTAAAGGTAAAGTTGTTAGAATTATTGAGAAAGGCATTATTGCCGAATTGGATCACGGTGTTGACGGATTTGTTCCCGGTACATTGTTATCAACTGCAAAGATCAAAAACTTTGCCTATTGTTTTCCAATAGGAACGGAATTGGATTTAATGGTTATAGAATTCGATAAAGAAAGCAAGAAAATTGTGCTTTCCGCTATTGCTGCTATTAAAGATAAATCCGTGGAAGAAATTGAGCAATACATTAAAGACCATAAATTGGAAAAAGTTACTGTAGAAGCAATTCAAAATGCTGAAGGCGGTAAATTTAATGCAGCCGATTTTAAGGTGTTTGATGAACAACTCAAAAAGGAAGATGAACCGAAACCTGCGGAAGAAAAAGTTGAAGGCAATGTAGAATCTGAGGATGGAACTTCTGAAGAGACTGTAAAAACCGAAGATGCCGATGTTAACGAAACTTCCGAAGAAAAAGTAAAAGAAGAAGCATCTGAAGAGGAAGAGAAAAAAGAAGAAACCGAAACCGAAGAAAAACCGGCTGAGGAAGAAACTTCCGAATCGGAGGATGAAAATAAATAACAAAATGTGATTTATTTTGGGGCTGTTTCTATTTGCTTAAATGATTATTTTAGCATATGAACAGCCCCTTTTTTTTGCTGTTGCTTAAATCTAAATTTAGGAAGTTTTATAGTGTCGTCTAATAAAGTTGCATTTCATACATTAGGCTGTAAATTAAATTTTGCAGAAACCTCTACAATCGGAAACCTGTTTGCCGAAAGAGGTTTTGAAATAGTTGATTTCAAAGGGAGCGCTGATGTTTATGTGATAAATACTTGTACTGTAACGGAAAATGCCGAACGTGAGTGCAGGCAAATTGTAAGGCGTGCTTTAAGAATAAATCCCGATGCGTATATTATTGTAACCGGTTGCTACGCACAGTTACGTCCCGAAGAAATAAAAAAAATTGAAGGTGTGGATGCAATTTTAGGGAACGAAGAAAAGTTCAGCCTTTTTGAGATAATAGGTGAGTTTAATAAAAATAATCCTTCTTGCATTCAAGTAATGCCCACCGAAAGACTTGAGAAATTTAATTTTGCATATTCAACGGATGCACTCGGCAGAACGCGAGCTTTTTTTAAAATTCAAGACGGATGTGATTACAAATGTACATTCTGTACAATCCCTAAAGCACGCGGAAAAAGTAGAAGTACGGAACCTTACAAAGTTGTTAGAGAATTCAAAAAACTGCTTGATAATAATTACAAAGAAATTATTCTTACCGGCGTAAATGTGGGGGATTACGGAAAACGTATCGGTAAAAATTTTTACGAACTTCTACTTGAAATGTTAAAAACAGAAGGTGATTATCGTTTAAGAATAAGTTCCATTGAGCCGAATTTATTGACCGATGAAATAATAGATTTAACCTCTACAAACGAAAAATTGGCTAATCATTTTCATATTCCTTTACAGAGCGGAAGTTCACGGCTTTTAATGCTTATGCAGCGTAGGTATAGTGCCGAGTTTTTTAGAGAGTTGATTTTAAAGCTTAACAAGAAAATTAAAAACGTGGGAATCGGTATTGATGTTATTGTCGGATTTCCCGGGGAAACGGAAGAAGATTTTAACACTACATATAATCTGTTAAATGAATTGCCGATTTCATATTTACATGTTTTTACTTATTCTGAAAGACCCGGGACCAAGGCAATTGAAATGGAAGGGAGCGTTCCCGTTGCAGAACGGAAGAGAAGAAATAATCTTTTAAGAATTTTAAGTGAAAGAAAACGCATTGAATTTTACCGCAAAATGATTGGTAAAGAATTAACCGTACTGTTCGAAGAAGAAAACCATAACGGATTTATGCAGGGATGGTCAAGCAATTATGTACGTGTAAAAAGTTTGTATAATGAAAGTTTAATAAATAAATTAACAAAAGTTAAAATAAACGGAATAGAAGAAGGGATTTGTCTTTCTTAAGTATTTGATTTTCATTAAAATTTTGACGAGGAAAAATGAAAAAATTAGCTGGTTTAATATTCTTTGTGTATATAACTTCTTTTGCGCAAAACAGTGCCAAAGTAAGTTTGGAACAATTACGATATCAACTTCAATCAAATATTAAAGTTGATAATGAACAGGAAATTTTACGGCAATATAAAGAGCGTAAAAAAAACAACGGTATTGCAATTATTCTTTCGGCATTGTTACCGGGCATGGGTGAACTGTATGCGGAAAATTATTCTTCGGGAAAATATTTTACTATTGCCGATGCCGTTTTATGGGGCGGATTAATAGGCGTAAACGCATATGCAAATAATCAAGAAGATAATTACCGTGCATTTGCCGTAGCCAATGGTGGTGTTAATCTTTCCGGTAAAAATGATAAATATTTTGCTGATGTTGGCAATTACATGGATGTGTATGAATATAATCATATAATGGAATTGGATAGAAAATTTTCCGATGTATATAATGAATCCACTCATTATTGGAAATGGGATTCACAAAGCGAAAGACGTGAATATCGCGATATGTGGAAGGCAAGTGAAAATGCAAGCAACAGTACCCGGTTTATTGTAGGAGCATTAATCCTAAACAGAATAGCTAGTGCCATTAATGCTGTTCGTTTGGTTAACAGATATAATAAAAGTCTGAAACAAGAGTTGGGTTGGAAGGTTTCTTTCGATTATTCGAACACATATTTTGAACATGATAAAATATCAATGAATTTCATAATGAATTTTTAAGAGTAGCTTTGAGAATCATTTTTAATTCAAATAAAAAATATGATGCATAACTATCGGTTAATTATTGAGTATTTCGGGAAAAATTTTTCCGGTTGGCAAATTCAGCCGAATGTTACCACGGTTCAAGGCACGATTGAATCTGTAATTGAAAAGATAATAGGTGGTAAAATTAATTTAATCGGGTCGGGGCGTACGGATGCCGGAGTGCATGCATTGGGGCAAGTTGCAAATTTTAAAATCGAAAAAAAACTCGAGCTCTTTAAATTCAAACATTCGCTTAATTCGATGCTTCCCAAAGATATTGCAATCAAAGATATTTCCGAAGTTCAAGAAAATTTTCATTCAAGATTTGATGCAAAAAAACGGAGTTACCTTTATCTGTTTTCGAAAAATAAATCTCCTTTCTATTATAATTATACTTTTAATTATTCTCCGGTTTTTGATATTCCAATTGAGAAATTAAACGTAATAAGCAAGCTGCTATTGGGAGAAAAAGACTTTACCTCATTTTCAAAAAAGAAGACCGACACAAAAAACATGATATGCAATATTTTGTTTGCTCATTGGTATAAAAAAGGGGAGTTGCTTTTTTTCAGAATTGATGCCAATCGTTTTTTGCATGGTATGGTAAGAACAATTGTAGGAACTGTGTTGGGGATTGCAGAAAAAGATTTATCCGAAAATGAATTGATAAAAATTATTGAAGTTCAAAATAGAGATGAAGCGGGTAAATCTTTGCCGCCGCAGGGCTTATATTTGTTAAAGGTTGAATATTAAATACGATAATTTATAGCAAACTTCTTTGTATCTTTTTTATTCTTTTTATTTGACTTTCTTTATTAAGTTCGTTAATCCTATTGTTTAACAAAGCCAGAAATTTATCTTTTTCTTTTATTACGAGTAAAGCCCTTTCCGCATACATTGGTAATTGTTTGGGAGTACATTTTGCTAATTGTTCCATTAATAAAGGGAAAACATCGTTATATAATTCTTGTTTTTTTGCAAGATTTATTAATATTCCTATTCCGTTATCATTTGATATAACGGAACCTTTTTCCGTTACTTCCAAAATAACCGATAAATTTTCAAATATTTCTTTTGACTTTATTTTTGATATGGTTTTTAATGCAATCATTGCTCCCCAAACAAGCCGATTGTTTTTGCTCTTCAGTAATTTAATAAAAAAATTATGGTACTCCGCTATTAATTCCGGTTTTATATAACCGATTTCATAAAGAGTTTTGATACAATCACTTTGTATTTTCCGGTTCTTATTTTCTTGTAATATTTTTATTAATTCATTAATTGCTTTTTTATTGTTTTTCAATATAATTTCTTTTGCCAATTGCAGATTAGGTCCGTTATCTTTTCGTCCGAGGGAACTTGCAAGTTTATTTATTATTTTTTCCATAACCGGTTTATCCTCCTATAAAAAATATACCCCGGCATAACTAATCCCGATTCCAAGAAATGCAGACATTACTAAAATTGGAATTACGGCTTTTTTGTCTTTTGGTGCCACAATCAATAAAATCGGAATAGCTGAAATTTCCGCAATAATCAATCCTTTCAACCAAGGGGCTATATTCCAAGAAACAAAAGGAATAATCAATCCCAATACTACCCAATGAAAAAATGCGGAAAGATTGGCATATTTGTCCATTTTTTGGATAATCATCGGAATAACATCTATTATTCCTGCCATTGTTCCTATTAATAATGCAATTAATATTTCATTCATTATTGTTGCCTTTAATAAGTTTGTTCTTTACTACCAATAGGTTTTTTATAAGTATAAGGAAGTTGATGGAAAAAGAAATTTATGATTATTAAAATCACTATACCCCGATTTAATTTGGGGTATAGTGATGTAAATATGTTTATTTAATTAACAATAATTTTTTTACTTCACTAAAAGATTTGTTCGCTTTAAGTGAAGTTGCTGTTAATTTTGCAAAATAAGTTCCACTACTATAATTAGCGGCATTCCAGGTTAACGAATATTTCCCCGCTTCTTGATAACCATTGAAGAGTTCGGTCACTTTTTGTCCTAATGTGTTATAAATTACAAGTTTAACTTTACTATTATTTGGAACCGAATAACTTAACACTGTTGTAGGATTAAAAGGATTAGGATGATTTTGTTCAAAAGCAAATTTAAATAATTTTTCAGAAGAAATTTGTACTACATCCGAGTATTTCGAATTTCCGTTGTTATCAATTTGTTTAAGTCTGTACTTTATATTTCCCGAAGGTGGATTGGAATCGATAAACGAATAATTGTGGGTAGAATTACTATTCCCGTGACCTTCAACAAAGCCGATGTTTTCCCATTTTTCCGTAACAGCTCTTTCAATTTGAAAACCGTAATTATTTATTTCGGTTGCCGTTGTCCAACTAAGTAAAACAGAATTGTCTTTTTGCGATGCAATAAATTCCGTAAGTTCAACAGGTACGGTTGTTTTAGGGGTAGAAACAATCGGTCTTATTCTGAAATCGGCAGAAGAATAAGATGTCCAGCCGCTACCGGTATTGTAGCTTGACCTGTTATCAACGGAACCGTTATCCATCAATATTGAAAAATCAGTTCCGGAAGAATAATACATCACAACATGATAATCTGTTCCGGCGGAAGTAGTTATTCCTAAACCGGATAAGTCAACATAGTTCCAACTGTACTTGTGTATTTTTGTGGAATCGTATGCAACGGTAGAACCGAGATTTGCGCTTGGTAATCCGTGTCCGTCATCAGACCAAATTTCAAAATATAAAGGTCCGGTTAAAGTTACAGTTGATGAAGGGTGGAATAAAACTCCTGTTATATCACCTGAATTTGCAGGTGTAAATTTAACCGCAAGTTTTACTCCGCTACCAACGGAAAGTCCGGAATTACTGCTCCAAGTATCATAATAATATAAATTGTTAAAGCTGGAAGTTGAACTGGTATAAATATTACTTATTGCATTAAAAACATTCAGTTTACCGTAGCCCCATATATAATCCGGTAAAGAACTTCCTGTGTAACTATCGGTTTCGGTGCCTATTGTAAGATAGGTGCGTACTTGTGTAGAGGATAACGAAGAATCATAATCCAATATTAAAGCCACACTTCCTGTTACAACCGGCGCAGACATACTGGTTCCCTGGTTTTTATGGTAGTGAGAATCAATTGTGCTTGAGGCTGCAGGAACAACATCTTTTGAAGTACAAGAAATAATTGCCTGTCCCGGAGCTGCAAGTTCAGGTTTTTGTCTACCGTCTCTTGTAGGACCGATACTACTGAAAGATGCAATATCATCGGAACGATCAGGTGTACCGTAATAATAGTTGCCGCCGTCACTGGCATGCCAACGCCATCTGCTTACGTATGCTCCTACAGTTATAGCAGAAATGGCAACACCCGGAGAACCGACTGTGTAATCTGTATCACCGCTGGGTAATGTTGCTCCCATGGAACTTGTAAAAAGCCATGCATGATAAGTCATGGTAGAAGCGGATCTGTTTGTAACCGAAATAGTCCAATTCCCGTCTTTCGGCGGATTTGCTTCGTAATAATCATAAATTTTAAAGTAATTTCTTCTGTCGTTATTAGTATAACCGGCATCTACATAGTTAAAGATATATATTGCTCCGTCAGCAGTTGAAACCGCTCCTTGAGAATCGGATGATTGTGAGTGTGAATAACCTCCCGGAGTTGTAACGGAAGCATCAACATCATCTCCGTTGTTCCACCATAAGTCAACATAAAAATAATCGTTGTTGGTTCCTGAATTTGCAGTATAAGTTGGAACGGAAACGGTAATGTTTGAAGTAGCGGAGGCAGCTGTAGTTCCGGTAATGTGAATGGCATCGTTTCCTTCGTTTCCTGCAGAGACTACCACAACACGTCCGTTTCCCGAAGCGGTAAAATTATCAATCGCACGGTCTAAATCTCTTGTGCCGTCATGTGCATTTGCATGTCCGCCAAGACTCATATTTACAACAACGGGTTTACCCTCCGTATCTGAAATTTTTTCGGCGTAAGTAAGGGCATCTATTAAATTGCTTGTCGGGAAAGAGCTATCACCGGCTTTAACAAGAACAATATCCGCATCCGGAGCCATTCCGGAATATTTACCTGATGAATTTGCACCGTTTCCGGCGGCTGTTCCGGTAACGTGTGTACCATGTCCGTTTATATCTTTTTCGCGAACAAAACCGGCAGGCGTCCCGTCTATTTCATCATTAATATCGGCTTTTGAATATTCAACACCATAATCTAACCCTGCAAAATTAGTTGCGTCTCTATCTTCGGGTGTTTTTTCAGAGCCGGTCTTTGTTAAAGTTTGATCCCAAATGTAAAGTATTCTGCTAGTGTTGGGTGAACCGGCGTTTTGAAAATCAGCATTGCTCCAATCTATTCCGGTATCAACAATTAAAACAATAACATCAGTGCCGTCATATTCCGTACCGTTGATATATCCGCTTCTTACTAAATCGGCTCCGTTTAATCCTGCGGCTACATCATTTGTAGGGTACATAATTTCCCCAGGATAAATATATGACACATAATTTTTCGTAGCCAGTTTTTGCATCTCTTCCAATGAAAGTTTTGCAGTTGCGTAACCGGGAATTACAGAATTGATGTTAAAGCCGCTGTTTCTAATTGCTTCTTCATCTTTAATTTTTATTATTGCGGAATAAATCCTTTCTCCGTTTTCATAAATCGATTGAATATTGTTACCACCTGCAATAATATTATTGCTTGGGGTTTTGATTATTTCCTGAAAAAACGGGTGAATTTTTTGCATATTGAAATTATTTTGGATATGCGATAATTTTTGAGATAACAATAATGAAGTGAAAATAAATAAAAATAATATAATTTTTTTCATAATAACCTCTTTTATTTTGTGTGATAATTTTACGAATAAAATAAATAATTATTTATTAAAAG
>CAZTYP010000104.1:0-14204 GCA_964617555.1 uncultured Melioribacteraceae bacterium | reverse complement strand
TCAAAAAAAAAATGAAAAAATTTTTCTTTATATCATTGCTATCGTTATTAATTATCGGTTGTGATATTTTAAATACACGAGAACCTGAGCAGCCTGATACGGGAAGAAAAACATATCTTCCGGCAACAACCCCCGATATACTTTTTTTAAATTTAAAAAATTCATTAAAAGAAAAAGTCCTCGAAAATTATATGGCTTGCTTTGTTGATAATGCTTTTATATCTGTTCCTTTCTTTTTTAGAGCATCACCCGAAGCTGTTGCCGCATACCCTGTATTAGCCGACTGGGATTTATCCGGCGAGCAACAATATTTTAACAATTTGAGTGTAAATACACGTGCCGATACTCCAATTATTTTAACTCTTCAAAACGAAATTAAAAATACAATGGGAGATAGTGCAAATTATCAATACGATTATATTATTTCTCTTACCCCTATCGGAGATAAGTTACAGAAAACTTATAAAGGTAATTTGGAATTTACAATCTATTTGGATTCCAGAAATCAGTGGTCAATTGCGCGTTGGGTAGATCATAAAATTGGGAACAATCCCTCGTGGAGCGAATTAAAAGGAACACTCTATTGAAAAAGTTTTTTGTGATATTGTCTTTTTTTATTTTGATTATTACTAGTTGCACAAATCCGTTTGCACCTCGTTTGGATTCAAATTTGGGTAACGATGCCTCCCTTATTACTCCTCAAAAAACAATTAGCGGGTTGTTCCAAAATTTTCAGTATTCTTACACATTTAAGGATACAATAATATACGGGAAATTGCTCAATTCCAATTATAGCTTTATATATAGGGATTATGATCTTAGTGTTGATGTATCATGGGGACGTGATGAGGAGATGCACGTAACGTACGGACTTTTTCAAAATACTCAACGGTTAGACTTAATTTGGAATAATATTGTTTCCATGAGTGATGATTCAACAAATATCATCAGAAGTTTTAATTTAACAATTACTTTCAATCCTACCGATATTATTCAAATTGACGGAAGAGTAAATTTGCAATTGGAAAAGAACGACAAAGGTGTGTGGAAAATTGTAAATTGGATTGACGAATCAAATTTTTAGGATGTTTTGAATGATTAGATTTTATATTTCCGAAAGTATCAGATCAATTATGCGTGCAAAACTCGCCTCATTTATTTCTGTTATTACTCTTTCAATTTCGATGAGTTTTATAGCCGCTTCCGTTATGCTTTTATTGTTATCGCACAAAATTGAAAATTCATGGAAAAATGCAATTAAAGTAAATGTATTTATTTCCGATTCGGTTAGTACAAATCAGCTTTACGGTATTAAAGAAAAATTGCTGAAAATTAACGATGTAAAGTCTGCCAAGTATTATTCAAAAGAGGAAGCGTATAAAAAATTTGTGGAAATAACGGGAGAAGATTTTAAAAAAATTCTCGAAACAAATCCTTTGCCGCGTTCGTATACACTTACTTTTAGGGAAAGTATTAACCAACAAAAAATTGATAAAATTATAAAACAAATAAAAAATATTGCCGGCATAGAGGATGTTATTTATGATTATAATTTGACTTTTACAGTTCTTGAATATATCAACTCAATGAAAATTTTTATTTTTATCCTTACTTTTTTATTCTTAATTGTATCGTTTTATTTGCTTTATTCTACAAGCAGATTAATTATTTCTCAAAAAATGGAACAATATAACACGATGAAATTAGTTGGGGCAAAGTTAAGTACTATAAAAATGCCGTTGCTTTTTACAGGAATAATCTTAGGAATCATTTCTGCAATATTGTGTTCCGTTTCGTTTGATATTGTTTTATATATCCTAAAACGGTTTTATCCCCAATTTATATTTGAAAACTATATATATTTTGGTAACTTTGCATTTATCCTTTTGGGGATGTTACTTGGTCCTTTAGGTATTGGCTTTTATACTAAAAAATTATCATTAAAGATTGAAAAGTTTAATTAATAAATAAATGTGAGGGATATGAAAAAGTTCTTTTTGCTTCTTTCGGTGTTGTTGTTAACAACGGTTAGCTGGGGTCAGGTTAAAGATTATCAATTAGGGGTAGACAGATTAAATGGTCGTTCAAATTATAATGGCGGGTATTTTAATTATTCGGAACCGTTAAATATTAATATTAAAGTTGCTGTTTGGGGATTTGTAAAATATCCCGGAAGATATTTTGTTCCGATAAGTACTACTGTTACGGATTTATTAAGTTATGCCGGGGGTCCAACGGATGATGCCCATACCGATCAACTTCGTTTGTACAGAGTTCGTGCTGACGGAATGAACGAACTTTACACTTTTGATTATGATGATTTGCTTTGGGGAGATTCTTTGAAATTTAAGCACAGAGAAATTCCTAAATTACAAGCCGGAGACATTTTGGTAGTTCCCGGTTCTCAAAGATTGTATTTTAAAGATTGGGCATCATTAACATTATCATTAATCTCTGTTTTAATTTCATTAACAATTTTAATAGTCAAATAAAAAAGGGTTTTTCTGTGGATAATAACGGAATGAATAATTTGAATATGAATGAGGAAAACAATTCCATTCATGATTATATCAAACTAATTAAATTACATTTAATACCAATATTACTGCTTACATTTACTGGCTTAATTGTTGCAATTATTTTTGCACTTGTTTCCAAAGATATTTACAAAGCAACTACCGCATTAAAAATTGAAAAACCAACCGGCGGTGGAATTCTTGATGCTCCGCTTATGCCGGGTTTTTCGGATTTTGGTAACGACAGATTTATTGCAAACGAATTGGAAATATTGCAAAGCTATCGATTACGTGAGATGGTTGCAAATGCTATTATCGATTCGTTTAATACAATTAATGAACCGGACAGCTTTTATAATATATACGACAGAAGTCTCGATTTTGACGAAGATTCCGGCCCGAACAAATTAAAAACCATTCCGGATTTAGTGGAGATGCTCGAAGATACAAAAATTGAGCAGAACAGAGGGCTGGATATTGTTACTATTTCATATGAATCCCATTCGGCTTTTGAAGCCAGATTAATTGCAAACACTTATGCAAAAGCATATGAAAAATTAAGCTTGAAATATACCCGTCAGCAGTTAACAACAGTTGTGAAATTTTTGAACGAACAACGTAAGAAAAAATATAAACAATTATTGGCTGTTGAAGAGAGAATAAAAAAATTCCAAGTTGAAGGGGGTATAATAGCTCTTGATGATCAGGCAAAAGCATTGATTGACATGCTTTCAACTTTTGAAGCTCAAAGAGATTCAAAATTTATTGAAATGATTGCTACCGAAAATACCATTAAAGCTTATAAAGAACAGATAGACAAACAAAATCCGAGTATCAGCAAATATATTGAAAGTTATGCAACAGAGCCGAAAATGAAAGCATTGCAAGAGCAAATTGCCGAGCTTGAAATGCGAAGAGATTTGGCTGTTTCCGATACAACAATTTCAGGCGAATCGGAAAAACTTCTTATTTTGAAAATTGATAAAAAAATTGCCGATTTAAGAGCTGAATTAACAAAAGAACTTGAAGTATATAAAGAATCTATTTTTGCTGCATCACCTGATGAAATAAGAGAATTATCCGTTTTACTTTTGGAGGCAGAAATAAAATATGAAGCCTTAAAAGTTTCTTATGAAAAAACAAAAGAAATAATTAAGGAATATGAAAGCCGTTTTAACGAATTGCCTAAACAAACAATAAACAATGCCCGTTATCAAAGAGAATTAAGTGCATACGAAAAACTTTATTTGTTAATTGAACAAAAATATCAAGAAGCACTTATTACAGAACAATCAACTCCGGGTAATGTTACAATTATCGATCCTGCTATTCGTCCCATTAAACCCGCCAAACCAAATAGAAAGCTAATTGTTCTTATCGGTTTGATTTTAGGAATGGGTGTGGGGTTTGCTTATGCTTTTATTAAAAATATGTTGGATAATACGGTTAAAACACCGGAAGATATTCAAAAACTCAATGTAAATGTATTGGGATGGATACCAAAAATTGAAGGTGTTACCGATCATTCCGAATTTGAATTTATCATAGCTAAAAAATCGGATTCGATATACAGCGAAGCATTTAGATCATTAAGAACAAAAATTCAATTTGCCAATATTGATAAAAAACAAATATCTACTTTGCATATTACCTCTTCTACGCCCTCAGAAGGTAAAACAATTGTTTCGGTTAACATTGCCGGTAGTTTTGCACAAACAAACAGAAAAACTCTTATCTTAGATTGCGATTTACGCAAGCCGAGATTGCATAAAGTATTTAAAGGAGATAGATTTCCAGGTTTTACCGATTACTTTTTAGGTAATGCTGATTTTGATTCAATAGTAAATAAATCCGAGTTGCCTAACTTAGATTATATTGCAGCCGGAACAATTCCGCCTAATCCTTCGGAAATTCTCGGCTCGGAGCAAATGTTAGCATTTATTGAAAAGCTGAAAGATATTTATGATTTGGTTGTAATAGATTCGCCACCCATTATTGCGGTAACCGATTCCGAAATATTGTCAAGAATTGCAGATGCTTCAATTCTTGTTGCCGCTGCCGAAGAAACGGATATGGAATTAATGAAAAAAGCTGTTGATTTAATGCAACATGAAAATAAATCTTTTATTGGTGTTGTGTTAAATAAATTCAGTTATCGCAGCGGTTACGGTTCCTATTACAAATATTATTATTATTATGCTCATCATAAAGATAATGCAAAAGTAAAGCATAAATCTAACACTTAAAGTTAAAAGCCCTTGAAAATCAAGGGCTTTTGTATATCCGAAAACATCGGTGTAAAAATGAAACATAAAACTGCGGTCGTAACCGGAGGAGCCGGATTTTTGGGCTCTTATATTTGTGATAAGTTACTCGAAAATGATATTGACGTAATATGTATTGATAATTTATTAACCGGTAATATTCAAAATATTTCGCATCTTCTTAAAAATAAAAATTTTAATTTTGTTAAACATGATGTAACAAATTTTATTCATGTTCCGGGTAAGGTTGATTATATATTACATTTTGCTTCACCGGCAAGTCCTATAGATTATTTGAAACTTCCCATACAAACATTAAAAGTGGGTTCGTTAGGTACTCATAAAGTTCTGGGATTAGCAAAAGAAAAAAACGCACGTTTCCTTTTGGCTTCTACCTCCGAAGTGTACGGTGATCCGGAGGTTCATCCTCAATCCGAAGAATACTGGGGAAATGTTAATCCCATTGGTCCGCGAGGAGTTTACGACGAAGCAAAACGCTTTGCCGAAGCAATGACAATGGCTTACCACAGATATCATAAAGTGGATACACGAATAGTAAGAATTTTTAATACTTATGGTCCCGGAATGCGTTTACAAGATGGTAGGGCATTACCCAGTTTTATAATCTCAGCATTAAAAAACAAAGATTTGGAAGTTTTCGGCTCGGGACAACAAACCAGAAGTTTCTGCTACATTTCGGATCAAGTGGAAGGGATTTTCAAGTTACTTATGTCTGATGAAATAACACCGGTTAACATTGGTAATCCCAACGAAATTTCCATTAAGAAATTAGCTGAAGAAATTATTGAACTAACCGGAAGCAAAAGTAAAATTGTATACAAAGATTTACCTGTGGATGATCCTAAAATAAGACAGCCCGATATAAGCAAAGCAAAAAAAGTTCTTAATTGGCAACCTAAAATAAGCAGGGAATTCGGATTACTTAAAACAATAAATTATTTTAAAAAAATTATTTCTTAAGTAAGTTTTTACTTATAATTCTGTGATATTTTTAAGTTTTAATATCTTTTCGGAAGTTCTTTTATCTTTTATTTTAGAAAGGAAATGAGTAACTTTACAATCCTAAAAATTTGGAATTTCTTTCATAAATTTTAGGGGTTCAAAACAAAAAAGATTTCAAAAATTAAATAAATATTTTAATAACTAAATTGAATTGAGGCTAAATAATGGCTACAAAAAAAATTATGATTGACGGTAACGATGCTGCAGCCCACGTGGCATATAAGCTAAGTGAAGTTATTGCAATCTATCCGATTACCCCATCTTCCGGAATGGGCGAGCTCTCAGACGCCTGGGCGGCTCAAGGAAAAGAAAACATTTTTGGCACCGTTCCATCCGTTACGGAAATGCAAAGTGAAGGTGGTGCATCCGGTGCTGTTCACGGCTCGTTACAAGCCGGTGCTTTAACAACAACATTTACAGCATCTCAAGGGCTGCTGTTGATGATTCCTAACATGTACAAAATTGCCGGAGAATTAACCCCCGCTGTTTTTCATGTTTCTGCCCGCTCCCTTGCGGCACAAGCTCTTTCTATTTTTGGTGATCATCAAGATGTGATGCAAGTTCGTCAAACCGGTTTCGGTTTAATGGCTTCCGGTTCTGTTCAGGAAGTACAAGATATTGCTGCTATCACACACAGAGCAACTCTTGAATCGAGAATACCTTTTGTCCATTTTTTTGATGGTTTCAGAACTTCACACGAAATCCAAAAAGTTGATGAAGTTACCGATGAACAATTGAAAGAATTGATTGATAACAAGTTGGTTCACGAACACAGAAGTCGTGCATTAAACCCGGAAAAACCAGTTTTAAGAGGCTCTTCTCAAAACCCCGATGTATATTTCCAAGGGCGTGAAACCGTGAACAAATATTACAATGCCGCTCCGGATATAGTTCAAAAAGCAATGGATAAATTTGCTGAAATTACCGGACGCCAATATCATTTGTTCGATTATTACGGAGCCCCGGATGCAAAACGCGTAGTAATTCTTATGGGCTCCGGTGCGGAAACCGTTAAAGAAACCATTGCCGCTCTTGAAAAAGAAGAAGAAAAAGTCGGTGTTTTGGTTGTAAGACTTTACCGACCTTTTTCGGCAAAACATTTTCTTAATTCGCTTCCTAAAACCGTTGAGAAAATTGCCGTATTGGATAGAACAAAAGAAGCGGGTTCTACCGGCGAGCCGTTATATCTTGATGTTGTTACTACCGTTTCCCAAGCAATGGCTTCGGACGAAAAACCTTTTGATTCTATGCCTATTATTGTTGGCGGACGTTACGGGCTGTCTTCCAAAGAATTTACACCGGCAATGGTTAAAGCTGTATACGATAACTTAAAACAAGATAAACCTAAAAATAATTTTACGGTTGGAATTATTGACGACGTTACTTTTACAAGCCTTGATTTTGACCCGTCGTTTATTACCGAAGACAAAGAAGCAACAAAATGTATGTTTTACGGTCTTGGTTCCGACGGTACCGTAGGTGCAAATAAAAACTCAATTAAAATTATCGGTGGTGAAACAGATAATTATGCACAAGGTTATTTTGTTTACGATTCAAAAAAATCCGGTTCTACAACAATTTCGCACTTAAGATTCGGAAAAAATCCTATTACATCAACCTATCTTATTCAAGAAGCTGATTTTGTAGGGGTGCATTTATTTGAACTTTTGGATGTATTTGATGTATTGGCAAAAATTAAAGATGGCGGTACATTTCTTCTTAATACGCAATACAGCAAAGAAGAAGTATGGGACCATCTTCCTAAACGTGCTCAAAAGCAAATTATCGAAAAGAAACTTTCATTTTATGTAATTGATGCTTCAAAAGTTGCAAAAGCAACCGGCATGGGTGCAAGAATAAATACGATTATGCAAACATGCTTCTTTGCAATTTCCGGAATATTGCCTAAAGACGAAGCAATCCAAAAAATTAAGGATGCAATCCATAAAACATATATCAAAAAAGGAGAAGATGTAGTTCAGAAAAATTATAATGCCGTTGACCAATCATTGGCAAATCTTCATCAAGTTGAATATGGCACGGAAATTACCAGCACAATTGAAATTTCCAATCCTATTCCCGATGAAGCTCCCGATTTTGTTAAAAATACTTTGGGAATGCTTATTGCCGGCAAAGGGGATGATGTTCCCGTTAGTGCAATGCCTGATGACGGAACATTCCCTACTGCCACTGCAAAATGGGAAAAACGAAACATTGCTCTCGAAGTTCCTGTGTGGGAACCCGATTTATGTATTCAATGTAACAAATGTACTTTCGCTTGTCCTCATGCTGCAATTAGAGCAAAACAATACGATAAATCCGAATTGGAAAACGCTCCTGAAACATTTAAATCCACTACTTTAAGAGGCAAAGGGAATGAAAACATCGGGTACACAATTCAAGTTGCCGTTGAAGATTGTACGGGATGTAACCTTTGCGTTGAAGTTTGTCCTGCTGTTGATAAAACAAATCCCGAAAGAAAAGCCCTTAATATGGAACCGCAATTGCCGTTACGTGAAAAAGAGAGAGAAAATTTCTCATTCTTTTTGGATATTCCTGAAGCCGACAGAACACAACTTAAAATTGATTCCGTTGCAGGAAGTCAGTTCTTGGAACCGTTATTCGAATTTTCCGGTGCGTGTCCCGGTTGTGGTGAAACTCCCTACGTTAAATTGGTTTCACAATTATTTGGCGACAGAGCAATTGTAGCCAATGCTACGGGGTGTTCGTCAATTTACGGCGGTAATTTGCCTACAACTCCTTGGGCCACCAATAAAGAAGGTAAGGGCCCAGCGTGGAACAATTCCTTATTTGAAGATAATGCCGAATTCGGAATGGGAATGCGATTGGCAATAGACCGTGAAACAGCATTTGCAAAAGAATTATTAGGAAAACTTAAAGAAGAAGTTGGCGTTGAATTAACTGATGCAATTCTTAACGCAGATCAAAAAACAGAAGAAGGAATTAAAGCACAACGCGAAAGAGTTGCCGAACTTAAGAAAAAACTTGAGGCCTCAAGCAATCCGATTGCAGCAGAATTATTATCTTTGGCGGATTATTTGATTGTTAAATCCGTTTGGATTATGGGAGGTGACGGCTGGGCCTACGATATTGGTTTCGGCGGTTTGGACCATGTTTTGGCTTCGGGTGCCAACGTTAACATACTTGTGCTCGATACAGAAGTTTATTCAAATACAGGCGGACAACAATCTAAAGCTACCGGATTGGGAGCTGTTGCCAAATTTGCCGCTGCCGGCAAAGGCAAAGCTAAAAAAGATCTCGGTAAAATTGCAATGAGCTACGGTGATGTTTATGTTGCACAAGTTGCAATGGGTGCTAACGATTTGCAAACGGTAAGAGCATTTAAAGAAGCTGAAGCATACGATGGTGTTTCTATTATTATTGCAAACTCGCCTTGTATTGCTCACGGTTATGATATGCGTTATCAATTCAAACATCAAAAACTTGCCGTAGATTCAGGTTACTGGCCAATGTATCGCTATAATCCTGCAAATGTTGCACAAGGTAAAAATCCTTTGAAACTTGATTACAAAGGACCGAAAATACCTGTTGAAGAGTATGTTTATACGGAAAACAGATTTAAAATGTTAACTAAAATGGATCCCGAACGTGCCAAAATGCTACTTGAAAAATCTCAAGCCCATGTTAAAGCAGTTTGGAAAGAATACAGCCATATGGCAAGTCTCGACTTCAGTAAAAAAGAAGAAGAATAAAAAGGGAGCTATCTCCCTATCAAATATCAAAAAGCCATCCGGTAGGATGGCTTTTTGTTTTATATTAAACAAGAAAAACCAACGGATATTTAATTGTTATTTTAGATAATTGACAATAATGAAAAAAATAATTTTGTTTTATATTGTGTTTATCAACTCGCTTTTTGCACAACAAGATTCCGCTACTCTGTTTAATTTATCGGAATATTTTCCCTTAAACTTAAAAACAAAAATGATTTTTAATTCTACAATCGGCGAAACAATTCGCACCGTTCAAAAAGCAGATAGTTTTTATGTTGTTTCAATTATTACCGACAAACTGAAATATAACCAGACCTACTGTAAAAAGGGGAACGGAATATATTTGATAAGCACGGAACAAAATGTAAAAATTTTATTTTTTTCAAAGCATGCTGAAGTTGCTTATAATGAACCTGCGTTACAATTGAAACAACCTTTAAGAATTGGAGATACTTGGCAATGGAATGGATATCAAATAAAGAATGGGAAAGATTCGGTTGCCGTAACAATGAGTGGAAGAGTAATTGCAAACGAAAGGATTGAGGTACCTGCAGGAAAATTTGAAACATTAAAGGTCGAAATTATAATTACCGATAATGATGTAATGAAAACCGTACTAACTCAATGGCTGGTAAAAGATGTTGGGGCCGTAAAAACGCAAATTGAAACAAAAGGAAGGGGAATTCTTCACTGGGCATTATCGTTGATGGGGTACAGTATTATAGTTTTTGAATTGGAGAAAATAATAACTCTTCCTTAGTAATAAATGATTGGCATGGGAAAGGTATTATTCTTCAGATATATTATGAATTGTCTTAATTCCATTTCAAAAAATTATTATATTGTTCGGTCGAATAATTGAGTAATTTCTATGACGTATTTAACCAAGCAACAATTAAAGAGCAAACTTAATTATCATTATAAAGCGTTTGATAAAACAACAATTTCTCCCGATCCTCTTGAATTTCCACACAGATTTACAAATATATACGACATAGAAATTGCCGCATTCATTGCATCTGTTTTTGCATACGGAAGTGTTAAACAAATTATAAATACTCTGGATAGAATTTTTGATTTAATAGATAATGAACCTTTTAAGTTTGTTACCAATTATAACTACGGAAAAGACAAAAACGTTTTTAAGGGGATAAAACACAGGTTTTATACCGAAAATGATATCGCCGCATTGTTTGCGGGGTTAAATAAGGTTTACAAAGAATACGGCTCTCTTAATTATTTGTTCCTCCTATATTACTTTCCAAAAGCGGAAAACATTAAAGGTGCACTCTCGTTCTTCTCGAAAAATTTGACCGAAATAATTGAAAATGAAACCGGAGTGAATTCAAACGGCGTAAAATTTATGTTCCCCGACCCCCTAAAGGGAAGTGCGTGTAAAAGGCAAAATCTGTTTTTGCGTTGGATGGTACGAAATGATGAATTGGATTTCGGGTTGTGGAAGGAAATTTCGACAGGTAAACTCATTATTCCCGTTGATACCCACATTGCACGGATAAGCAGAAGACTTAATTTAACCAAACGGAAAATTGTTTCGTGGAAGATGGCCGAAGAAATTACAAACAATTTGAAAAAATTTGATGCTGATGACCCGGTAAAATTCGATTTTGCACTGTGCCATATAGGAATGCGTAAATTAATATTTTAGGTAAACATTTGAATAAATTAACGGCAATAATAATTAATCCGATATCCGGTAAGGGAAACGGAAAAAGATTTTTTGAGGAAAACAAATCCCTATTCAACATGTATGCAAACGTTAATATTTACTTAACTAAAAAACCGAAACACGCAACCGAAATAACTGAAAAACTAGGGAATAAATATGATAGGGTAATTGTTTGCGGTGGCGACGGAACTTTACACGAAGTTATCAACGGTTTATCGTTTTCTTCAGATGTTCTTCTTGGATTAATCCCAATTGGTTCCGGTAACGATTTTTCTTTATCATTTCACAATAAAAAAGGGACATCGAAGAAATTATTAGAGTATTATTTATCTTCAAATCCGAAAATACGTAAAATTGATTTTGCCAATATTGATATTAAAGATACCGAAGGAAAAATTTTTCACAAAAGAATGATAAACAGTTTCGGAGCGGGCTTTGATGCAAAAGTGGCATATTACAATCAAACCAACAAAATTTTATCCGGAACATTATCCTACATAACGGCAATCTTAAAAGCATTATTTGAATTTTCGCATATAGATTATAAACTTACTTTAGATGAAACAAAACAATTAGACGGTAACGCACTTTTCTGTGCAATCGGTAACGGGCAATCTATTGGCGGAGGATTATATCTTATGCCCAGGGCTAAACTTGATGATGGGTATTTGAATTTAAGTATTGTCAAAATAAAATCCAGATTGAAACTTATGATTCTTTTACCCAAAGCGATTTCAAATTTGTTGGATGACAGCAAAGAACTTGAACAATATAAATTTAGCAACTTGAAACTTAAATTACTTACTCCCTTTTTTTTGCATATTGACGGGGAGATTATAACCGATAAAGCAGAAGAGATTACTATCAATATTGCGGAACAGAAATTAAATTTTATGTGTAATTTTAAAAGTGATAATTAATAAATTATCCTATTAAAAGTAGTTAGAGGTTTTTGATGTTTTTTAAAAAGATAAAGAATAAACAATTTGATTATTTTCCCAGATTTTATAATCCCGCTGAGGACAAAGATTTAAAACGTAAACAGCGTTTGCGTTTTAGCGTTAATTCAAAAGTAAAACGAAAGAATAAATCCCCGTTTATGCTTTTACTATTTGTGATTTTAATAATCTATTTCATTATTCGATTATCAAATATGTAGTTTGTAATAAAGAAAATTAAGGAGAAAAAATGATTAGGCATATTGTAATTTTTAAATTAAAAGAGAGTAAAAACAAAAAAGAATTGGCAAAAGAATTAAAAGAAAAATTGTTGGATTTAAAAAATCATATTGACGAAATAATGGAAATTGAAGTGGGAATAAAATCGGATAAAGCGGCGGAAACGAATTTTGATGTTTTTTTAAGTACAAAATTTAACGGTTTTGATGAATTGAATATCTACAGAGTTCATCCCGTTCATAAAAAAATTCTTGAATTTATTGATGATACTTGTTCCGACAGAGTTGCAATAGATTACGAAATTTAAAATTCGTAATAACAAAAAAGCCGGAAGTAATCCGGCTTTTTTTATTGATTTATCTTCTTTTTTTTTCCCTATCCTCAAAAATATAATAAAATGCGGGAACAACAAATAATGTGAGCACTGTTGAAACGAGTAACCCTCCTATTGAAACAACACCTAACGGTTGACGCATTTCCACGCCTGAAGAGCCGACGCCTATTGCCAGCGGAAGCATTCCGAGAATGATGGCCAATGTTGACATAATAATCGGTTTTAATTTTGTCGGGCATGCCTCTATTAATGCATCTTTAACGGCAATCCCTTTTTCACGCACAAGTTGATTGGTATAATCGAGCATTAATATTGCATTGTTTACCACTATTCCTATTAACATTATTATTGCCATCAAAGACGTAATTGCAAACGAAATGCCCGTGTAATAGAGGGAGGCAAGTACACCTATAATTGCAAGTGGTACGGTGAGCAAAATAAATACCGGTTGAACAAAACTTTCCAATATTGCCGCAAGCAATAAATAAGTAAGTAACATTGCAAGTACAAAGGCGAAAGACATATCCGCAACCATGTCTTTCATCATTTCGGCGGTGCCTGCCCATTTTATTTTATAGCCGGAAGGAAATTTTATATCTTGTAACCGTTTTTCAATTTCTTTGGTAATATCGCCGAGGGGTACACCCGGAGCGGGTGACCCTGTGAATTGTATTGCAATATATTTATCTTGATGTAAAATTTTCGAATAACTTTTTGTGAAGTTAACTTCTGCCAATTGATTAATTCTGTACATATTACCGTTGCGGGATGGGAGTGAAATTCTTCCGATTTTTTCAGGGGTATCAATCGAAGCATTATCCATGGTTATGGTAATATCATACTCCTCGCCGTTTTCAAGATATTTTGAGGCGGTAATTCCTTCAAAAGCGGCTCGTACCGTTAATGCAATTTCTTGAGCCGTAATTCCAGTTTCTGCCAACTTTTTCCGTTTTGGAGTTATGGTAATTTCCGGTTTGCCGCCTCGCGAACTTTGATCCAGATTTATTAATCCCGGCACATCTTTAATCTTGTCGAAAATTTCATCTTTTAATTTGTTTAATTCCTCAAGGTCTTGTCCCATAAGGAAAAATTGCATCGGAGTTCCGTTTTTACTTGTAAACGATTTATAATCCACGGTAATTAAACGTGCATTGGGAATTGTGGAAAAATCTTTTACAAAAGATGAAATGTAATAGTCTAATTTTTTTTCGCGTTTATTTGCAAGCACAAGATTAACATCCATTCTTGCAACATTGGTTCCGGTATTTACATCTGTAATTTTACCCAGTTCAGTAACAATGTTAGTTATGCCCGGGTAATGCTTTATCTTATCTTCCATTGCTTTAAGTGTTGCGGCGGTTTCTTGCAAATTAAATTCTTGCGGAAGTTCAACAGTAATTTGTATTTGTCCGTTATCGGATTGGGGCATCATATCAAACCCTATTTT
>CAZTYP010000103.1:0-51987 GCA_964617555.1 uncultured Melioribacteraceae bacterium | reverse complement strand
AGCAATAACAACTTCATTATCAGTTGAAGTTAAAATATATCCTTCCGTACCAAGTTCTTTTACTTTTTCCGTTAATGAATTTTGCTCACAATATTGATGAATTAAAGGATTATTAAGTGTTCCGATCAAAATATATTTTTTATTGACAGGTAATTCATTCGTTTTTATAAAATTTGCAACTATTCTATAATTATTAACTATTTCGGTTTGAATTAGTGAACCGATAAAATCATCGTTTTCACTTTTTTTTACGGGGAGTAAAATACTTACTTTACTTCCCAAAACCAGATTACCATTAATATTTTTTGCATACTGCGGAATCGGAAATATGTTGTTTTTTCCCTTTGCAAAAAAATTGCCGGTAATTAATATTAAAACTAATAAAAAGTATTTTACAGAAATTTTGATAACTTTTAACAATATTTTTTCCTCAATAACTACTAAACCGGATTTACTTATTTAATTTTAACCGGAATCAAAGGGAGAAATGTTTTCTCCCTTTGAAAACATAAATTATTTTACCAACATCATTTTTTTAATTGCCGAATAATTATTTGAGCTTAATTTATAGAAATATACACCTGATGTTAAATTACTAGCATCAAACTCATATTGATAAGAGCCTGCCGATAATTCCTTATTTACCAGTGTGGCAACTTTTTGTCCGAGAATGTTATATACTGAAAGTTTTGTTATCCCCGAATTAGGGATTGAAAAACTAATAACGGTACTCGGGTTAAACGGATTAGGATAATTTTGAGAAAGTTCAAAAGTTTCCGGTAATTCTGTTACTTCGTCATCAACACCAACAGAAAGCCCGCCGGGAATATAACCTAAATCCAAGCCGTCCGTAGCGGCATTTTTTCCTATTGAACCCTCTTTCAAAGTATAATCTCCATTTGCAGAATCAACAAACATCGGGTCTGCATTAAAATTATTTATCAATGTATCGGCAATAAAACCGTAATATGGAGTATTAGTGTGTTTTAAACAGTTTTGAATTACTGTACGAGGCGGATTTCCGGAAACCACAGTATCGGCAACGTTGTAGAAAATTTTCATTGAATCGGCATCATTTTTAATATTTACTGCAATACAATTTTGTATAACAGCATTACAATCGGTAACATAAAGTTCACTCCCTTTGGCATCGTCCGAAGCATTTACGTTGGCAAAAGTAACATGATTTACCAATACTTCGGGAACATTTTCCAATTCGTTAACATAGGCGGCGGAGATAATTCCCATTCTTCCTTGGCTTCCGCCCAAATTGGTTACAAGGCAGTTTTCCCATTTTAGATATCTGAAAGTTCCGGGATGATGTTTGGATTTTGTTGTTTTGAAATACATTCCGAAACCGTTTATGTCTTTAATAACAGTATTTGTAATTATTATTGAATCTAAAGTTGCTTGGTTATTATCGCTGGAATACATAACTTTTGCTTTATCTTTATCCATATTTTTTAATACACAGTTATTTATTCAAAGCGAAAAATCGTCACTAACAATTTTTGTTAAGGAAGTATCAACTTTCATGTAAATAATGTTATAAAGGGTTGTAATATCGCCGTTTGGTTTTCTTCCGTCAACAACAATCCCGTCCAAATTTAATCCGGCCATAATACTAAAAAGTTTAGATGTGGAAACGGGGAAAATTACAGGCTTGGTTGTTAAATCGTCTGCAGCTTTAATTGTTATATCTTTTGTAATTTCTATCAACTTTTCTTCAATATAACCGGTTGAATAATTACCTTCTTCATACCCTGTAGTTAAAACCAAAACATCTCCGGCTTCGGCAGTTGCATAAGCTTGAGCAATTGCATTTACGCCCGGAGAAACTTTAATTTCTTTTGCAAATGTTGTTCCCAATAGGAACATAATAAGTAATACGATATGTTGTTTTTTTAACATCATTATTTCTCCTTTTTTGTTTATTCAATTAGTTAAAAGTTTTGTGCTTTTATATTAACCTCCTTTTCTTAAAAAAAATTTTATTTAAAGAGCCATCCCGATAGATATTCTTTGTACATTAGACCATATCCCGAAACTTCCATAAGCATAGTTTAAACGAAGGTTTACGCCGATAATTTGCGTAGTAATACCTACACCGGCAGTAAAGCTCTGTTCGCTGTAATTAACTTTATATCCAGTACGTAACAAAAGTGTATTAAATAATCTATATTCAGCTCCCAAATCAAGATGTTCGTCATAATCTCTGGGGTGAACTGCATCAACAGCCAGTAACAGTGCATGGTTTGCACTTGACACATTAAAAACTTCCAAAACATTCAATAATAAACCCACTCTAAAAGTTAACGGTGCTTCAAAAGCATATTCTTCATATTTAAAATCGGTTGCAAAGTTTTTTATAGACATTCCGAAATCAAATCCTTTCAATCCCGTTTTATAAATAAGCCCGAAATCGAATGTAAGCCCGGAAACCCTATTTTCAATTTCGGCACCTCCAATTTCGTGTATATTCGTTCCCAAATACTGTCCTACATATTTTATCTGACCTCCGATAGAAAATTTATCCGTTAATTGATTGGCATAGGAAAGACCAATTGCCAAAGCACTTGGTGTAAAATTTCCAGTATCCTCAAATCCTTGGTCGTTATGCGCAACTCTTGTCCCTTTGAAAATTCCGTAGTCGGTATTAATAATATTAATTCCAAACACACCGTATAAACCATCTGCGGGCTTATAACTGATTCCTAAAGCATTATAAGCAATATCGGCAAACCACTGAACTCTATTGAAAACCAAATCGAATTTTTTATCTATTTTTGTCATACCGGCGGGATTGTAAAACATAGCATCGGAATTGTTTCCGGCAATAACAAATGCGCCTCCCATTGCTTCTGCCCGCGGCGAAACCCCTATTTCCAAAAACTGTAAACCGGTTTGAGCTAATTTTTCTTGAGCAAATGTTTGCAAAGCAAACAAAAGCAAAATTAAAACGCCGTATATTCTCCTAATTCTATTTATTTTCATGATTTTATACCTTTGAATATTAAATCGTGGCTTCCTTATTGTAATTTGTTATATGGTTTTCATTTATCTTACAATCACAAATTTTAAAAATTGTGTTTCGCCTTTCGGAGTTTGAATATGAGCTATATAAATTCCGCTCACTACTCTTTGTCCGGAGTCCGTTAATAAATATTGACCGCCTGTTTCCCATTGTTCGTCTGCTTTTCCGTCATTATGTTCTATGGTTTTTATTAAGTTACCGTTTTCACTGTAAATACGAATAGTACATTTGGGAGGTAAGTTAACAAACAATAATTTATTCGGTGTCCTTGTATATTGAACTTCACGTGCGGCATAATTAAACGGATTTGGAACCACTCTGACACTATCCTGCCAATTGCCGGATTGGAGACCCGCTTTGGGAACTTTGCGTACCGGAGAAAAAGCCTCTATATAGTTTCTACCGCTTTCCAGTATCTCCCCGTCAACATAGGCTTCTTGTCCGGTAGATATTCTGAATGTTGTTACATAGTAATAATAATCCGGACCTCTTTCTATATCCGTATCAAAATAACTATTGGCAAGATTTCCCTTACGCTTACTCAATTCGCTAATTAAAGAGTAAAGAGTTGTATCGCTGGCTCCTTGTGCTCTGTAAATTCTGTAACCCTCAAAGTTAGGGTCACTTTCAGCATTGTTAGACCATGATAATTTAATTCCTCCGATTTTTTCTTCTATATTTAACCAACTGAGCGGTGGCGGAGGAACAGGAATTTTTAATTTGTGTTTATTATAATTCCAAGCTGCTCTGGAAGCAGTTTTTTTCATGGAATCTATAACAGTAAAAACCCATTGGTCTTTAGCCCAGTCGTTATCGTCTCTGTTTTTCGGTTTTACTAAAGGAGAACTTGATTTGCCTTCGAACTTGCATTTCCCTTGCATCCAATCTCTTCCGATTTTAAATGCTTTTTGTGGAGATAACCCACCGGAACCAATAGCCATTACAAATTTGATGGAATCTCCCAAGGGTATTTCATATGGACCGGCATGTGAACGGGCCCATTGATAATAATTGGGAATTTCATACGGAGCGGAATATCCTCTCTCGTCCATATTTACTTGGTGTAGCTCCGGTAAAATATCAGGGCCTTCATAATGAGGGGCTACAATATTCGGATCGGTAATAAACCCTCTCATAGTAGCACCTTTTTCATCACTCCAAATTTTAGGATTACCGCTGTTCCAATTTTGATTATATCCGGTATAATGGGGTTGCGTAATATCGTCGGTTCTGTCATTTACCGATTTGGGAGCATAAATTAACGATTGGAAATGCCCGAGATAATTATTTAAAACTCCGCCGTCGGCTAAATTAGGTTCTCCGATTCTATCGTCTTGTTTCCCTTCCATTTGCCCGTCGTAAGAATACAGCATCCTTAACGAATCACCTTTCCTGAATCCGTAATGAACAATCCACGGCTTTTTGCTTTTTATTTGATGAGGTCCTATAAATTCCAAATATCTGATTTTAGGAAGCCCGTAAAGAAATCCGTGAATTGTTTGTTCGGGTAGTTTAACAGAATCAATGTACGATTTCCATGTATGATAATCTGTTTTAACTTCTTGGTTAGGCCCAAAACCGAAACCCACATTTTTTACTATCATTTCTACAATCACATAATTATTATCTTGAAAATGCGACCATGCATAAATTTTTCGTGTAAATTCCAAGCCGACATTAGTAAGCATTTTATTTTCAACATATTGATCCGCATTGGTTCCCAAAGCATCTATGGCTTCGGGGTTAAGTTCTCCTCGCGGAACCGACGAACTGGTTATTTTTCCTTTTACAGTTACAATCGTTTGAGGATATCTAACATAGTTATGAATATAAGTTCCGTCGTTAAAAGGCAGATTAAACCGAATATCTCTGGTTTCTTCAGATTGAGCACCGAAAACCGTTATGTCTTTCCAAACTCGCCCATCGGGGTCTTCCCAATTTTGCACCATGCTGTAATCGATTGAAACGTTGTCCATGTGAGGAATACCGCTAACGTGTGTGTAAGATTCTCCTGGTTTTAACGACCAGCCGGGTTTAACAATGCTTGAGCGAGCCATATCGTTCGTAACAGCCGATTGATATCGTCCGACCCGAATAATTACATCTTTAACTGTTATTTGGGCATTCAACGAAACAAATAATAATCCCCAAATTGGCAAAAGGGTTTTACTCAATGTAATTTTGACTTTTTTATTATTCATTTTCCACCTTATTGTTTTAATTTAAAACCCTACTCTTAATCCTAGGGTAATGCTTCTGGGGTTTCCCCAAAGGCTATGTGTTAAATTAGGATCGTTTATGTATGGTTTTTCCGGGCTTCTCAATTCCCCGATTTTATCATTTCCTGCCGTTAGCCCGGCATCTTGATATGCTTTCCCGCTATATAAGGGGAGATGCAAAGATTCCAAATAGCTTTTTCTATCATCACCGTTACTAAACCCGGCGTATGTTGAGCTATTAAAATTCTTGAAATTAAAAACATTATCTATTTCAACATAAAGGGACCAAAATCCGCCAAGTAATTCAAAATATTTGGTAAGACGCATATTAACGTTCCAATAATCGGGCCATTGAATATTGTTGGCAAATTCGGGTTTATTTTTTCCGTCGGGACTAAAAGAGTAATATGCCCCGGCTTTCCAGATAGGAAATATTCCTAAATGCCAATCGGCAAGAATTCCCCCATTCATAAAATCTTTAGGTGTAAAGAATTCAAAATTTCCGCGGGCATACGGGCGCGGATTCGGTTTTCTGTACGATTCGTCAAAATCCAGAATTCCTTCGCGAATATTTCTTTCTTCTTCTTCGTAATAATATTTTCGTCCCACATCACCACTGTTAGAAGACATGTAACTAAAATTTATCCAACCTCTGAACCAATTACCTCGGTTTTTTTCTATTCTTATTTCAAACCCTCTGATATCTTGAATATTTTGATTCAATACGGTTTTGTAACTAATACTACCGGAACCAATCATCTCTACGGTAGCCAATTGATCTGTAACGTCTTTGTAATATCCTGTTAAATGCAGTAAATATTCTTCGGCAATGTTCAGTTCAACTCCCAATTCATAAGAAATTGTTTTTGGAAGATCTGCTGCAGGATTACCGATTTTTGTAATTTTCTGTTTGGTCCCTCTTAACATTCCGTATAGATCATCACTTTTAGGATATGCATAAAAATGCCCGTAATTAAAATACAGTTTGGCTTTTTCGGAAATAGGGAAAGCTATTCCGATGCGCGGGCTTATTTTTATTATGCCTTTAGTTGTTTCGTGAGGAATACTGTCCAACGCAATATTATCGGCATATTGTGCTTCAAAATATTTTGAGAAAGGATCGATAAAATAATTTGTAGTATTTGTATTAAAATAATCTACACGAACACCAATATTTGCAACCATTCCTTCAACTTCCACTTTATCTTGCAAATACACTGCTCCTCGTATCGGAAAAGCTTTATATTCTCTCGAAAACCAGTCTGAAGGTTTTTGCACTTTTGCATTATCACCCCCTTTAAAAATTTCCCGCACTTCCTCTTTAGAACGTCCTTTTAGTTTTGCCCTATTAACATAGATATCGGTATAGGCTATTTCCGCACCGGTTTTTATTGCGTTATAGGTGTTAAATTGTGTAAAGTAATCAAATTTTAAATTATATGTTGTCCCTTGAGAATTATCCCAAACCATCCCTCCGTTACCGCCGAAACGTCTTTTATCGGGAGAACCTACTTCTGTTAAAAACTTTTCACTCGAAGTCCACCCCCAAGGGACTTCGTCCAAAGTAACATTCCCATATTTTTTAAGTATTGTTGTATCTCGTTCATTAATATATCCTTCCGATAAATATTTTGTATTGGCAATACCGAAGTTAATTGTATAATAAGTAGAAACACTCGGGACATGTTCGAAATTAACGGATAGCATTTTCTTTTTAATATCCAGAGGTGTAAAGGAACTTTCCCAATAATAACTCATATTATTTTGGTTTGCTATTTTTACGGCACTGTTTGCATTAATATAACTTCCGTCGATATTGTTTCCTATATAACGGTTCACCCCTTCAAAATCGGATAGTATTCCTTGCAACGATAATTTCATTCCTTTTTGCAAATGACTTGTTAACTTTACTTGTCCGTCCAAAGTAAAATTATTATCTCGCGAAAAAGGTACCGCAAGATAGGTTTTGTTAACTCTTAAAGATGTAAAAAATGTCATATCGCCAAGTAAATTACTTATAAGTGGCACTGGTCCGCTTAAACTGAATTCACCGTTCCAATCTGGTTTATCGCCATAAGTTCTGGGTTTCTGCCCTAAAGCTTCTGCACCTTCAACTCCCCAATCTTCTTTTGCTTCTACGGTATGAGTCCACATAAATATTTTTCTGGCCTCTTCCGGAGTAACTCCCAAACTTTTTTGTTCTTCAGCCCATTTATTCCATCCCTGGAAATTCGCGGGACTTTGCAACAACTCCCAGTCTTCCCACTTTTCCGTACCATCCCAGGTGGAACGAGGTTCAAAATAAGGACGTAAATAATAATTGGAGGGATTAAACATAGACGGGCCAAAATGTTTTTGGTGCGGAATTCCAACTCTGATATCAACGGTACCGCTATATTTATCTTTTTCTCCGTCTTTAGTTGTAATAGTTACCATGCCCGAACGGATATTCCCATACTCGGCATTAAATCCTCCCTTAATAACACTTACTTCTTTAATAGCGGCAAGAGGAATTCCCGTATATGGTTTGTTGGTTGTCGGATCAACCATAACCGTTCCGTCAATCATGTAAGAGGTTTCATCAACGGAGCCGCCTCTAATACTTGAGCCTTCAACTCCGGATTGTCTTCCCACAAAACTTGAAACACTTGTAACAGCCGGCATCGCCAATAAATCCTTACCGAAAGCAACATCCTGACTATTTGATACATCATGTTGAATTACAGGTTTTTCCGCAACTATTACAACTTCTTCGGAAGAGATTGTTTTAGCGGGAAGTGAGAAATTTATTTTTGTGGTTCTACCGGAATTAACAACTACATTTTCCATTTTTACTTTCTGATAACCGATAAATGATGCGGTAACGGTATATACTCCCGGTGAAAGATTAATTATAAAATATTCCCCTTTTACATTTGTAGCCGTACCTATTGTTGTTCCTTCTATCAACACATTTGCTCCGGGTAAAGGTTCATTAAATTCCGAATCGGTAACAATACCGGCTATTTTTCCTTTTTCTTGCCCGAAACCAATTTGCATTAAAGCAATTAATAAAAAACATACTTTTATTAAAAACTTCGAAATAGAATTCATTATAGTACCTTTCTATTTAAGATATAAGCATTAAAGTAATAATAAAATATAATAACAACTTTCAGTTTACAAATATTATAGAAGCATTCTATTATCTTTTTATTATGTTAATAATTTCCATACGTTTTTTAGTCGGCGCGTATCTATTCTCTTTTTGAATCGAATTAAAATTAAACATCAACAAAAAAAACTTTTTAGAAGTTTTCTATTATCTTTTTGAAAGATAAAATATTTTAATTTGTTTGTCAAGCACTTTATGGTTTATCGAAGGGAAATTGTTAAAAACCTTTTATTTTATTCTCTTTTTTTATAAAAAATTTTTTTTGAATTTATAATTGATTTTATTTGATTGTATCAATGTGAAAATACGGATCACGTACTAATGTTGTTGCACCCAATATTCCGGCATTATCGTTTAATGTTGAAGTTAAAATTTTAACATTGTTAAATAATAACGGCATTGTATATTTTTTTATTTTAGCTTTCAAGTTATTTAAAAAAGATTCGTTTATTGTTGCAAAATGGCCTCCGAAAACTATCACTTCCGGATTAAATAAATTAATAAGATTTGCAATGCCTATACCTAAATAATCACTTGCCGATTCTAATATTTCATTTGCCAATTTATCTCCGTTCTCAAAAGCTTTAAATATCATATCGGTTTCCAATTTATTTAAATCTCCGTCGCATAAATTGATTATTTCACTTTCTTCTCCGGCAGAAATCCTATCTTTTGCTATTTTATTTATTGCCCAGCCCGAAGCTACGGTTTCAAGGCATCCTCTATTGCCGCAAGAACATAAAGCACCGTTAGGAACAACAATTGTGTGCCCTAACTCTCCCGAAATATTCATTGGTCCTTTATATAAACGATCTTTATATATTATTCCGCAACCAATTCCAACTCCAAGATCCAAATAGATAAAATTATTTTTATCCTGTACACAACCGAAAACTTTTTCCGCCAATGTCATCGAACGGGAACTATCTTCCAAATAAACGGGGATATCATACTGTTCCGAAAGTATTTTTCTTATTGGAATATTTTTCCAATGTAAATTGTTAACGGAATTAATCCATATACCCTCGGTATCATCATAAAATCCATTGGCTACAAATCCTATCCCCAACAATTTATCTTTAGGAATATTTTTGCTCTTCACTAAAAAATCCAGAGTTTTTTTTATCTTTTGAATCAAACTTAATTCGGATTCGTTTGGAGAAATCGGAATTTTTTCTTCAACAATAATTTTATATTTAAAATCTGTTATCATTCCCCTTAAAAAATGAATGCCTAGATGAATCCCTATCAAATACCCGTAATTGGGATTTATAGTTAAAAGTTTTCTTCTCCTTCCGCCGGTAAAAGATGAAAGCCCGATGTTTGTTATAAAACCGTCTTCAATTAATCCGTTTACTATATTAGTAACCGTCTTTCCGTCTTTACCAAGCAAATTTTTCACCTCAACTCTACTTATACTTTCAACCTTATCAATAACCGATAATATTTTTTTTCTGTTTACATTTTTTAAGAGTGTTGAATTTACTTTTGTATTACACATAGTTTTTATATCTGTTTTTTTTAGTTTCTAAAATATTTTGCAAATAATGCACCTACAATAAATTTATGGAAAACTTCCATTAATATAAATTATAAGCTAAACTATTATTAATTATTTGTCAAGTTTCTATTATTAATTCAATACCGACAATAAATAATTTGTTTGAAGCCATTGTTGCCCTAAATAAATAAAAAGAAAGAAAAACCTATTTGTTTTTCGAAGATATTATCTTATTAAACGATATTTCACTTAAATTTACAAAATTTGAATTTTCCGTGATTTTCTTTTTTTTGCAAAGCACCGAAAAGGAAAGTTTATACAAAAGTTGTTTTTTATAATTTCCGGATTATGCTTTTAAATCATATCCGTTATAAAAGCAAAAAAACAATTCCGAAAAAACAACGGATAACGATAAAGAATTATTTATTAATGCTGTTTTTTTTTAAAAGAACATTATCTATTTTAATTATTATTAAATGGATAATAAAATTTTGAGGAAATAAAATGGCTGAAAAAAAAGACTATTTAAAAGATATCATTAAACACATTGATATTAAAAAGCATAATGTTGTTCCGTTGGTTGAAGCTATGGAAAAAATGGCTTTTTCGGCTCGCGACTTAAACCGTGCGGCCAAAATTTACGATATGATGCTTAAAGATAATAACACTACGGTTATTTTAACTCTTGCCGGGTCAATATTCAGTGCCGGGCTCAAAAAAATTGTTCATGATTTGGTTGATAATAATATGGTGGATGCTATTGTATCTACCGGGGCATTAATGATTGACCAAGATTTTTTTGAAGCACTCGGCTTTAAACATTACATCGGCTCTCCGAATGTGGACGATAACGAAATGCGTGATTTACATATAGACAGAATTTACGACACTTTTATTGATGAAGACGAGCTTCGTATTTGCGATGATACAACCGCAATAATTTTTGATTCGCTTGAACCTCGTCCATATTCTTCCAGAGAATTATTGTGGCATTTCGGCAAATATCTTGATGAACATGGAGGTCCTAAAGTTGACGATAGTATAATTTACAAAGCTTACAAAAAGCATGTGCCTATTTTTGTTCCGGCATTTTCGGATTGCTCCGCAGGCTTCGGAATTGTAATGCATCAACACAAAAACCCCGAGAAACATCTTTCTTTCGATTCCGGAAAAGATTTTTATGAATTAACAAAAATAAAGTTGGAAAGCAAAGAAACCGGAATTTTTATGATAGGCGGTGGTGTTCCGAAAAATTTCACACAAGATATTGTTGTTGCAGCGGAAATACTTAACGAAAATGCACCTATGCATAAATATGCGATTCAAATAACAGTTGCCGATGTCAGAGACGGAGCGCTTTCCGGCTCCACGTTAAAAGAAGCAAGCAGTTGGGGAAAAGTGGAAACAACATACGAACAAATGGTTTACTCCGAAGCAACTCTCGCAATGCCTCTTATTACCGGGTATGCTTATCATAAAGGGAGTTGGAAAGGAAGAACCGAAAAAAAATTATATAAATTATTCTAATAAAACAAAAGGGCTGTGCGTAATTACGGATAGCCTTTGTTTCTATTTTATTTCTAATTTTATTCCCGCAACAACCCATCGCCCGGGCAAAGGGATTTCTACATAGTCATAATAGTTTGTTGCAAATAAATTTGTTGCTTTCACATAAAACATAAAATTTTCAAAAGCACGACTAAGTTTTATATCGGTAATAAAATGCCCTTGCCCATTAAAGCGCTTTTCATATCTCATATTCCAATAAGCATCAATATATAAAGGCAAATAGTGATTAAAAGCTATTATAAGTTGATGCCTAAAAGAATTATGCAAGTAAAGAGAAGGTAAATTCCCGTTTGAATAACTAGAATTAAGATAAGTATATTTAATTTCCAAACTATTAATCGGTAAAAAAACTCTTCTAAAATCGAAGAAAAAATTTAATTCCATTCCTTCTGTTGTTATTTCTGCAACGTTCATTGCCTCCCATCGGAAATCGGAATGTAAAAGAATCCAATCGATTAAGTTATGCGAATTTTTAATAAATACCATCCCCGTAAAAGTTATATTATCCGTAAAGTATTTTATTCCTATCTCATAATTATCAGTCTCTTCGCATAATAAATTTGCCTTGCCTTTTGCCGTAGGACTGTTGTAAAACAGCTCCGTATATGTCGGTATTCTGAAGCCTTTACTGTAAGAAGTAAAAATATTAATTTCATTAACGGGGAAATAGCCCAAATCTACTCCCGGAATAAATTTTAATCCGGTATTTGAATAATTATACAGATATCCATTAATCCGCAAATCAAAATTTTTGAATTTGTTAAATCCGTGAAGAATATAGAAACCGACTCTATTTCTGTTGTGATTACCAAGATTATTACTTGCTATTTCATCATAAACAAATTCGCCACCTAAAGAGGTTTTTCCGAAACGTGAATTAATAAATGTCGAAAACTCTACGCCGTAAATATCGGTTAAATGATTGTTTTTATAAAAATTCGGATTTGTTTTGTCAAGCAAAAACTCATCATCATTTTTTCGCCAATATATTTTAGTTGAATAGTTTAATTTTCCGTTGCCGAATTCCGCAGATATTTTTGCGAACGTCGTTTTTATATGCTCGTATTGTAAAGGAAACAGATGGGAATAAAATGAATTTGCTCCAAACTTCTTGTTTGTATAACCTAAAAACAAATCATATACACTGTTACCCGTCGTAAAAGACCCTCCGTAAGAAAAGTTGGAAATATCATATTCCGTGTTTTTTCTGTATCCGTTAGAATGACTTTGCTCGAAAGCAACATTATTACTCAGTCTGCCGGAATTATAACTTCCGAAAAACGAAGCGGAATAGAATCCGAAATCCCCTCCTTCCAATTGAGCGGTAAAGGAATTTTCTCTTTCCCTTTTTGTTCTGAAATTAATTAAACCGCTAAAAGCGTTTGCCCCGTTAATACCGGAAGAACTTCCTTTAACAATCTCTATTTGCTCAACATTTAACATTGTTACCGGAAGGTTTAAATTATGATGCCCTGTTTGCGGGTCGATTATTTTAATTCCGTCAAGCATAACCAATGTTTGTTCAAAAGTCCCTCCGCGTATGGAAACATCTGCCTGTACACCATTGGTTCCACGTTGATTTAATTGAACGGAATTGCTGTAGTCAAGAATATCCTGCATATTACTTACAGATGTTCCTTCAAATTTTTCCGCATTAAAAACTTCAATATTTTTGTTTATCTTAAAAAGAGAGCATGGTTGATGTAACGAAGTAACAACAATTTCGCTTGTTCTATATTTTAATGTATCGCTCTGCGCAATTAATAACGAGACAAAAAGTAGATATACTCCGAGAAAGACTTTCACGGTAATTGCTCCTATATGGTAAAATTGAATTTAAAAGATTTCACAAACATGGACAGAGTGGAAGATTTCTGCCGAGCCGAATGTGTGTTTAATAAGAACTTTAAAAGTTAAAACGGCATTTAAATATACCGTGAATGACACAAAGATTCAAACAATGTTTGCCGCCAATAGCGCTAATATTCGCAAATTAGCGGCAACCATTTTTAAAAATAGACTGAAACACCGAATTTGACACTATGATTACTAAACGACGAAACCGTACTGCTCGTTTCTTTTTTCTGCAAATAGTTTACACCTACTCTTACGGCGGAATGATTACTGAAATGAAATTTTCCGAAAAACCCCAAGCCTTGATAATTGCCGAGAGTAAAATCATCGCTTATTTGAAATTACAAAGCACATTTACCCGTTAGGTTAACCGGTTTTTCTTCCTCTTGAGCAAAAAAAGAAACAGCAAAAAAGAAAAACATTATAATTGATAACATCCTGAATTTTGTCATTACATACGCCTCTCTTTTTATTAACGGATAATTAAAAGTATATTAAACACGAAAAAAAACCAGAGAAAAATCAATCACAAAAATTAAAAGTTTACAATAATAATTCTAAGTTCGTCGGCTTGTATGGCTTCGTCCAAAATCTCGGAAGTTTCAAAAGGATCGTCGGGGTTGGAAATATTTTTAATATATTTTTCGTAACCGGCCAAAATTTTATAAAGGGTTGTAACATGAATCGGTTGCCCTCCGGTTGCGGCAGCTTGCTTGTTATTAAAAATCACCACTTTTAAAGGAATTTGTCGTAACGATGCCTCAAGCAAACCTATGTGCCCGGCGGCAATAAATCCGAAATCTCCGGTTAGTGCCCAAGTATATCTGTTGCCGGCAAGATAAGCTCCCATGGCAAGCGGAATGGCCCCCCCTATATATGTAACAATATCAATAGCATTATAGGGCGGTAACGCATAACTGCTTGATGTGCTTGTATCTCCGGTAACAATATCACCTTTAAAATTTTGAAAAACGTTAAAAAATTGTTGATATTTTTTTATGGTAGGAATATATCTTTCGGGTAATTCGTTTGGAACGTTGAGTAATTTAGGTGTTTCTATTTCTGCAGAAAAATTTTCTTCCGTCTTGCTTTTAAGAATTTTATATTGATATTTAGCAAAAAACGGATGAACAACATGTTTTAAAATATTTCGTTCGTACCGGAAATTCTTTCTGTAACTTCTTTCTTCAAATTCCACTTCTTGAAAAATTTCGGCGGCATTAATAATAATTCCTACAGGTAAATTCATTTTTTCGGATTTATGAAACGCAGAAATAACATCATCGTAAATTGTTACGGAATCCGCTATAACATACGGAAAAGAAATCCCATTCAGAAATTTTTCGGTTTCCATAATATTATCCGAATGTGCTCCGTCTTTATCATCAAAAATAAAGGTAACAAACCCTGCCGTTACCGAAGTATAAAGCGAATCGATAACACTGTTTGCGGCTTTGGCAATTCCTTGTGCTTTTATAAAACATGCTGAGCGTTTACCAACAATTGAAGCACCGTGTGCAATTGTATATGCAACTTCTTCGTGAAAGGAAACGGGAGGAGTTTTAAAATTAATTTTCTTGTAACTTTCAAATGTTTCTGTACCTCCGTAACCAGGCACGTGAGTAACAACATCAACTCCTAAATCTTTTAATGCATATGCTATTGTATCGGAAAGAGTTGCTTTCATTTTTATTCCTTTATTAAACTTAAATTTTTTATATCATTTCCGGTAGGCATTTGGAAAACACGTAATTCAAATTCGGGAATTACAGCCATTATATGGTCAAAAATATCAGCTTGAATCTCTTCGTATTCAACCCATGCCGTTGTGTTGGCAAATACATATATTTCAATTGGAAGCCCTTCGGGCCCAGGTTGTAATTGTCTTACAAGAAATGTTAAATTTTTATTTATATCTGAACGCTCTCGCAGATACGCTTTTATATATTCTCTGAAAGTTCCGATGTTTGTAAGTCTTCTGCCGTTAATTAATTCGGAAGTATCGAAACCTTTCTCCTTATTAAACTTCTCTATCTCTTCCTTTTTTTTCTTCAAGTAACCGGAAATAAGTTGAAATTTTTTGAATCTCTCAATCATCTCGTTAGATAAAAATTTGATGCTGGAAATATCAATATGTATTGAACGTTTAATTCTTCGGCTGCCGGTTTCTTGCATTCCGCGCCAATTTTTTAATGTGTTTAACACCAATTTATTTGTAGGCAGGGTTGTAATGGTTTTATCAAAATTCCTTACTTTAATTGTGTGAAGTGCAATATCCATAACATCCCCGTCAACACCGAGGGAAGGAATTTCAATCCAATCGCCTACTTTTACTAAATCGTATGTGGCAATTTGGATGCTTGCAACAAAAGCAAGAATTGTATCTTTGAATACAAGTAACAATACGGCACTAATAGCTCCGAGCCCGGCAAAAAGCGACCAAAAATTTTGTCCGGTAATAATTCCGAAAATTAAGATTGCACCGATAATTGAAATTATAATTTTAATAACTTGCGCATAACTTTTTAGAGGACGATCTTTAAATTTTTCAAGCTTGGAAATTATTTCGGTAAATGCATCAATTACACTGTTTATAATCAAAATAATAATTAATGCAAAAACTCCCTCAAGAACATTATCAATATAAATTTCCAAAGAATTGTTAAATAAAGAAAATTGACGAAATATAAACACGGGAACCAAATATGATATTCTGCGGAGCAGAATATCGTTTAATAAAATATCATCAAATTCTGTTTTTGTTCTTTTTACCAGTTTTCTAATTTGAACAATTAAAATTTTGTGAACAACGATATAGACAAGAACTGATAAAAGCAAAACCCCGAGTAATTTAATTGCAACGGCAGCCGCGGGATAAGTATTCAACCATGTTTTTATATTTTCAATAAACGTTTTCATTAATTATCCTATTAAATTATCAATCTCTTTTTCCGATAAACGAAATACCGTCCATTCGTCCATGGGCTTAGCACCCAATGATTTATAAAAATCAATTGCGGGCTTATTCCAATTCAATACAGACCATTCGAATCTTGCACAATTTTTTTCTTTTGCAATCTCCGCAAGTTTTATAAGCATCTTTTTCCCGAATCCTTTTCCCCTCATCTCAGGCAATACAAATAAATCTTCCAAATATAAACCCGGTTTTCCTTTAAATGTTGAATAATTAAAAAAATAAAGAGAAAAAGCCACAGGTTTGTTTTTGTAATATCCTATATTGGTTTTTACATGAGAGTTTTCGGCGAATAACGTTTTTGCAAGGTCTTCGGGGGTAGTGGTAACTTCTTTTTCCAATTTTTCATAAACGGCAAGCTGATAAATAAAATTAAAAATTGTTTCCGCATCATCTATTGTTGCTTCCTTAATCACAAAATTATCGTTATTCATTTGTTACCTATTCATTTAAGAGGAATATGTAAATTTAAGTAAATTTTAATTTATTTTTCTTTTTACGTTTACTATAAAATCAAATTCGTAAAAAACAAAAAACTTGCGGAGTATTACTTCCCTTTATTTTCAATATTTGTAAATAATAGATGTTAATAAAAAGCAAAAACGATATTATTTCTTAATAATATTATCTGATGTAATTTTTGGAACAATAATCAATTTTTAATAAAAAACAATTAATGGTATTTTTATTATTAATCTTTTCCGTATTGAACCGGTTGAACGTATTGTGGATAGTAAAAAAATGAAATCCGAAAAACAAAAATCAAAAAAACAGGTAAAAATGAAACAACGAACAAAAACAAAAATTTTGGCAACGTTAGGCCCCGCAACTTTTAGTGAAGAGAAAATATTACAACTTGTAGATGCGGGAGCAAACGGATTCAGACTTAATTTTTCGCACGGCGACAAAGATTTTTTTAACAAACTTTTTGAAATGATTAATCATGTATGCGAAACAAGAAAACTTCCCATACCAATTATTCAGGACCTACAAGGTCCTAAAATACGAATAGGCAATTTAAAGAAAGAGAAAGTAGAAATTTCAAAGGGAAATTTAATAGAAATAACGATAGATGAAATTACCGGTGATGAAAAAATAATTTCTTCTTCCTACAAACCATTAATTAAAGATGCACAATTAGGTGAAACAATATTAATAGATGACGGCTTAATAAAATTACAAGTAACCGAAAAAAAAGAACGCTCATTAATTTGCAAAATTATAGAAGGCGGAATCCTTAAGCCGAAAAAGGGAATGAATATGCCCGGCATGAGATTAAGCACACCGGCTTTAACGGAAAAAGACAAAGAAAATCTCGAGTTTGCTTTACAATACCGTGTTGATTTTGTCGCCCTTTCTTTTGTTCGCTCCGCTAACGACATCAAAGAACTAAAATCGTGGCTTAAAGAACGCGGCTACAACAAACCGATTATAGCCAAAATTGAAAAACCCGAAGCCGTTGAAAATTTTGAAGAAATACTTCAAGCCGCAGATGTAATAATGGTTGCACGCGGCGATTTGGGCGTGGAGATGGAACCACAGCTTGTACCAACAATTCAGAAGAAAATTATACGCCGTTGTAACGAAGTAGGCAAACTTGTTATTACCGCAACACAAATGTTGGAATCGATGATTACAAATCCGATACCGACACGTGCCGAGGCTTCCGATGTTGCCAATGCGGTACTTGACGGGACCGACGTTGTAATGCTTAGCGGTGAAACCGCCGCCGGTGCTTATCCTATTAAAAGCGTGGAAATGATGCGAGAAATTCTTCTTTCCACACAATCACAACGCCCGTTTATGCTTCCAATAAACTGGGAGGCTCCTAAAGATGAAGTGGAAAATATTTTTGATGCCACGGCAAAAGCTTTTGTGCAAATTTCCAACCAAATTAATGCCGACGCAATTGTTGTATTTACTCATCACGGCAGACAAGCAATGCGTATGTCAAAATATAACCCTGAGGCGGACATATTTGCCTTTTCCGATAATTTTGATGTCTTAAATTCACTCAACCTACACAAGGCAATTACACCATTGTACTTAAAAGATATTAATAACGAAAAATATTACATGAAACGCTCCGTTGAAATCTTAAAAGAAAAAAAATTAGTTGATAACGGTAATTTGATATTGTTTGCCGCCGGTGCACCCCATAAAGAGGTTGAACGAAAAAGCTGGGTAAGGTTTAAATCGGTTTAAATATTTTTTATTCTGTTTTCCCTAACGGTTTTGTATGTTAACAAAAACTATATTTTTTAACTTTAAAAAAGTATGTATTACAAAGCAAAATGGTGGAATAAAGAAAACGGGGAAAAAGTTAAGTGCACTCTTTGTCCTCACTATTGTGTTTTAAACAACGGTCAAAAAGGATTCTGTTTTGTTCGCGAAAACAACGGGGGCATACTCTACTCTACCGCCTATGGAAGACCTACCGGTTTTGCAATTGACCCGATTGAAAAAAAACCGCTTAATCATTTTTTACCCGGAACGGAAATTTTAAGTTTCGGAACGGCAGGATGTAATTTGGGTTGTAAGTTTTGTCAGAATTGGACTATGAGCAAAGCCCGCCTTGACGAAATAAACTCCGTTAACGCAACTCCGGAAGATGTTATTGCTCTCGCAAAAAAGGAGAATATAAAATCAATTGCTTTTACTTATAACGACCCCACCATCATCGGTGAATATGTAATTGATATATCCAAACGAGCAAGAGAAGAAAAAATTAAAACGGTTATGGTTACTGCAGGATATATTGATGCTGACGCCCGCAAAGATGTTTATAAATATATTGATGCCGCAAATGTTGACTTAAAAGCATTTACGGAAAAATTCTATCAAAACTTAACATCTTCCCACATTGCTCCTGTTCTGGATACAATAAAATGGTTAAAAAACGAAACCAATGTTTGGGTAGAACTAACAACCCTTTTGATTCCTAATGAAAACGACTCGGATGACGAAATAAAAAAAATGTCCGAATGGATATTGAAAAACCTCGGAGATGAAGTACCTCACCATTTTACGGCGTTTTATCCTACATTTAAAATGAAAAACCACCAACCAACCCCGATATCAACCGTTATCAGAGCAAGAAATATTGCAATGAATGCGGGAATAAAATATGTTTATACCGGAAATATTTATAACCCTCAAACCGAAACAACATATTGCCCCAATTGCAAAACTCCCTTAATAATAAGAAACCGGCATTCGGTAGAATCCATCGAATTAATAAACGAACATTGTTATAACTGCGGGGAAAAAATAGCCGGGGTTTTTCAATAGAGCCAAAATTTATTTTACCATAATGTGCAGTCCGTAATGAGCAAATTATACGAATTGCAATATAAAAAAAACACATGCACAACAGTATGATGACTTAATTGATAAAGGGACAAGCACAAAACACATATGGATGATATCTACAGAGTAATTCCACATTATAAAAATAGCAGAATTATTGTCTGAAATACGATATCTGTTTCGGCACTTAAAATATAGCTCTAAATATACTTCCACAAATTAAATTCTTGAAGTTCAATTAAAAAAGCACAACAAAATACAGAAACTAAAAAAATATTTTAGACATATGGAAAACATAAAATTGTATTCGAGATTCAATAGTTGTAAATTTATATTTCCGTATATTTTAAATTTTTGAAACGATTTAATTCAGACATTTCAATTGAATCTTTTCAAACATACTAACATCAAATAAATGAACGAAAAAGAAATAATTGCTAAAGCCCAAGCCGGAGACAGAACAGCACTTGCAAAACTTGTTAAGATGTACGAACAAACGGTTTACAATTTTGCATATAAAATTTGTCGCGATAAAGAAAAAGCCGAACACGTTATGCAAGAAACTTTTTTAAGTATGGTAAAATCCATTCGGCAATTTAGCGGTAAATCCAAACTCTCAACGTGGCTTTACACAATTGTTTCTAATCATTGTTTAATGATGGCGCGTAGTAACAAAAAACATATGCATACATCTTTGGACGATGACGACGCCTTGATTGATGAAAAAAATATTACCGATTGGGATGTTGCTCCTCACAAAATAACCGAGAACAGCGAACTCGGGCATATTTTGGATGAAGCAATAAAAAAACTTCCGCCCGATTACAGAATTGTTTTTGTGATGCGGGATATTCAAGGACTTTCGACGGAAGAAACGGCCAAAGCAATGTCCCTTACAATTCCTAATATAAAATCGAGGCTACACAGAGCACGTGCATTTTTACGAAATGAATTAAATAAAGTTTTTGGCAATGAAAGCTAAAGAAAAAACAACATGTAAAGAGGTTATGGATCACATTTGTGATACACTCGGAGAGGATTTGGATTCTCCTAACTGCTCATCTATTAAAGAACATCTTGAACATTGCGAAAGTTGTCAGAAATATTACAATTCAATTACCGAAACAATCCTTATCTATAAAAAATACAACGTTAAAGTTACAACAGAAATTCATGCAAAATTATTGAATTTTCTGGGGCTTGACGATTGTGAATAATCCGATTTTATAAAAAACATCCCCCGTTAAATAAACTTTCTTTTCTCTACGACAAACAAAAATATTTTAAAATTTTATTTGCATAATGAACATATGTTCATTATATTTAGGGTAAAAATTTAGGAAATATTTATGCCCAGACCACAAAAACAGAGAATGGTTCATCAGCCGCCGTTATTTACGGACTTTAAACCGGTTGGTGTTAAAATGAGTTTTTTGCAGCAAATTTCATTATCACTGGATGAATACGAAGCGTTTAGATTAGCCGATTACATTGGGCTTTCGCATAATGAGGCTGCAGATGAAATGGGAATTTCGAGACCTACTTTTACACGCTTAATTGAAGTAGCTCGAAAGAAAATTGCACAATTAATTATTGAAGGAAATGCATTAACAATTGATGGCGGTAACATTCATTTTAGACGTAATATTATTAAATGCAATAGTTGTGGACATATGTTTAATATTAAAATTAATAAATCGGTAACCAATTGCCCCGAATGTAACTCGACAAATTTGTTAAATATTGCCGGAGGATTCGGGCACGGCAAATGTCGACCAGTACAATAATTAATTTAAAAAAGATGTTAAATAATAAATTTGTTTAATAAACAACGGAGGAAAATTATGAGTCCATTTGGAAGAAGAATGGGAAACGGTTTGGGAAAAAGCGGACAAGGAAGAGGCCGAAATAACGGAGGGGGCTTTGGTGCGGGCGGATTTTGCGTTTGTGCCAAATGCGGCACCAAGGTTCCGCACGAACGAGGTGTAAAATGCACGGAAGTAAAATGTCCTAATTGCGGACACGTTATGGTACGAGAGGAACTATTAAACAGCAGAGGATAACGATGGGTAAAATATTATATGCAATACCGGCAATAGGTGGAAAACTTTCCTCCCATTTCGGCCATAGCGAAAATTTTGTAATTGTTGAAACCGATAACGGAAAAATAACCGGAGAATATTCCCTAACACCCCCGGAACATCTTCCGGGGGCATATCCTAATTTTTTAGCATCGCACGGTGTCAGTTACATAATTGCGGGTGGAATGGGGCAACGTGCCGTTCAAATATTTACACAGAACGGAATTGAAGTAATTACGGGTGCCAATTCCATTGAACCCAAAGTTTTGGTACAAGCGCATCTTAACAATCAATTGGAAAGCGGCGACAACAGTTGCGATAGCGAACACCAACACGACGAAAATGAGCATACACATCATCATCAGAGCGAGAATTAACAAATGAAAATTGCAATTGCCAGCGGTAAAGGCGGAACAGGCAAAACAACTCTGTCAACTAATTTAGCCGCTTACCTTGCGAAAACAAGAAAAGTTGTATTAACGGATTTGGACGTGGAAGAACCAAATTCGGGGCTTTTTTTAAATGGCGAAATTACAAACATGGAAGATAAATTTAAAATGATTCCCGAATGGATTGAAGATAAATGCGATGCTTGCGGCATTTGCCAAAGGGTTTGTAAATTCAATGCAATATTGCAATTCGGCACATTTATTTCAGTATTACCCGAGTTATGCCACAGTTGTTATGCATGTTCGGAACTTTGCCCGCAAGAGGCACTTCCCATGGTCCCTAAAAAAATGGGGGAGCTTACTCACAAAACTCTCGGGAATTTATCTCTGATAGAAAGCAAATTAGTTATAGGCGAAGAACAAGCTGTACCACTGATAAAACAAACAAATGAATATATAAACAACAACATTCCCGATGCGGAAATTTATATTTACGATTCGCCGCCGGGGACCTCGTGTCCGGTAATTGAAGCTACCAAAGATGTGAATTTTGTAATTCTGATTACCGAACCTACCCCGTTCGGTTTTCATGATTTGAAACTTGCCGTAGAGACAATGCGACAAATGAAAAAAGAATTTGGTGTTGTTATTAACAGGTATGGTATCGGCAATGATGATGTTATAGATTATTGCATCAATAACGGAATTGAAATAATTGCAAAATTTCCGAATGACAGAAAAATTGCGGAACTTTATTCTAAAGGGGAATTGCTTTATCCTAAAATACCGGGGTTTGCAAGAGAGCTAAAAAAGATAGAAGAATATATAGATGACTTAATTGAAGAATTTGAATAATCGAACATGTAAAAAAAAATGAATTATATTTTATGGATTGGAACCATAGGGCTGCTGCTCTATTCCTACAACAAAGACAAGAAGAAAACCTTTACTGCATTGAAAAAAGCATATAATAAAGGGATTAAAATATTACCCCGTTTCCTTATAATTATGTCGGGGTTTGCATTTATTGTAACATATATTTCTCCTGAAATGATGCACAAATATATCGGCTCAGAATCCGGAATTAGAGGAGTAATAACCGCACTTACCGTAGGAAGTATATCCGTGATGTCGGGATTTGCAGCTTTCCCTCTCTGTGCCGCATTAAAACTACAAGGCATACCCTATTATATAATTGCTGCATTCAGTGTTACATTAATGACGGTGGGTGTTGTTACGTTTCCGCTCGAAAAAAAATTCCTCGGTTTTTCTGTGGCAATTATGCGAAACCTCCTTTCCCTTGTTGTTGCAGTTATTGTTGTTATTGTAATGAAAATCATTTTCGGAGAATAGATGAAAAAGAAAGAAATATTTAGTTACGTTTTATTTAGCGGTTTCATTCTTTTTGTAGCTTATTCTTACTTTAGCGGATACGAAAAAGGAGAAGAAACCGGAATTGCATTTGTAAATGTAATGGGTGAAATGTTAAAAATTTTACCCTTCGCATTTGTACTGATAGGTCTGTTTGAAGTTTGGATAAAACGGGAAACCGTATTAAAACATTTAGGAGAAGATAGTAAAGCAAAAGGATATTTCTGGGTGCTTTTACTTGCTGGCTTTTCAGTAGGCGGACTTTTTACCGCATTCCCCCTTGCCGAAATGCTTTACAAAAAAGGGGCTTCGTTAAAAGTAATTTTTGCTTATTTAGGTTTTGCAGGAACGTTCAGAATTCCAATGACGATTTTTGAAATAACATTTTTGGGATTGTCATTTACCGCTGTTCGTCTGCTCGTTTCCATTCCTTTGTTCCTTCTTATAGGAATTGTAATGGGAACAATATTGAAAAAAAGGAATTTTTCTTTTATTGACGAACAAGCAAAATAAATTTTATTTTTTTTGAAATAATAAATTTGAAAATATTATGAAAGAAATTGTGGTTATATCAGGTAAAGGCGGAACCGGAAAAACATCCATTACCGCATCGTTTGCATACCTTGGCGGAAAAGATGTTCTTGTTGCCGATTGTGATGTGGATGCTGCCGATTTACATCTTTTGCTTGCCCCCGATTTTGCAAAAGAAGAAGATTTTTACAGCGGGCTTATTGCCGAAATTGACCAGCAATACTGTATAAAATGCGGCAAGTGTGCCCAAGTATGCCGCTTTGATGCAATACCCGTTAAGAATAATCAATTTATTGTTGAGCCGATTGATTGCGAAGGATGTGCCTATTGTGCAAAAGTATGCCCTACAAATGCAATAGAGATGAAAGATGCATACTCGGGGAAATGGTATGCCTCAACAACAAAACTAAACACCCCCATGATTCATGCACGTTTAGGAATCGGTTCCGATAATTCCGGCAAACTTGTTACAAAAGTAAAAAACGAAGCAAAAGACCTGGCAAAAAAAAATAATATAAAATATGTTCTAGTTGACGGCTCACCCGGAATTGGGTGCCCCGTTATCTCTTCGCTTTCCGGTGCCGATTTTGTTGTTCTTGTTACGGAACCAACTATTTCCGGTATTCATGATTTAAAACGCGTTTACGATTTGGTGAAATCGTTCAAGATAAAAGCAGGGTGCATTATTAACAAATTCGATATAAATCCCGAAGGAAGCCGAAAAATTCTGGATTTTTTAATTGAAGAAAAGATAGAACATATTGCGTCAATTCCTTACAATGTAAACTTTACAAAAGCAATGGTAAATGCAAAAACCATTGTTGAATTTGATAACGGAGAACTAAAACAGCTTATAACCGAAAGTTGGGAAAAGATAAAAAATATAATCGAAAACTAATTAAAGGAAACCTTATGAAAATCGCATTTACAAGTAAAGGAACAGATTTAAATTCACAAGTTGACCCGCGTTTCGGGAGATGTGAATACATTGTTGTTTACGACGATGAACAAGATACGGTAGAAGTAATTGATAATAAAGATTCTTCTGCCGAGGCACACGGGGCGGGCCCTAAAACCGCACAAAAAATTTTTAACGCTAAAATTGATGTTGTAATTACCGGAAACGGGCCCGGAGGAAATGCCGCTACAGTATTGGAAAAAACCGGTATTAAAGTTTTTGTGGGAGCAGGAGACAAGACAATAAAAGACGCCTTGGAAGCGTATAAGAACAACAAATTAGAACAATTCTAATTTGAAAAATTAGACAACCATCAAAATAAAACTTCCTTTCCCTATTGAATTTTTAACAGGGAAAGGAAGTAAAAAATTTATTACATCAACAATTCAATTCCTTTCCGGTTTTATCTTGAACGGTATTTGTCAATGATTCATAGGAATGTCCTTCGGGAGTAACAGGTTCCAAAAACTTAACACAAATTTTCTTAAATGGTCGCGGTAGAATACTTCCTTTTGGTAACGCTTTATACGCACCTTCAATAGCAACCGGCACAACGGGTACATTTAGCTCGCTGCTTAAAATTGCAAACGTCTTTTTATAATTGCCTAGCTTGCCGTTAACAGAGCGTGTGCCTTCGGGAAAAATAATTATATTCTTTCCGTTTTTTAATACCGCAGCCATCTTTTGTAACGACTCTTTTAAATTCTTATTAATATCAACAACAATAACATTGTTTTTATCCGCAAGAAAACTTATGAATTTATTCTTTATATGTTTTTTCTTGGCATAGAAATAAGTATTTTTCATAATCTTGTTTTTAATAAACATTGTAACAAAAAGTCCGTCGAAAAAACTTTGATGATTTGGGGCGATAATAACCGGACCTTTTGGTAAATGTTCCGTTCCTTCCGCTTTAATCTTAAAATAAAGAGTAAAAATCAATCTTGCCCAATTTTTAAAGAGGTTAAGCGTAAACCAACTTTTCGGCAAATTAAGGGTAATGCTTTCTTTAAATATGGCTTTCCAATCAATTGTTTCAATATTTATTTTTGTTTTATGCTCTTGAATATAGCGGGCAATTTTTTCAACGGTATCATATTTCGCAAAATCTTCTTCCTTTATTTCCACCCCGAACGTTGAAGTTAAAAATGAAATAAAAGTTATTTTATCTAACGAATCCAAAGCCAAATCCAACTCAATATGGTCGGAAGGATAAACATTACGCTCTTTCTCTTTTATCAAAAAATCTTTAATTATTTGATACTCTTCAAAATCAAGGTCCTTTTCGTTTTTTTCTTTTTGCACAAAATTCCCTTTTCCTATTTCAGGTAAAAGGAATCGTTTTAATTTACTTAAACGTGTCCGGGGTAACGGTTCATCAACAATTATAAAATTGGAAATTTTTCTGTAGGAAGGAGCCGCCTCGTTATACCTTGCTATCACTTCCCATCTGAAGAATTCATTTACATCCGTAATATTATTCTCCTTTATTTTGGCGATATTAGGATAAATAACGGCAAAGAGTTGATCATTTTCCATATAGACACCAACCTCTTCCGTTACATTACTTACTTCTATTATTTTATTTTCCACTTCCTCGGGAGTAATATTTTTTCCGTTGGAAAGAACAATCAATTCTTTTTTTCTGCCGGTAACAAACAAAAAGCCCTCGTCATCCAAATGCCCCAAATCACCTGTATGAAGCCACCCGTCAATTATTGCTTCGTTAGTCTCTTTCTCTTTGTTGTAATACCCTTTCATCAAATTTGGTCCGCGTGTAAGTATCTCTCCGTTTTCAAATTTTACTTCCATACCCGGAAAGATTTCTCCCGGCGAACCTATTTTAACTCTGCCCGGTCTTGTAAAAGAAATCATTGGAGCCGTCTCGGTCATACCATATCCTTCAAGAACCTCAAAACCAAGGGTTCTAAAATCTCGTGCAACATTTTCATCCAATTTAGCTCCGCCGCATACAAAAGTTTCTATGGCTCCGCCGAATTTTTCGTGGACTTTTTTAAAAACTTTTCTGGAAAATTTCATCGAATCTTTTTTCTCGGCAAGCTTAAAGAGGAATTTGGCAATTTTATTCGAATTGATTTTTTCCATTATCCCTTTTCTAATTAACGCAAAAAAACGTGGGACGGAAACAACAATCGTAATTTTATGATTCTGCAATGTACCCACAACATCTTCCGATTTAAGCGAAGGAGAAAAAACAATTGTTCCTTTAGCATTTAACGGCGCCACTACCGTTCCGGCCAAAGGTAAAATATGATGTAACGGTAAGAGCACCAACGTACGGGAATCTTCTCTGAAAATTTTTACGAAATCCGTTACGCCTTTAATATTGGAAATTACGTTTTTGTAAGTTAACATAACACCTTTCGGTTTTCCGGTTGTACCGGAAGTATATATAATCACCAATACATCATCTTCGTCATATTGCGGAATCGGCTTTGTTTTAGATTCTATTTTATCAGGCTCAATCTTATCAACACATATCTTTTTAATTTCGTGAGATATTTCTTCAACGGCAGAATTAACCCTCTCTTCGGTTTCTTTGGAATAAAAAATTACATCGGGTTTGCAATCATTAAGAATATATGCAACATCATCAGAAGGCAACATATAATCAATAGGAACTAAAATTGATTTACTCACTATTCCCGAATAAAAAGCATAAATCCACTCCGGTTTATTTTCCAAATAAATCGCAATCTTTGACGGCCGAATATCCTCGTACAAAGTTGTGTAACCGGAAATTCTTTTCAACAATAAATTATAGCTTACTTTTTCATCTTTAAATATAACGGCGGTTTTATCTGATTGATGTAAAAACATATTTCCTCAAAATATTTTTTATGAGCTTATAATTTAGTAAGTTATTTAATGTAATATATTTATATTATTCCACTAAAAAAAGAACAAATCAAAATGAAAAATTTATTTATCTCCGCTCTGGCTCTGCTTTTATTTATTTCGGGAAATGTAATATCGCAACATCAATTTGATACTTTATTTGTAAAAACGGTTGCAAAAGGTGTAAAACATTTATCCATTGAAGAACCGAATTTACCATGGACACTAAATGTATTGGACGTAAATCTTTCGAAAGCTGTAATAAAAATTGAAGCTGCAATTAGTCGGGATAAAACTACCGGCCACGAAAAAACCTCCTCGATGGCAAACCGCTTCAACAAGGAAGGACATCATGTAGTCGGGGCAATTAACGGCGGATTCTTTGACGGAAACGGACATGATGTAGGGATGCAAATAAGAGAAGGCGAATTGATTACACAAAATAATCATTGGTCGGCAATCGGATTTGATATAAACAAAAATCCCTTTATCCAAAGACTTACTCTTAATTCCTCAATTCTTCTCAAGGATAAAACAACATCAAAAAAAATTGACGGGATTAATAAAACGAGGGAAACGGATAATCTGATTTTTTTTAATTCATATTACGGTGCAAATACCAACACAAATATTTACGGAACTGAGGTATTGATAGAGCCTTTATCCCATTGGCTTGTAAACGATACTATTGCTTGTGTGGTAAAAGATAAAAAAAACGGAATCGGGAAGATGCCTTTGCCAAAAGGGAGTGCCGTTCTTTCCGGACACGGGACCTCAAAAATTTTTTTAGATACAAATATCGGCATCGGCGATACTCTTTTTGTAATTCATAAAATTGCCCCGGCACCAAGCAAAATTGTTACTCTTTTAAACGGTTATCCGAAAATTGTTAAAGGCGGGAAAAACTGTGCTCTTGATTGCTATGCCGAAGAAGGGGGAAGCAATACTTTTGCAACCGCACGGCATCCCAGAACCGCAGCGGGTTTCAGCAAAGACGGACAGCATCTTTACTTGGTAACCGTTGACGGACGGCAAAAAACAAGCGTCGGAATGTCGTTACCCGAACTGGCGGATTTTCTTGTAGGTATTGGGGCATATCGTGCCGTTAATCTTGACGGAGGCGGCTCAACCACAATGGTAGTGCGGAATAAAATCGTTAATTCCCCTTCCGACAAAGGGGGTGAGCGCAGCGTGGCAAATTGTTTAATGATTATCTCTGAAGATACAAAAGGGAATTTATCTCAAATACGGCTTAACACCGAATACGCCAAAGTATTTGCCGGCAATACGTATCGTTTTACAGCCGAAGGTTTTGATGAATTTTATAACTCCGTTCCTATTAATTCGTCGAACGTAATTTATTCCTTGAGCAATGCTTTTGGAACAATAACCAAGCATGGTCTTTTTACAGCCGGAAAAAGAGCGGCAACAGGTTATGTAATTGCAGAATACGAGGGAATGAAAGACTCTGCTTTTGTTATTGTTAATTCGATAAGCAAATTGGAAATATTACCTAAAACCGCCGTAACCGATACAAGTTACAAAATTCAATTTAAAGTTAATGCCTTTGACGTTTACGGAAACAAACAAAATTTTACATGCTCCGATTATAGCTGGGAATCTACCAACAGCAATGTGGGCACTATCGATTCCGCAGGTAAGTTTACGGGTATTTTAAGCGGCATAACACAAGTTATTGTCCGTTGGAATGATGTTGTAGATACAGCAACGGTAAATGTAAAGTTAAAGGAAGGCGAACTTTTACTAAATGAGTTTAATAATATCAACGATTGGAATTTAAGCGGTGAAAATATTGACACGTTTAAAAGCTCCATTATTATTGACGAATCCGTGTTTACACAAGGGAATTCCTCGTTAAAGTTAGACTATAATTTCACTTACCATGTCGGAGTTCAACACTGGGCCTATTTAAATACAGATATTCCCATTGACGGTGTTCCGGTAAATTTTCAATTGGATGTTTCTTCGGAGACATATAAGCATATGGTTGCATTAATTGTAAAAAACAATAATAATGAAGAATTTGCGCTTGTTACAAAAGGATTAAATGCCGGAAGCAACTTTGATACTTTGACAGCATCATTAACAACCCCGATTCCGTTGGAAAAAGGAAATATGTTTTACTATCCGCTTAAAATTTCAAAAATTGCGGTATTACTTAACAGTAGCAGAAAAAACGATTCTACCTACACGGGAACTATTCGCTTTGATAATTTGCGTGTTATTTATTCTTCTCCGTCAGTTGCGGTAAAAGAAACAACAATCGATGCCGCTACGTTCAAATTATATCAGAACTATCCAAACCCTTTTAATCCCGAAACCGTAATAGAATATTCCGTCTCTTCAATTGGAAGTAACAGAATGTCTAAAGTAAAATTAACTGTTTATAATATTGTTGGGGAAAAAATCCGAACTCTTGTAGATACGGAGCAACCCGCAGGATTTTATAAAGTACACGTCAATTTTCAGAACATGGCAAGCGGTGTATATTTGTATTCATTGCAAGTTAACAATTCCGTAAAAACCGAAAAGATGCTGTTATTAAAATAAATATGGGTTGGAAACAATCATAATTAAAAGATTGCATAAATAAACGGAGCAAGTGCTGACCCTTGTGTTAGAATAATTAAACTGCCAAGCAAAACTAAGAAAATTATTATAGGCAACAACCACCATTTTTTGCGGACTTTAAGAAAATCCCAAAATTCCGATAAAATTGAAAGTTTACTCATAGCTAAAATTGTTTTTCCGTTGAGTTTTTACTGTATTCTTCATCACGCATATTCCAATATGAACTTTTCTCTTTTTCGATTTTCAAATTTAAGAAATCTTTCCTTAATAATTTTGTAATCAAAGATATGGGGGTAATAATCAAATAAAACAAAACGGCAAGAATAATTCTCGTCATCGCAAAGCCCATTATTACGGCAAATATCATCCATATTTTTTGAAAAGGTAATAAAAATTTGGGAAGAAGAACCCCTGATAAAATTAATACTCCACCGATAATTAAAAAATAAAGAAAGGAACTTTTTTCGCATGCAAAAAGAATTATCCCCAAAATAAACACTACTATTCCAACAGAAAGCCCGAATTTTTTAAGTTCTTTTTTATCACTTTTAATATTTTTTATTTCTTCAAACATATTTGATTTTGCAAATCTCATCTTTTTATTTTACTTAATCAAGCTCAAATTCTTTTTTCCAATTGATGTTATCCGTAAAATTTTTCATATCTTTTTTATCCAACAAAAAATTACCAAGTACAAGATAATCCATATCCGTCCTCATAAAACAAGCATACGCCTCTTCAGGATTATTTACAATCGGTTCTCCTCTAACATTAAACGAAGTATTAACAAGCACTGCCGAACCGTACAATTCATTAAATTTTGCAAGCAAAGCATAAAAGCGTGGATTTGTATCTTTGCTTACCGTTTGTATTCTTGCCGAATAATCAACATGAGTAACGGCAGGAATATCGGAACGACGAACCTTTAAATTTTCAATACCGAAAAGTTTTTCTTCTGCTTCCGATATTTTATTCTGCCTTTCACTTTTTACTTTTGCCACCAATAACATATACGGACTCGGGACATCAAGTTCAAAATATTCCGAGGCTTTTTCCTCCAGTACTGACGGGGCAAAGGGACGAAAACTTTCGCGGAATTTAATTTTTAAATTCATTATCGATTGCATTTTTTCGGAACGTGCATCTCCCAAAATTGAACGCGCCCCGAGCGCGCGAGGACCGAATTCCGCACGGCCTTGGAACCATCCGACAACCTTTTCATTATTTAACAATTCAGCAACTTTTTTTAATAATTCTTCATACCGGAAATTTTTATACCGGATTTTATTCTTATCCAAAAATTGTTTTATTTCCTTATCGGAAAATTGCTTGCCAAGAAACGAGCCGAATTGAAAATCTTTATCTGTTTCGGTCAAACGTAAATTATCGGAATATTGATACCAAACAAAAAGAGCCGCGCCGAGTGCTCCTCCTGCATCACCGGCTGCAGGTTGAATCCAAATATTATCAAATATTTTCTCCCTTAAAATCTTTCCGTTACCCACACAATTAAGAGCAACACCTCCCGCAAGAACAAGATTCTTTTTTCCGGTAACATCTTTTACATGCCGAGCTGTTCTGAGCATTATTTCTTCGGTAACATCTTGTATGGATCGGGCTAAATCCATTTCGCGTTGTGTTATAGGAGATTCGGGCTTCCTTGGTTTTCCGCCGAAAAGTTTATTAAATCGGGAGTTCGTCATGGTGAGTCCGGCGGCAAAGTTAAAATATTTCATATTCAACTTAAATGAGCCGTCTTCTTTTAAATCAATTAACTCCCTCAGAATAATATCCACATACTCTGGCCTGCCGTAAGGAGCAAGTCCCATCACTTTATATTCACCGGAGTTTACCTTAAATCCCGTATAATACGTAAAAGCGGAGTAAAGCAACCCTAGTGAATGCGGGAATTTAATATCTGCCAGAATTTTGATTTTATTATTTTCTCCGATACCGTAGCTTGTTGTGGTCCACTCACCCACACCGTCAAATGTTATAAATGCGGCATCTTGAAAAGGTGAAGGGAAAAAAGCGGATGCTGCATGCGATTGGTGATGCTCGGGAAAAAGGATTTTACCTGTATAATTTAATTCCGATTTAATAATTTCTTTTATCCATAGTTTCTCCTTTATCCATAAAGGCATTGCCTTAATGAACGATTTAATCCCTTTTGGGGCGTAAGTAAGATAAGTCTCCAGAATTCGTTCAAACTTTAAAAAAGGTTTATCGTAAAAAGCAATATAATCTATATTTGTAATTGTTATATCACTTTCGGACAGACAGAAATTAATGGCATTAATAGGAAAACGATGGTCGTGTTTTTTTCGCGAAAATCTTTCTTCTTGTGCAGCGGCTACAATTTTACCGTCGGTAATTATTGCTGCGGCACTATCATGATAAAAAGCCGATATTCCAAGTATATTCATAAAAAGTAAATTTTAAGTATTAAACATTTCCGATAAAACTCTACTCATTGTCAGAGTATGAAAACCAATCAAAACAATTAGTGAAAAAGCAAAGTTACTGAAAGGAACAATAATAAAAAAGCCGGTTAAGAAACCGGCTTTAACAACAAAGGAGTAATGTTAATTGCTTAACATTATTTGAGTAACATCATTTTTTTAGTAGCTGTGAAATTACCTGCTTGAATTTTATAAATGTACATTCCGGTTGCTAATTGAGAAGCATCAAAATTAACTTCATAATTTCCGGCAGCTTTAACCGCATTTACCAATTCGGCAACTTCTTGGCCTAATGTGTTATAAACTTTTAATGTAACCAAACCGCTTTCAGGAATAGAGAAATTAATAACGGTAGTAGGGTTAAACGGATTCGGATAGTTTTGAGATAAATTAAATTCCGACGGAACGCCTGTACCAAGTTCTTTTACGTCCGTTCCTTCGTTAACGTATTTTCTGATTCTTGCAGTACCGGTAGAGAAAGTACCTACATAAGCAATTTTACCGTCAGGTGAAAAATCAATACCTCTGGCATACTCACCGTCTACAGGATTATCCCATGCAAATTGAACACCGGTTAATTGATTTGTTTCAGCATCAAATTCCGCCCAAATAGGACCGGTTAAACTTGTGTCTCCTCTCGGATCATTAGAAACCCAAAGTTTTCCTGTTGCAGGATTCCATGCAGAAGATTCAACCGACCAGTCTTCAAGAATTGAATCCGCCATGTTAAATGGAGAAAACTCATCGTTTCTTTTGTAAACATAAACTTTATGTGCTGTAAAAGGCATCCAATATAAAGTTAATCCGTCCGAAGAAACTTCCAAAGTTCTTGCAATTGCAGGAGGTGCGTCAACGGCACTTGCCACATAATTCAAGTCAGCATCATACATTGCAATTTGAGTACCGGTTCCACCAACAACAGGTCCAACAAAAATTGTTCCGTCGGCAGCAATACCCGGAGCTGTAGGAGACATTCCCCCATCTTTTAATTCCGTTAAATCGTGACGAGCAATTCCTTCGCCGGTCTTGTAATCGATTTTAAACATTTTGTTAGTAGTTGATTGTACATAAATAATATTTCCGTCAGGCATAACACCTAAACCGCGGCAATGACCGTTAAGTGTGTCAACCACAAAACCGCCGCCTGTTGCAACCGTACAAATAGGTGAAAAACTTGCGGGAGTTCCGTCGGGATTAAATACAAGAATACCGGAAGTAGAAATAGAATCGGGACCAAACGGTACATCTTTAAAATAACTTGAAACCCAAACTTTACCATCGGGGTCAACAGCTATACCGTGAGTACCGCCGGTATAAATGCTATCCGGCCAAAAATCGCCTTGGCTTGTCCACTGTGCATTAGCTGTTGAAGCAAATAATGCAACCATAAATAATAAGGTTAGTAGTTTTTTCATTTTGTTTCTCCTTTTTTTGTGGATGAATTATATAAAACATTTAGTAATTAGAAATATACTAATTACCCAATAAAAATGTTACATAAAATAATATTTTTAAATTTATATTACCTTCCGTATTGTGGAGCTCCATTTCGCTCCATATCAATTTTTAAAATAAGTTGTTGATGATTTGCATCTTTTTCCTGGATAACAAAAGCATTGGTACCAGTTGTCCATGTAATATCGGAAATTGCCGCATTAATTAAACCTGCATACCAAGTACCGAAAGTACCATCGGCATTTACAAATAATATCGGATCGGTATATTCTGTTCCTTCCAGTAACGGAGCCGTGGTAATAAACATTTTTCCGTCTGCTGCAAAAGTTAATGACTTAGCAACTTTACCTTGCCCCATATTGGCAGAAAAATCAAAATAGTTTTCCGGAGTTCCCAAACTGTCGGCAGAATATATTTTAAATCTAATAACCTTCTGAGCACCGTTTTCACCGGCAATGGCATAAAGATAATCGTTATAAACTCTTAACGCAGTAATAACATTTTCGTAATTAAAAAGTTTGGAAGATTTATCCGGTTTGAAACAAGCAATTTGTCCCCCCTTACCGGCAGCCCAAACATTTTTGTTTTTATCAAAATCCAATGCTTGAAAAACTATTTTTCTGTTTTTTGCAGTGGACCAAACTTTGGGTGATTGCCCTTCAGTTAATTGAAAGACAGCATATTTATATCGCGGAGCAACCCCAAGAATATAACCATCGGAATGGTATTTTAAATCGGAATAAAATGTTTCCGATTTTTTTGGAGCAAACAGAGATAAGCTATCTCCGTCTATTTTCCAAACTCCTTCTCCAACACCGGAAACAACAAGAGAAAAATAAACGGCTCCATTTGCATCACAAGTTACGGCATGCGGCTCTTGATTAGCTAAGAACGGATAATGGTTATTAATTGCAGCGGTTAATTTGTAATTAACAGAATTGCTATATTCTTCTACGTGTGGTTTCGCTATTTTCAGCAAAAGGGTATCTCCGTAAATAATAGGAGCTTGTACCAATAACTCAGTAGTTGAAGCAGTTAATACTTTTGCTTTTGCCGAGCCGAAATAAACATAATTATTTTCCGCTTTGGCGGCAAAATTTTTACCTTTGATCGAAATTTTTGTAATGCCCGCATACCCCGTAGGTGTTCCGGCAGTTACTCCGGAAACGGATAATGCAGATGTAATTTCGGCAGGTGTTCCTTTATCCCCAACGTTGTCGTATAAACTTGGTGTTACGTCCGGACTACATCCGAAGAAGGAAATAATTAAAAATGTTGATAACGCTATTAAAAGATTAACAATAGTTTTTTTGTTTTTCATTTTTTTACCAATTTTGTATTGAATTACTTCATTACTCTATTTTAAAAAGATAATTTAACTGCTATTCTGTGAATCGGGTCAAAATCTCCGAATTCCGTATAAGAATAATCAAGACCGAAATATATTCCGCTTATATTGTATTTAAGACCCGCACCATAATTCATTCCGGCTAAAGACGTTTGTGGTGTAACGTATCCAACACGAAGCGAAAGAATTTGCATAAATGTATATTCACCGCCAAGGTGAAGCATCTCTTTATTATCACGAGGATGTTCGGCATCAACTGCAAAAATAAAGGAATGAACTTTCGGATTTACATCCCAAATATCAAGCAGGTTCATCGAAAGCCCTAATTTAAAGGAAAGAGGTAATTGAAAGCTCTCTTCATAATACATAATTTCTTGGGAAAAGTTTCTGATTGACATACCGAAATTTAAGCTCTTGAATCCCGTTTTGTAAAGCACACCGAAATCGAAAGAAAAAACATCAATATCAATTTTTGTTTTTTCCGGATTATCGTAACTGCCGCCTATAACGTGTCCGTCGCCTAAATTTTGATAAACATAGCGCACATTCCCGCCTACAGAAAATTTGTCTGAAAGTGCTCTGGCATAACTAACACCGAAAGCCATTGCAGTCGGCGAATATGTTCCCAAATCCAATGCACCTCCGTCGGGACCGATTACCGTTCGTCTGAACTCGCCATAATCAACGCTTGAAACGGAAAATCCGAACACCCCGTACAAACCTCCGGCCGGAGCAACTGAAATAGCAGCATTAAGATAATTTATATCCGCCCACCATTTTGTATTATTGAAAGTAACATCAATAAATTCGCTTTGGCGAGACATAGCCGCAGGGTTATAAAAAATAGATGAAGAATTCCCTTCGATGGAAGTAGTAGCTTCGCCTAAGGATACCGCCCGTGCGTCTGCACCGTAGCTTAAAAACTTCATACCGCTCTGGGCAAGTTTTACTTGTTGTGCATAACTAAAGTGTGCAGCTGAAAGTAATATTATAACAGAGAATATTTTTATTCTTTTATTCATTTAAGTACCTATTATAATTTTATCGAATTATCGAAAATTTAACTATTTCTTTATGACCGGTTGTTTTATCCGTAATAACCGCAATATAAATACCGCTAACAACCAACTGGTTAGAAGATGTTCTCAAATCCCAATCGTCCGAACCACTACCGTCGGTATGTTCAATTGTTCTTATTAACTCTCCCAGTTCGGTATAAATTTGAATGGTACATTCTTGCGAAAGTTTGTCGAATGCAATTTTATTTCGTTCGGCACTGTTACTTCCGAACATCCAATTATCGGAAGCTCCTATGATATACGGATTCGGGTAAACTCTTACTTTGTTGCTTAACTCTTTTTCCCCCGGTCTTCTTCTGTAAGCGGGGAAGTATGATTGCGTGTAACTTCTGTTGCTTTTCAAAGTATATTTTAAACCGTTAATATCGGTAACATCATCACCTACAGCAACAATGTAATAATAGTAGGCAACATCTTGACGTTGAGCCGTATCGGAATAAGTTGTAGCCGTGGAAGGAAGTTCGGCAATCTTTTCGTATTTGGAAAAATATTCGTTGCTTGCATATCCTGGAACAGGGTCCAATGTATTACGCCAAATTTCGTAACCTTTAATAGAAGGACCGTCATTGTTAGGAGTCCATTCCAAGTCAATTCTTCCGCCACGGGAATAGATATCGAATGTCTTCGGCGGATAAGGAGGTTGAGGAATATTCCAATTGTTTTCGTAAACTTTTTTCACTCTTTCAAAAGTTTGATAAAGTGAATCTTGTCCGGTTAATACGGCAATATTCTTATCGTCTACTTTTATTGCACCGGATTTAAATAACATTCCAATTCTTATTGCTTCGTCTCTGCTCAAACCGTCGGCACCTTCTACAATAATTATTTTAACGCTATCGCCGTAAGCAATTTGGTAAGGGCCATAACCGTTAACATACGAATAACCGGCACCGTTAACCGATTTATCGCCCCCGATTTTTTTTGAATTAACGTAATCGCCTCCGGTAATCCAATCCGCATGACTTACAGCGGGATGACCTTTTATCATCAAAGCGTATCTGCGTTGCATTTCAGATTCGTTAAAAGGATCGGAACTATACATTAAATCACCGTCGGAAGATTCGTAGCCGGTGGTTACAGGTTGGTTTGGGTCGTCTGCCGACGGGTTATTAGGGTCTTGGGCATACAAAGTTAAAGTTCCGGCAAATTGTGCCGCACCGAGGCGTCCAACTGTATCGGCAGCATTAATTCTTTTCCCGTATCCTTCGTCCGGATGCCAAATAGGACCGCCAATATTGTTGTATTCCTTAAAATCCCAGTAGCCGCCCCAAGCATAAGAATATCTTAAATTACTATCATTACCCCCTGCAGGATAAGGGCCAACTTCGTTATTCAAAGTATTTGCACCCCACGAAGTAGGGTCTCCGAAAAGAATTCTTGTTTCCCTTACAAAACCGTGGCGACGTTGAAAATAGAAATAAACATCTTGTAAATCGCCGTCCTTTCTCTCAATTTCGGGGTCGGCATCAATATTGCCGGTGTTAATAAAAGTATATTCCGAAACATGAAAGTTATCGTAATTAGGATTACCAAACTGATAAATTTTCCTAATCATTGTTACACCCAATTGGGTATTTACCTTGTTGTAAATCATTTGATCATAAGGCATACTCGGGTCAATTTCATCAATTGTAACTTCTTGTCCGGGGTAATGAGTTAATGCTCCGTCAACCCTAACAACGGTAGGAGGAAATTTTGCATATTGTTTAAACTCAACAGGGAAAAACTCGCTATCGCCACCGGTTTGGGGTCTGGGACCACAATGAACAACCTTATAGCCGAAAGTCATATTTACTTGTGGATCAAAATAATTGCGGCACCCAATCCAAAGTCCTTTTGCCGCTTGCATATCCTCGTTAGGATAAAACCCCGGCCATTGCCATCCCCACAATTGTCCCGTAGCGGCAGGATGGTCAACTTCCCTTTCGCCGCCAATACTGGAATACCAATTATGGAATGAGCCGACATTTAACCATTTTTCAACTTTTCCTATTGATTGTGCATTATAAGTAACAGAAGGAAAAATCAAAAATCCGGTTACGAGCATCAAAAATATTTTCGAAATTATTTTTTTCATATTAACACCTAATTAAAATTCTTTATAAAGTAATATTAAATCTTAACCCGAAGAAAATATCACGCGGATTTAAGAAAGTGAAGAATCCCAAATTCGGCATATCGATATATGCTTTATCGTCTAAGATCTTTTTCATTTTGGCATTATCAACTCTTTTCCATCCGGCGGTATTGTTATATTCATAGTATCTTTGCGAGGTTGCATCGTAATAAATCAACCCTGCTGTAGGAGCTTCTATAGTATTGATATTGCCAACAGCTTCAATAGGAGTGTACTCGGCACCGTTTTTTCTGTAATCGCCGGGTTGATCGTTGCCGGGAATGTTGTAATATTTATGAGTTTCGAAAGAAACTACATCAGAGGGTAAGTGCAAAGAACGCATGTAGTTTTCGTAATCAAAGTTTTTGTGAGAAAAACCGGTTGAAGATAATCTCTTTGTATCGAAAACATTATTTAACTGAATATACAATTCAATATCAAACTTTCCGAAATCCAATGTTTTGGATAATCTCATATTGGTATTGTAATAGTCGAGCCATTGCAAATTATTAGTTGTTTTAGCTGTTCTACCGGCATTACCGCTCCATGAGGTATAACTTCCGGCTTTCCAGGTTGAAAGAATATTTAATCTCCAACCGCTAATTAATTGTCCTAGTCCGGCAGGGGTAAAAAAGTCCAAGTTCAAACGTGCTACCGGACGAGGCATCGGTTTGGCTTGCTTGAACCAACTTTGCCCCTGAGTATCAATATACTTTTTCTGGTCAACAGGAGATTCGTAATATTTTCCCCAACCGAATTTACCGAGAGAAGTAGCCATATAATTATAATTAACAAAACCGGTAAACCAATCTCCGCGATTTTTGTTTATCTGTATTTCAAATCCTCTGATATCTCTATATTGTACCGGCTCGGTTTTATAGTAACTTACGGTTGCATCGCTGCTTATATATTTGATGCTTCGGGATTCATTGGAAATATCTTTGTAATACCCCGTAATTCTTAACAAATATTGATCGAACAAATTATGTTCGTAACCAACTTCGTAAGTAATTGTTTTTTCAAAGTCGGCATAAGGATTTGCAATAGAGGTTATTTGCCCGAATGTGTCTTCTGAAATTAGGTAAAGATTATTAGGCGTAGGCAGAGTTTGATAATGCCCGTAATTCAAAAACAATTTGCTGTTTACCGTTATCGGGAAAGCAATACCTAAACGAGGCATAACGGTAATTTGCGGAGTAACTTTTTTCTTTGCCAACATTTCATCTCTTTTATCGGAATTTGAAGCGGCAAAGGCAGGGTCGTAAGTTTTGTAAACATACCAGTCGGTATTAGGATCGGAATATTCAACACGTACACCTATTGTGGCAACCATTGCTTCAAATTCCAATTTATCTTGTGCGTAAACAGCAAACAAAATAGGTTTCGTATCCCACTGATAATCACGGTTTTTTGTATTGTAGAGTTCCGAACGCAAGCCGTAATGAGTATTATAATCGGTAAGGCGGAATAAGAATCCCGTTTTAATATTGTTATATTTATTCAATTGACTGGATAAATCGAATTTTAAATTATAAACGGATTGTTTACTCCAATCGCGGCTTTGGCTGTAAATAGAGCCCATCAACATACCACTGGGGTTCCAAACATTGGAAGCCCCTTGATAATAACCGAACGGAGCTTCGTCTACATAATAATTATTTCCGAATTTATATTTCGGAGTTAAATCTCTTGCTCTTCCGGGCTGTGTATTATAATCTGAATTAAAATTATTGAATAAAACATTATAATAAGTTGAAGAGCTTAATACGTGGGTAAACTTAGCTGCAATTCCGGAGCGTGCAATTTCCGTAGGAGTAAAATAAGCATCGGAAAAGAGCACCGCATTAGTATAGTTACCGTAATCAACTCTGTTGGCAAGGTACCAATCTGATTTAAAAATTCCCGGGCTGCCGCTAGTGCTGGATGTTGTACCCATTTGTTTACCGTAAAATCCGTTAATCATAAGTTTCATTCCTTTTGCAATATCGGATGTTAATTTCAAAGAGAAATTATAATCGGAATAATCAGGAGTTGACAACGGCACAAGTAACATTGTTCTGTTTCTTTTATAACTTGCAAAAAATCTTAAATTGCCAAGCGGAGCACTTATTAAAGGAACCGGACCTCCAAAAGAAGCGTCAACATCGTAATCAGGGTCTTCAATATCAAAAGTCTTTCTATACTGCCACAAAAAGAGCCGTTGAGCCGCTTCGGGTGTTAAATCGTCGCTTGGGTCGTCATTTTGTAAAGTACTTTCCGAAAAAGCGTTCCATCCTTGAAATTCCGGATACTGACGTTGCATATATTTATCCCATGCGCCGTTTTTTGTTCCGGTCCATGCAACGTCGTCGTCAACAAAGGGACGAATAAAATACGAATTCGGGTCGTTAACCGATTGACCGAAATGTTTGTTTCCGGGGTTTCTAATTTGCCCTTGAAAACTAAAGGTATAATTGTGTTTATCACCTTCTTTGGTAACAACTTCAATTAAACCAGAACGAACATCACCTACATCGGCGGTAAAGCCACCGGATTGTACACGGATTTGCTTAATTGAGGTCATACTCAAATTGTTGTAAGAAGTATTATCACGTCCGTCTCTCATGGAAACGCCGTTGACTTGATAAACAACCTCATCTCCGGAACCGCCGCGAATTGCACCTCCTTCGACACCGGCTTGCAACCCTACAACACTTGCAACATTAACAACCGGAAGGTTTTTAATCTCTTCGGCATTAAGGTTAGCTCCACTGGAAGCCACATCCCTTTTAACAATAGGAGTTTTTGCAACAACAACAACCTCTTCGGTTTTAATTGATTGGTCGCTAAGATTAAAATTGGCTTGGCTTGTTTGTCCGATGTTTACTCTTAAATTTTTAATTACTTGAGGAGAATAACCGATATAAGATGCTTTAACGTTATACGTACCGGGGTCAACGTTCAAAATAACGTAGTAACCGTCAACATCTGTTGCCGCTCCCATCATTGTCCCTTCTACAATTACATTAACCCCAATCAAAGGGTCTCCGGTAGAAGCATCTTTAATGGTACCGGCAATTTTTCCGGTTTGGGCAATTAGGGCGATGTTGGTAAGTAATAAAACAAAAGCAAATAGTAGAAATTTTCTCATTTAATTTCCTCTATGTTTACTGTGAATCTTTTTGTTATTTGTTTGTTATAAAAAATCATATTAAGCATTAATAATTTATTTAAGTAACAGCATTTTTTTAATGGATACAAACTCTCCGGATTGTAATTTGTAAAGGTATAATCCGCTTGTAACACTACCGTTAACAGAAGAGGCATTAAAAGTAACCGTATGCACACCGGCTTGTAAATAGTCGGAAACAAGCACGGCAACTTTTTGTCCGATAATATTATATATGGTTAAAGTTGTCATTCCCGCTTTGGGTAGTGCAAAAGTAATGGTGGTAGAAGGATTAAACGGATTAGGATAATTTTGTTCAAGTGAATATTTTTCCGGTAAAGCAAGATCCTTTTCTTCAGCATCCAAAAGGGAATCCTGTGAAGTTTTAAATTTAAATATTCCCGCCCAATCTGTTTCACCAATAGAATTTAATGCTTTCACCCGCCATGAATATATTGTACTTACGTCCAATTTGTTTTTATAATACAAAGTGGTATCCGTAACAAGCGTATCAAGCAATAAATCATTTACATCAATTGCCAAACCCTCCGATAATTGGAAATGATATTTATCGGCCAAGTCAACGGCATTCCATTTAAAAACGGGATCCAGTTCTTTGTTTAACGATACGTCTTCAGGATACAGCAATACCGGTGCTCCTCCGGGGAAACCTGTTGAAAATTTGTTTGTAATTGAAAACTCGCTGGATCCGCCATTGTTTTCCGCACGCACTCTCCAATAATAATCTGTTGCTCCTTTAAATCCGCTAAGAGTAATAAAGGTATCAACAATTCCCTGTATGTCATATAATCTTGTTGAAAAGTCTTCCCTCTCGGAAACTTGTAATCTGTACTTCAAGGAATACTCTGTTGCCTGCCAAGCAAATTTAACGGTATCACCCAATGTTGCCAAATTATTCTGTGGTTCAATAAGTGTTGGAACAGCAGGTAAAATTATCTTGGTTCTTAATTGGAACATTGTTGACCAAAGACTTTTACCATATTGGTTTATTGACTGCACTTGCCATGCATAAAAAGCCCCGGGCTTTAATTCTCCTACCACCAACGAGGTATCTGTTAGAACCGTATCTAAAATTGTACATGATGAAGAAATTCCGCGTCCTTCGGCTAAAATAAAACGATATGATGTAGCCATCGGATTTTTCTTCCACGAAAACGTAGGCGATAACTCAACATTGATTTCCTGAAACAGAGGCGTTAACAAATTGGGTGAGGCAGGAAAACCGGTAGTAAAATTATTTACTGCGGCATAATTACTTTCGCCGGCAAGGTTAACCGCTTTAACACTCCAATAATATTCTGTTTCACCTTTAAGTCCCGTAACAGCATAAAATGTATCCAAAATTGCTTCTTTGGAAATAATAACATCAGATAATCCCGCATCTGTAGCAAGGATAAGAGAATAAGAGTTGGCATTTTGTGAATAGTTCCAAACTAATTTAAGTGTATCTTTTGCATGTGGTTCTCCTGCAACAGGTAATAATAATTGAGGAACAAGCGGTTTTGTAATTTGCGGTGTATATTCAAATCTGTTGCTTACTCCGCTTTCGTTGTTATTCCAATCCAGAGCTGTTACATAATAATATCCCTTGGTTGTAGGGAAATCACTATCGATAAGAATATAATTTAACGAAGTAATCTTAAAAATATTTTTCGGATCGGCTATATCTGTAGCGGAAAAATCGGAATTTTCCGAACGATAAATCACATAAAATTTTATCTCTTCATTTGTAGGAATATCCCAAGTTAACCCTGTAGCACCTAAGCCGGCAACTCTGTCAAAACGTAAATTTGCGGGTGCATCGGGGGGATTGGTTTCTTTCCATTCCATAACCGGAGGTAAAGCGGGATATTTGTACAATGCTTCTTTTAATGTATCTGTTATTCCGCCCAGATTTTGTATAAAATTTTTAGAAGTAAAATATATTTCACCTTGAATTTTATCGTTGGTTCTGTTATACCTTACCATTTTTCCTATTTGAGTTTTATCAAACGTGGATTGACCAACTCTGTAATAAGCCAATCCCGGGTAGATATGCCTTCCGTTACTTACGCTTGCCCACCAAGGAGCAAGCTTACCATAATCCTGGTTACCGCCAAAGGACCAGTATAACTGCGGAGCAAGATAATCTATAATTTGCTCACTTAACCATGTAACGGCATCGCAGTAAATTACACTATAATTATCTCTACCATAAATTCCTGGCGGAACACCGTTTTTCCAGATACCTGCCGGTGATTGCCCGAATTTTACACGTGGTTTTACCTCTTGAATTTTAGCATATATCATTCGTAACAATTCATTTACATTATTACGTCTCCAATCTCCTTTATTTGTATAGCCGTTCGGATATTTTGCAAATGTTGAATCATCTTGATTTGTAATTCCTTCAAGATAAAAATAATCGTCAAAGTGAATTGCATCAACATCATATCTTGTAATAATATCTTCAATAACTCGAACAATATGCTCACGTACTTCGGGGATACCCGGATCCAACATTTCGTCGCCATTAATATTTATTACCCATTCGGGATGTTGAACGGCAACGTTTTTTTCATCCAATGCCAAATTATAACGTTCAAGACGCACACGATAGGGATTCAGCCATGCGTGAAGTTCCATTCCGCGTTTATGTGCTTCTTCAACGGCAATTTTCAACGGGTCAAAATAAGGTGAAGGTGCTTTCCCTTGTACACCGGTTAACCAACTTGACCATGGCTCTATGGGAGAATCGTACATTGCGTCGCAGGCATCTCTTACCTGCATTATTACCGTATTGATATTAGCATCTTTCAAATTACTAATGTAATTTATCAAGTCGTCTATCTTTTTTTGGGTAGGGTCACCGGGACTGATAGGCCAATCGATATTACGTACGGTTGATAGCCATGCAGCTCTCATTTCCCGCTTAGGTGCTGTGGTTTGGGCAAACAGTTCAACGGTAATAAACAATATGAAAAGTAACTTTTTAATCGGACACCTCACGTTATTTCAACAATACTAAAAACCTATATTATACTTCTGTTAAGTTAATATATTTTTTTAATTATATCCAATAATATTTTGATGCCTTTTTATAATTTTTTCTTTTATTATGTAAAGTTTTATATCCCTTCAAAACGGAAGCAAAATTCAGGTGTTATTAGTAGCGAGTTTAGTAGGATGAACATTATGGTTAAAGCAACACAGAACATAACGGGAAAATCCTATGGGAACAACACTATAAAAAAACGTACTCCCTACGGGACTTTACACAATAGAAAGTATCATTACGGACTTTGCTTGCGTAATTGCTTTGCAAGTTCCCGAGTCGGTTAATTTGAAATGATATTATATCTTGAGTTTGAAAATTACTAAAAAAAAGTTTTGTGTTAAGATTAGTGCCGAATTTAAAATCCGGCACATAAAAATCATCTTCCCATCCAACCGCCGTCAACAAGTAAAGTTTCACCGTTAACGTAATTAGCCGCTTCAGAGGCAAGAAAAACCACGGGACCTTTAAAATCTTCGGGAATTCCCCATCTGCCAGCGGGAATTCTTTCCAAAATTTGTCTGCTGCGAATCTCGTCTTTCTGCAATGCTTCGGTATTATCAGTTGCAATATAACCCGGAGCAATTGCATTTACATTTACTCCGTATTTTGCCCATTCGTTGGCAAAAGCCATGGTAATTTGTTTTATTCCTCCTTTACTCGCCGCATAACCGGGAACGGTAATTCCTCCTTGAAAAGAGAGGAGCGAAGCGGTAAAAATAATTTTACCGGCTTTTCGTTTTATCATATGTTTGCCGAATTCGCGGGCAAGAATAAATTGGGCGGTTAGATTTACTTCCAGCACTTTATCCCAATATTTGTCGGGGTGTTCCGCTACCGGACTGCGCAAAATTGTTCCGGCATTATTTATCAAAATATCTATCTTATGTTTTTTATTAACTTCTTTAATAAAATTATAGAGTGCCTCTCTATCGGAAAAATCGCATTGATACGGTGTAAAGTTTTTGCCGATTGTTTTTACCGATTGTTCAACTTCGTTTCCGCCATTTAACGAAGCACTTACTCCCACAATATCTGCTCCGGCTTCGGCAAGCCCTTCCGCCATTGCTTTGCCGATTCCTCGTTTGCAACCAGTAACAAGAGCGGTTTTACCTTCCAAATTAAATTTATCCAAAATCATGTTTTCCCTCCCTATTTATTTCATCTCTTTTGTAGGAATCCAATCCATATCATCGAAATCTTGATTTTCGCCACCCATTCCCCAAATAAAGGAATAATTTCTTGTCCCGCAACCGGAATGAATAGACCAGCTTGTTGAAAGAACAGCCTCACCGTCTCGAACAATAATGTGGCGGGTTTCATCGGGTTTACCCAACAGATGAGTTACAAAATCATCTTTACCGAGATTAAAATACATATAAACTTCCGACCTTCTTTGATGTGTATGTGCCGGCATTGTATTCCAAACGGAGCCGGTTTCCAATTCGGTTAATCCCATTACCAGTTGGCACGATTTGATTCCGTCCGGATAAATATATTTATAGATCGTGCGTGCGTTGGATGTTTCCAAACTGCCGAGTTTTACAGGGGTTGCATCGGCAAATTTTGCATGTGTTGTAGGGTATTCAGTATGTGCGGGATAACTGGCAATATAAAATTTTGCGGGGTTTTTTTGTGAATTACTTTTGAAAATTATTTTCTTTGCACCTTTGCCTATATAAAGAGCATCTTTATAATCCATTTTATAAGTTTTTTTATCAACAACAATAGAGCCTTTACCGCCTATATTAATTATGCCAACTTCACGTCTTTCGGCAAAATATTTTGCGGCCATCTCTTTTTTCGAAGCTTTCAATTCCAATTGTTTTTTTACGGGCACTGCCGATGCTGTAATGGAACGGTCAATATCGGAATAGACCATTGTAATTTTATCTTTTTCGAAAAGTTTGATTAAAAACGTTTCTCTTAATTCTTCGGTTGTCATTTGCTTAAATCCTTTCTCGTCGGGCGAGTATCTTACTTCCATAATTAATTTACTCCTTTTTTGTTGTTTGTTTTTTTTCGTAAACTTCTTTTATTTGTTTTTCTGCAATCTTTAAATGTTCTATCATATTCAGTTTTGCCAATTCCGGCTTTTTATCTTTAACGGCTTCAAAAATTTTATCGTGCCACTCCAAAGCCAAATCGGTTGACCCTTTTAAGACCTTGTGTATTTTAGATTTTATTGGCGGAATTAAATTATGAAGCGGTCGCATCATAAAAACGAATAAATTATTACGGGAAGCAACCGCAAGCGAATCGTGAAATTTTAAATCAAACTCCGCGCTTTTTTTAGGATTTTTGTTATGCTTTTTTAAAAGGATAATATTTTGTTCGATTATTTTAAGGTCTTCTTCGCTTCTGTTAAGTGCAGCATAATAAGCAATGCTCGGTTCCAAAGCTTGCCGCGCATGAATTAAATCCATGGCATATTCTTCGTTAAGCATATGACGATAAAATTTTATTATACCCTCCGTAATATTTTCGGGCGAAATACTTTTAACGAAAATTCCATGCCCTTTTTTTACTTCAACGATATCTTGTGTTATTAATATTTTAACAGCTTCACGCACGGAAGTGCGCGATACACCGAATTGCTCGCACAATTCATGCTCGGAGGGTAATTTATCGCCAACAATAAGTTTTTTGTTTAAAATCGCTTTTTCAATTTCATCAGCTATTTTTTTGCTTAACGGAGTTTTATCCGTTATTCCGGTAAATATTTTTTTTGAAGTCATATTCTTTTTACTACTATAATTGTAATGTGGGTTTTATGTAACATTTATGTAAAAACAAGGTTTTGTTGTATGACAACATACAAATTTTTTATAATAAGCTCAATATACTGTATCATCTAAATTTATTGTCATAATTAGTGCCGAATAAAATAATACCATCATCACGAGGTTATTACTAACCGTAATTTTTCTGCTTGCAACAAACATATTGAAATAGAAAAATTTATACGCTGAAAATAATTCCCTTTTTTAGTAATTTGTAATTATCCATTTAACAAAACAACAAGAGAATAATATGAATTTAAATTATGTTGATGTGGGAATTTTTTTCGTTTATATAATTGCCATAGTAGGATTAGGGCTTTTTGTTTCTCGAAAAAAGGACGGGAAAGAGAAAACATCTTCCGATTATTTTTTGGCAAGTAAATCTCTTCCTTGGTGGGCAATCGGAGCATCATTAATTGCGGCAAATATTTCCGCCGAACAATTTATAGGAATGTCCGGTTCGGGTTTTGCCGTGGGACTTGCCATTGCATCTTACGAGTGGATGGCAGCGTTAACATTAATAATTGTTGCAAAATTTTTACTCCCTATCTTTATAGAAAAAAAACTTTATACCATCCCGGAATTTATAGAGCAAAGATTCAGCACAAACCTTAAAACAATTTTGGCAATATTTTGGGTGGCTCTTTTTGTTTTTGTTAATTTAACTTCGGTACTTTTTCTAGGGGGAAAAGCACTGGATACAATTATCGGCACCGGGGACGGCTCTCTTATTTTTCCGGCAATAATAAGTTTGGCGGTTATTGCCGCAGCGTATTCTCTTTACGGAGGACTTTCAGCCGTTGCCTGGACTGATGTTATGCAAGTTATATTACTTGTACTTGGCGGATTATTAACAACAATTATCGCTCTCGATTATGTTACACCCGAAGGCGGAGTCTTTGCCGGATTATCGCATATTTATTCTGTTGCCGGCGAAAAATTTCATATGATTTTATCCAGAGATAACCCCGAGTACTTTAACCTTCCGGGTATTACCGTTTTAATTGGCGGTCTTTGGGTTGCCAATATTTATTATTGGGGATTTAATCAATATATTATACAGCGTGCCCTTGCGGCAAAATCTTTAAAAGAGGCTCAACGCGGTTTGGCTTTTGCAGCGTTCATGAAAATTATTATTCCCTTGTTGGTTGTAATTCCGGGCATTATTGTTTTTGTGCTTTACACTCAACCGGAAGGAACGACAATTATTCCGGGAATAAAAGAGATGTTTACAAATACCGGCGGAGGCATTAATTACGATAAAGCATATCCTTGGTTAATAGCACAGTTCATTCCCTCTGGTATTAAAGGCTTGGTAGTTGCCGCATTAACCGCAGCTATTGTATCTTCATTGGCTTCTATGCTTAATTCAACATCCACAATTTTTACAATGGATATTTATAAACCGTATCTTACAAAAAAGGAGACTTCCGAAAAAAAATTGGTTTCCGTCGGAAGAATTACGGCTGCAACAGCCCTTATAATTGCCGTTGTTATTGCACCTATTTTAGGCAACATTCCGCAAATGTTTCAGTATATTCAGGAATATACCGGCTTGGTAAGCCCCGGAATATTGGGCGTATTTTTAATGGGAATTTTTTGGAAAAAAACCACAAACAAAAGTGCAATTATCGGCGTGCTTGCTTCCATAGTTGTAGCATTACTTCTTAAAACACCTGCTGTTGATTTACCCTTTTTAGATCAGATGTTTTATACATTAATTATAACATTGGTAATTATAACGGGAGTAACCTTAACTACTTCGGAAGAAGTTGAAGACCCGAAAGGAATAAATTTAACTGCAAAATTATTTAAAACGGATTCGGTTTATAATATAGCTTCCTATGCTTTACTTGTTATTTTAGCATTTTTGTATGCCGTTTTTTGGTAGAATAAATAAAGATATTAATAAATTACTATTTAATTACGATAAATTAAACCGCATTTGTTAAGCATTTTATAAAGACTGGAACGGTTAAGGCCTATGCTTTGTGCCGCTTTTGCAATATTACCGTCAAAATTTTTTAACAGATTTTCTAAAAAAAGTTTTTCAATTTCTCGGCTTACCTTGTCGGTTGCTTCTTTTCTCATAAAATTCATCTCTTCCCAAGTTTCCGGAATTTTATTAATTCCGTATTTATAAACCGAATCACCTGCACTTAATTTTGAATCCAAATCGAATTTCCTAATTACATCGGAGGCGGATGATATAATTGCACGTGTTATGTGGTTTTGCAATTCCCGTATATTGCCGGGCCAATTATATCTTTGTAATATGGCAATCGCTTCGGGTGAAAATGATTTACGATTGATTTTTAAATCAATGCAAATTTTTTCCGTAAAGAACTCGACTAATTCCGGAATATCTTCTTTCCTTTTGCGCAAAGGCGGAACTTCGATAGGAAGCACGTCGAGCCGGTAAAATAGATCCTCCCTAAATTTACCTTCGCTAATAAGTTCTTCCAAGTTTTTGTTGGTTGCGGCAATAATGCGCGCCTTGCTTTCAATTGTTTTTGTACCGCCTACACGTTCAAATTCTCTGTTTTGAATAACTCTCAGAAGTTTAACTTGTGCATCAAGATTTAATTCCGAAATTTCATCAAGAAAGATAGTGCCCGGCGAAGCAAGTTCAAATTTACCGAGTTTTTGTTTAATTGCTCCGGTAAAAGCCCCTTTTTCGTGTCCGAACAATTCGCTTTCAATTAAATCTTTGGGAATGGCTGCACAATTAACTGCAATAAAAGGTTCGTTTTTTACTTTGCTGTTCAAATGAATTTGGCGTGCCACAAGTTCTTTTCCGACACCGCTTTCGCCGGTAATTAGCACAGTATTTAAATTATCGGCAAAAAGTAGAATTTTACTTTTTAACTTTTGAACTTCTTTACCCGACCCGATTATTTGATAAAAATATTTTGAATTTTCTTTTTGCAATGTTTGTGTTTTCTTTTTAAGATTACTAATGTTTATCGAATTTTGAATTTTAATTAATAGCTCTTTAAGATTAGGAGTTTTGGAAACATAATCGTAAGCGCCGGCTTTCATTGCTTCAACAACAGTATCTACCGAAGCATAATCGGTAATCATAATTACGGGGATATCCGATTCAACGGCTTTAATCTGTTTAAGTATTTCTTCTCCGTTAGGCCCGTCTTTAAACATTAAATCCAACAAAATTACGTCAATATTATTCTCTCTTAATGCTTTAAGGCCAAGAGCACCGTTGGTTGCGGATATGCAATTAAAATGTTCATCCAAAAGCATTAAAAAATCGGATGTAAAATCAACATCGTCATCTATCATAAGCAGAGTCGGTTTTCTTGTTTTAAATTTATTCATAAAATGCCTTAGTTTATTATTATTCCTTCGTTCAGTTCAATTCTGAAAGTTGTTTTTTCGGGATTGCTATTGTTTACATAAATTCTACCGCCATATTTTTTTAATATTTCGCGCGAAAAAGAAAGCCCTTGTCCGGTACTTTTACTTTCGGAATAACCTTGTTGAAAAATTGTTTCCCATTTATCTTTCGGAATCGGAAAACCCGTATTCGAGAAATCTATAATTATTTTAGGTGAGTCTTTAAAAAGTTCAATTGTAATTGTTTTTTTTTCGGAGTTTTTCATGAATTTAATTGAATTTTGAATAAGATTATCCAAAATATTTCCTAATTCGTAATTTTTAATTAATACGGGAATTTCATTCGGAAATTTTTTGTATTTAAAAATATTAATGGAGTTGTTTTTAAGTTCGGTTTCAAAATTTGCAATCAGATTATTAATTACTTCGGTAGGTTTCGACGAAAATCGGGAATAAATAACATTTCGTAATTCTTTTATGTTATATCTGATTTCCTTAAAATTTTCACTCAAAAAATAAAGATTAATATCTCCGTTTCCGTTAATAAATTGTTTTACCGTTTCAAAAATTTTAATCGTTGTATTATCAAGATTTTTCAACTCCTTACTATTGTTTCCCATAAGTTTTTCATAATTAATAATTTCCACTATTGATAAATACGTCATATCGGTAAATGTTTTTAATCGTACCAACAACTTATTAATAAATTTGTTGTTTAGTTCCCAGTTTTCGGGTGGATTTTCACAAAGTAAAATTATGCTATTTAAATTTCTCAGAGCCCATTCTCCGTGC
>CAZTYP010000102.1:0-108311 GCA_964617555.1 uncultured Melioribacteraceae bacterium | reverse complement strand
AAGGAGTGATGGGATGTCTGATTGCACCAGTTTACCACTTCCTTTGGTGAAAATGATTGAATGATTAAAAATCGAAGGAAAACAATGTCGAACAACAAAGAAAAAGAATTATCGTGGAAAGTTTGGAAAGAGTTGGCAAATACTTTTGAGCTTATTGAAAAATCTCACTCCAAGCGAATGTCTCGGTATAATTTAACAAATCCGCAATTTCATGTTTTGGTTACTCTCCAAAATGAAGGAGCAATGCCATTAAAAAGCATAGGGAAAAAATTAAATGTAACGGGGGCAAATATTACTTGTGTAATGGATAATTTGCAAAAGCGCAAATTTGCCGAAAGGGTTCCTTCTAAAAGTGACAGAAGAATTATTAATGCTAAATTAACAAAGGAAGGTGAAAAAATTTTAAGGGAAATAACCCCATTATATTTGGACTCGATTACTGAGGAGACAAAAAATTTAACTCTGGAAGAAAAAGCAACACTTGTTAAATTACTGTTAAAGTTGCGAAATTAATTTATAGAGATATGATTTATCTTAAGCGAAATTCTTAACGGAATTTCGCTTATTTTTTAAAAACCAATGCTATCCATTCTCCCAACTGCTTTTCTTCCAATAACAATAAACCAAAACTCGTATACAGTTTTACAATATCGTCTCTGTCGGAATAAAGTAAACCCGATAAAATTATTTTTCCGCTTTGTTTAGTTAAAGTGTAAATTGATTCAGCAATATCCAGTAGAATATGTTTATTAATGTTTGCAACAATTAAATCGAACGGATTATCATTTACGTCTTTAATTTCCGCCAAACGAATTTCAACTTTAGATTGCACCCCGTTTAATTCAAGGTTTTCATTCCCGTTTTCAATGCACCACTCATCGTTATCAATTCCCACAACATGCTCTGCGCCCAGTAACGATGCGGCAATACCAAGTACACCCGTACCACTACCAACATCTAAAACCGTTTTAACGCTATCGATATATTTATCCAAAAGTTGTAAAACCAATCTGGTTGTTTCGTGTTCCCCGGTTCCAAAAGACATTTTAGGGTCAATGGTAATTACAAGTTGATCTTTTTTGGGTTCATATTTTCTAAAAGTGGGTTTAATTATTATTTTATCGGTTACCTTTATTACATTAATTTTTTTTTCCCATTCTTCGTTCCAATTTTCTTCTTCCACATTGCTTTCATCAATTTTAAAAGTCTCTATCAAATTTTCATTTTTGATTTTTGAAAGAAGGTTTTTAATTTTATAGTTTGTTACGTTGCTCTCCTCGTTTGCAAAAACGGAGAGATAATTATCATATTCGTTAATTCCTTCAATATTCAATTGCCAAAGTAATCCGCTTAATAAATCAGCATTAAACGGTGTTGTGTAGATGTTAAATTGTTTGTGTGTTTTCATAATTTCCATTTTGCAATTTTTATTTAAACTCAAGATTTGCTAAAATCTCACAAATTCTGTCTTGATATTCCCGTGCCCGGCTAGCGCTTCCGACAAAGTTTTGCGTGTTGATTGAAAAAGAGATTAAATCCCCGTTTTTAGAATTAAGATAACCTGATAATGAACTTACTCCGCTTAGTGTTCCGGTTTTTGCATGAACGTTGTTATAGGCAGCAGTATTTTTCATTCGTGATTTAAGCGTTCCGTCAACACCGGCAACCGGAAACGAGTTATAAAGCACTTTAAATAATTCTGGATAATACCGATACATATAAATTAAAACTTCATCCAATAATTCAACGGAAACAAGATTATAATGCGAAACTCCCGAACCGTCAACTATTCTGTAGTCTTTTGGATTAAGTCCTACAAGGGTTATTAAACTATCAACCCATTTTATGCCTTTTTTAGCCGAAGCCGGTTTTTTTTCCATCGCAAAGGCCAACGCCCGCAAGGTCATTTCGGCACTTAAATTATCGCTTGTTTTATTAAGGTTAACTATTACCTGGCTAAACGGTCTTTCTTTTATTACGAGTGTTTTAATATTATTCGGAGATTTAACAATTTTGCACTCTCCGGAAAATGTTATTTTATTTTTTCTCAGACTTTTTTTTGCCAACGCCAGAAAATATTGAGTGGAATTAACTATATTTATTTTTGTTGTATCCGACTCTGCATTAACATAAAAGCCTCCTTTTAAAATTAAAGAATCGCTTCTTTCTATCCAGTTTCTGCTAACCGTTAAATCCGTGGTGTCGTTATCAACAGTAACAATCTCGTTTTCAAATTTGAAAAAGTCCACATCCGGAATAATTTGTATATTTGCTTTTTCCCCTATATTTCCCGGCGAAACAATAACTTTCACGCAAGCATCGTTAATAATCAAAGGTGTCATATAAGGGAAATCGGAATACGGGTCATCATCCCACATCCAGCCGTTGCCCCAAAAAAGTGAGTCCATATTTGAAATATCGGCATACAAATTTCCGTCAATTTTCTTTATCCCTTGTTGCTTAAGAGATAAAATCATAGTATCCAAATCGTTTGTTGTAAAATCGGGGTCAAATCCGCCTATAAAATATAAATCTCCCTTAAGAACCGAATCTTTTATCTCTCCGTCGGTTTTAATCTCGGTTTTAAAATCAAATTCAGGTCCCAAAAAATATAATGCGGTTGCCGTGGTTAAAATTTTCATATTTGAGGCCGGACGAAAAAGAAGTTTTTCATTATGTTTAAAAACGACCTCTTTTTTTGTTAAATTATAAACATCAATACCAATTTGACAACGCTTGAAAAAGGAATCGTTAAGCAAAATATTAATATCATCAATTGTATTAAAGTTATAATTTTGTGCAAATGATAACGACAGAAGAAAAAAGAAAAGAAAAATTAAAATATGTTTCATTAAAAATACTCCCTTTCTCTGAATGCAACACCTATTTCTTCGGTAACAAATCTTTTAGCTTTTTCGCTATCCACAGAACTGATGCCGACAATAGACATAACAACATTGGTATACTTTTTTGCCCGCTTTGCGAAATTAATCATTTCCGCATGGAGCGATTTATCTACCCGCATTAATTTTGCATATTGCTCAGGGTCGGTGGAATTAAGGCTTACGGAAACTGTATCAATCAATCCTTTTAATTCCGGAGTAATATCCTTTTTATTAATATAATTTCCGTGTCCGTTAGTATTCATGCGGGTATTTCCGCCATTTGATTTCACATATTCTGCAATTTTTTTTACAACATCCCAACGGATTGTAGGTTCACCGTAGCCGCAAAAAACTATTTCGCTGTATTCTTTCGGGTTACCAATCTCATTAATATATTCTTCTGCAGAAGGTTCTTCATCCCTGCTCATTTTCAAATTGTAACCATTAATTACGGCATCCCCTTTTCTGTCGCAAAAAACACAATCCGCATTACATCTGTTTGTAACATTAACATAAAGGGCTTTGCCGATTTGGTAGGTATAACTTACTTTCATCTTTTCTCCGATTCCAAAAAGTTTATATGCATTCCACAAAGTTGTTCTGCCAACATCTTCTTTGCGTAAATGATGAATAGTTGCAATCGCCTCTGCAATTAAAGGAATATGTTTCGGTTCATTTCTTTTTCCTCTGTAAGGCACCGGAGTTAAAAACGGCGAATCCGTCTCAATTAGCATTCTTTCAACACTCACGTGTTCAACAACTTCGCGTAATTTATTCGCCTTTTTAAAAGTTATGTTTCCCGTAAATGAAATATAATGCCCCATTTCAATAAGTTCACCGGCATTTTTTACTGTACCGGCAAAACAATGATATTGTGCCTTTAACGGTGTTGATTGATACCTGCGTGCAAACTTCATAATATCTTCGTTTGCATCACGATTGTGAATAATAACCGGCAAATCCAATTCCAGAGCCAATTCAATCTGTTTTTCAAATGCTTCTTTTTGTTTCTCTTTCGGTGAAAAGTCGTAATAGTAATCAAGTCCGATTTCACCAATTGCCACAACTTTGCTTTCTTTTGCAAGCTCACGTATATTGTCAATCCATTTATCATTCCAATCTTTAGTATCATGCGGATGAATCCCAACTGCAGCGTATATAAAATCGTATTGTTTCGATAATTCTATTGCCTGCATTGAGGTTTTTAAATCGGTGCCGGGTACAAGCATATATTCTACTCCGGCATCCCGTGCATTTTTAATTACCTCTTCCCTGTCGTTATCAAAATTTGCGAAAAAGAGATGTGTATGTGTATCTATATACATAATTATTTAACCTGTTAATATTCGGATAAAATTAACTGCCCGGATTTATTTTTTCAATTATTCCGTAACCACTTTACCTATTATAAAATACTCTTCGCTTAACTTATCGGCAATTGTTTTAATTTTTTCAACATCCGTTTCACTTACAATTGCAATTAATCCTATTCCCAAATTAAATGCTTTTCTCATCTCTTCATCGGCAATATTACCGGTTTCTTTTATTAGTTTGAAAATCGAAGGAAGTTCCCATGCGTTCCAATCAATATCAAGAGCTAATCCTTTAGGTATTACACGCATTGTGTTACCCAAAATTCCACCGCCGGTAATATGGGAAAAAGCATGTACATTAATATTATCAATAATAGTACGAATTAATTTAAGATAAGATTTATGTACTTTAAGCAATTCTTCACCTATAGAGTTTTCAAGTATTTCGGGTTTATCGTTTACAGAATATTTTTCCAATAGAACTTTACGTGCCAAGGAATATCCGTTTGTGTGCAATCCGGTAGAGCTAAAGCCAATCAGAACATCTCCGTTTTTAACCTTATCTCCATTAAGGATTTCCGATTTTTCCACAATTCCGACGATTGTACCCGACATATCATATTCTTCTTCCGAATAAAGTCCGGGCATTTCAGCAGTTTCTCCACCGATTAATGCAATGTTATTTTCGCGACAAGCTTTGCCGAAGCCTTCCATTATTTGTTCGGCAATTTTAGGATCAAGTTTGCCGAATGCCATATAATCCATAAAATATTGAGGAATTGCTCCGCCAACGGCAATGTCGTTTACACAATGATTCACTAAATCCTGCCCTACCGTATTATGTTTATTCATCAAAAAAGCCACTTTAAGTTTTGTTCCCACACCGTCAACACTGGAAACAAGAACAGGCTCATTAAAACTTTTAAAATCAATTTCATAAAAAGCTCCGAAATGGCCGATGCCGGAAAGAACTTTATCATTAAATGTAGATTTTACAATCTCTTTGATTTTATCAACCGTTTCTTCACCGGCTTTAATATCAACGCCGGAATCTTTGTACGAGATACTCATTTTTCCCTTAAAATTATTTTTTGTTTTTCGAAAGATACTGATTTAGAACGATTTAATTTTGGTGAGTGTTAAAAATTATTACGGAAAGTTTATAAAAAAAGTCCGGTATAAACCGGACTTCAAATTTTAGAAAGGGAATTAGGCAACTTCCACTTTTACTTCGTCGCTTTGCCATAAACCGTGTTTTGTACAATAAGCCATTGCCGTTAACTTCATATTTTTTGTTGGAACGATGTAAAAATCAACTTCCACTTGATTTGCTGCTGACCCCATAGTACCTGCAGTTAATGTGGTTTGTGCTAAAAATGTTTCGCCGTCCCATAACTGAACATAAGCGATGTAATGATCAAAATCATCGGGATGTGCATATTCATCACCCACTTTCACTTTTACTTTAAATTTTTCCCCTTTGGTTGCAGTGCTTTCACAATGAACAAATGCCGAGTGCCTGTCAATATAATCTTTTTTTGCTTCTTTATCGATTTCTGATATATCTTGATATCTGTTGATTTTCATTCTATCCTCCGTTAATAATTATTTAGATTTAATATATATAAAAATAAGATATTTTGTGTTTTTTTGCAAATGCAAACTGTAATACCTATTTAAAATTGTTCCATTTACACTTTGAGAAATATTTTAAAATTCCTATTTTCATAAATCATACTTTATGACAAACAGGAGAAAAAATGAAACGAATACTTATTTTATTAACATCCATTACATTTCTTTTATTAACCAATATGCTTTTTGCACAGCACGAAGAGATAACCGGTTTATGGAAAACCATTGACGACAATACACACAAACCAAAATCAATTGTTAAAATATATTTAAAAGACGGAAAATTATACGGCGATGTTGTTAAACTTTTCAGACAACCGGGTGAAAATCCGGACCCTATTTGTGATAAATGCGACGATGATGACCCGAGAAAAAACCAAAAGGTTCTCGGAATGACAATTATTACCGATATGGAATATGATGCCGATGATAACGAATGGGACGACGGCGAAATTTTAGACCCGAAAAACGGAAAGACTTATGATTGTAAATTATGGGTAGAAAACGGAAAATTAATGGTACGGGGTTATATTGCCTTTTTTTATCGTACCCAGGAATGGTTAAGATACAACGGCGAAATTTAATTTGATAATTAATAGCGGAGATACAAAGTATTTCCGCTATTATTCTATTTTTATAATTCTCCACTATATATATAACACTGCTATTATACTCTCCAGTCTAAGTCAGTTAATCATAATGTGTCAACTCTTTTTTTACAAAATCTTTTATTACGTCAGTGTACCGTTTTGCCAAAAGGGAGTTGAAATTTTTGGGTTTGTTAATTTCTGAATCGTAAATATCGGGAGCATAAAATTTTTCAAGTTCCTCTTCACGTAATTTATATGATAGAATTTCTTGAGAAAGAGCTTCAATATTATCTTTATCAGTATGAACTTTTTTTATAGCGCTCAGACAAATTTTATCGATCAAATTATTCTTTTCGGTAACAGATAAGTTTTCAAACACTTTATATTTATTACATTCCGTCAATACATTAGCATATAAAAATTCCGCTTCCGCTTTATCCAAATTATTCCTTTTTCTTTTCAATCCTCCTCCGTTATTATTTTTAATTCTTTTTTTATACATTCCCATTTTAGTGAAAAAGGAGGGACCTCTTTCATATACTCCGTATAAATCTCTCCGTACTTCTCGATAGTATCCTTTTCTTCAATTACCAAAACAAACCATAAGGCGGCAGCCACACCCCACCCCGAGGCCACTATTGCAAGAACATACCCGCTTGCAAGGGCTACTGCAACCGGATAGATTGTTAACCCCAAATGCATGGGATGCCGCATACATCCGAAGATTCCATTTCTTGAAAATTTATCGGGCCAAAATGTTTTGTGTTCTTTTTTATGCCCGTACCGTGCTATGGTTTTACCACCTATTGTTACCAGCAACATAGAATATGTAAAAAGTGTAAATCCGATTCCAACGGAGATGTAAAGCAAAATTCCTTCCAAACGAATAGGAATAAAAAAAGCGGGAATAATTATAAGCGTCCAGACAATTATCCAAAAGAAAAATTTCCATAACATTGTTATTTTTATTTTTTGTTTCATAACGTATTTCCCTTATTTATTACGCCATTTTTTCAGATTTCTTAAATAATAAATTTTTCCGTTAAATTCCGATGAAATTAATTTCCCGGAATCAATAAGTTGCTCTACATCTTTCCAAGAACCGTTGTTTTTCAAAATTAAATTTTTAACGGCTTCTTTTCTCATTGGGTGCACAGCAGTAATATTAAGAATATCTCTTATCAAATCACCGGTTGACGAAAACTTATTTCCTTCGTAACCGGTATTTAGCTCTACGTTTAATTTCGTATTACTAAATATTTGATATGCCGCATTTATCTTTTTTGCCGTAGGGGGCTCAACGGATTTTTCAGCGGGCGGGCGTGTTGGAATTGACAGGTAAACTTTATCCGCATGTAACGGTTTAATAAAGTTTGCTATTGCCGTTAATTCCTTTTCCGTATCATTAATCCCTTTTACCAACATTGTTTCAACTGTAAAAAAATTATTATATTCTTCGGAAAATAATTTTATTCCGGTCAAGATAGAGGCAAGCTTTAATTTGCCGTGCGGTCTGTCAATTTTTTGCCAAATCTCCTCCGTTACGGCATCCACTTTAACGGAAACCCAATCGGCACTAAGTAAATCCGTTCTTACGTTTTTATTATCCAACAATGATGAATTTGTAATAACGGCAATTTTGATATTAAATTTCCGCAAGGCTTTTATTGTTTGTCCGAGATTTAAGTCAAGTGTCGGTTCACCATCGGGTACAATTGTAAGATAATTAATTTTATTATCGTGGGATGAGGTTTTTTTTATAAGTTCGCTAACTTCACCAACTAATTTTTCAGTGGTGTAAAAATCACTTCTGTCAATCCGTAATTTTATTGTATTGCCTAATTGGCAATAAACACAAGCGTATGAACACTCTTTGGGAGGAATATTGTTAATCCCCAAACTTGCGCCCAATCTTCTTGAGGGAACAGGGCCAAAAACCAATTCCATTTTTTTATTTCCGTTTAAACTTCAAATAATTGCTTTTATTTTTTGCAAAAGATTATTCATAACTTCGGTCGCTTTCCCCTTTAAAAAAAGATCGGTTATTCCGGAAGTAAAATTTGTCGGCTCAACATTAATTTCAATTATTTTAGCCCCGTTTGCTTTTGCTTGTGCGGGAATCAACGAGGCGGGCATAATTTCACCGGTAGTTCCGATTACTAAAAAAACATCCGCTGTTTTTGCTTCGTTAAAAGAGTTTGTTCGAGCAGGTTCCGGTATCGGTTCTCCGAAAAAAACGAAATCCGGACGAAGTACACCACCGCAGTTAATGCATCTCGGAGGTAAAGATAAAAGCTCCGTTTCTTTTGCTAAATAAAGTTTTCGGCAACTATCACAAATAATTCTGTTAGAAGTACCGTGAAACTCATAAACAACTTTATTACCCGCTTCCTGATGTAAATTATCTATATTTTGTGTTATAACGGATTTAACAATTCCTATTTTTTCAAGCTCTGCCAAGGCAAAATGAGCATCATTAGGTTTTGCCTCACCAAAAAAATCGTAAAAAATTTCTTTTATTACTTTCCACGATTTTTCGGGATTTTGTCTAAAATACTTTATATCTAAAATTACAGGGTCGTATTTGCTCCATAAACCTGTAGCACCTCTAAAGGGAGGAATTCCGCTCTCCACGGAAATTCCGGCACCGGTAAACGCCGTTACATGATTTGCCACTTTCAATATTTCCGCCGCATCGTCAATCATAACTCTATTTGCATTCCCGTTTTAACTTGCTGAATATTGAACTTATTGTAAAAAGCAGAAAGAGCAGGTAACTCGGTACAATGGGAAGGATAAATATTTTCGATTTTATTCTCTTTAAAATATTCTATTGTTTTTAATGTTTGCTCGTCAATATTTTTCAAATGGAAGCCTCCGATGACAGAACGAACTTTATTAATTCCGGTTTCCTCTTTTGCGTGCTCAATAATATTACAAATGCCGGAATGAGAACAGCCTGTAATTACAATTAACTCATTATTTTCAATAACGACAATGGCGGAATCGTCAGGAATAAAATCCGGTTTACCATTTTCATCAATAAATGCTGTTGTTTTTGCTTCAAAAGAATTTAGTCGCGGAATTTCTCCTAAGAAAAAAAGGCCGGAAAAAACTTCATACGTTTTTTTTGTTTCGATAATCTCAAAGCCTCTATTCATCAAATCGAAACGGGTATTACTCAAACCCAGATACGAATTATCTTTAACCCTATAACGCTTCATAAATGATGCGGGATGCGTAATCAAAATTTTATTTGATAAATATTCTAATCCGTTACCGTGGTCCCAATGACCATGACTTAAAACAACATACTTTATTTCATCCGAATTAATTTTTAATCTTTTTGCATTTTGTAAAAAAAGGTCCGAGTGACCGGTATCAAAAAGGCATTTTCCGTTTGCAGTTTCTATCAGATAGGAAAGTCCGTGTTCTGCCGACAATTTACCTCCGGCAACATTTTCCGTTAAAACCGTTAGTTTCATTTACGTATCCTTTTTTGCTTTAATAACAACAAAACTTCCTTCACCGTATCCTTCGCTAACTTTTTGTTCTTCCTTTATTTCGGAAAGAAGCCCGAATACGGTTTGGTAAGTTTTTATTACGGTAAAATTTGTCTCTTTAAGAATTGAGATTAATTCTTCCGTCCCGAAAAAAGTTGCCTCTTTATAAAAAAGACTTTTCTCTTTATTCTGCAAATATATTTTTCCTATTGGACTATCTTTATCAACAAATCCGATAATAAGTTCACCACCTTTTTTCAGTATCCGGTTAGCTTCAAAAAATGATTTTTTAACATTATCTACAAAACAAATTGATGTTACCATTAAGACAAAATCTTTACTTTCGTTTTTATACGGAAGATTTTCGGCAACCCCTTTAATTATATTTAGTCCGCGTTTGCGAGCATATTCAATCATTGCTTCGGAAGGTTCAACGCCTTCTTTTATTCCCAGAGGCTCCGCAAAAATTCCACTTCCCATACCAATTTCTACACCTATGCCATTTTGTGGAATTGCTTTGGTTACAGCTTTCAATTCGGATTTGAAAACAAATTTATTTTCAACAAACCAATTTTCATATTCTTGTGTATGCAAATCAAATGCTTCTGTTTTTGCCATAATAATTCCATTTAATAAGAATTCCCGCCTTTATTAAAAGCACGGGAAATCACATTTTATATTCTTAAATATTTTCAAATAAAATTACAATCCAAGTGCCAACTCATAAGCATCGCGGATAGCTTCTTGCGCTTTTCCAACTTTGTTAGCATCGCCGATAGTATATAGAGGAAGTTTACCGGAATATTTAAACGGAATATAACTTTTCATTCCCGTTGCTATCACAATATCGTCAATATCGGTAAGGAGTTTTCTTGCCTCGTTATTTTCAATAGTTACATCGGAGCCGTTAACTTTTACAACCTTATGATTTAAATAAATTTCAGCACCTTTCTCTTTTAATTTTTTTACCGTTAACGCTTTTTCAATCATTTCCATACCGCGCGCAATTTCTTCGAGCATCTCAACAATAATCACTTTATTGTTTGCGTCAACCAATTTGGAAGCAACTTCAAGCCCAATCATACCGCCACCGATAACTAATACGGTTTTACCGTTTGGCAATTGATCATCATTTAAAAATTCCGTCCAATAAAACTCGGTTAATCCTTCAATAGGGGGAACAGCGGGAACGGCACCCGTAGCCATAATTACACCGTCATATCCTCCTGTGTTTATATCTTCATGTGTTGCTTCTTTATTTAAATAATTTATTTTTAGTTCATCAATTTCCGTTACAAAATAATCTATTATCTCTTTCAAGGAATTTTTATTCGGAGGCAGATAAGCAAGGTTAAACTGTCCGCCGAGTTTATCTTTTTCGAACAGATCAACTTCATGCCCGCGTTTTTTTAGAGTTACTGCCGCCTCCATTCCCGCGAGACCGCCACCAATAATTGCAAATTTTTTGGTTTCCGCAGCATGTTTAATATTTGCCAAACCGGTATTTACCAAAGGATTGACAACGCAACCAAGCCCCTTACCCGCTTTAACACCGCCAAGGCAACCTTCCGCACAAGCTAAACATGGACGAACATTTCCGTCCACAACACCCAATTGTTTTCCTACAAAATCCTCATCTGCAACCAATGCACGCCCAACAGCCATATAATCCGCATTATATTTTTCTTGCAATAATTTTATATCTTTTTCTGAATTTATTCTTCCCAAGAAAATTACAGGGATTGAGATATTCTCTTTTATTTTTCCCGCAAGTTCCCATGTTTTCCCTTTTGGAATAAACATATGTTGAAAGAACCAAGGTGGAGTTGAACAAACTGAGCCGGCAGAAACATGAATTGCACTTACTCCTTTATCTTCAAGAATTTTTGAAAACTTAATCATCTCATCAATATGAAAACCGTTAGGAATAATTTCGTCGCCGCTGATTCTAACAATTATCGGAAGCTCAACCGCATTTATAACCGCGTCCAAAACTTCCAAAGGAAATTTAACTCTGTTTTCAAAACTGCCGCCGTATTCGTCGGTACGGTCATTAACAGCTGGAGAAATAAATTGAGCCATTAAATAACCGTGCCCGTATTGAAGTTCAATAAAATCGAACCCGGCAGTAACTGCACGCTTTGCGGAGGTTACAAATAACTCTATCACCTTATTCATCATTTCTCTGTCCATTCTTTCCGGTATAGCTCCTCCGTTAGGACAAGGTTTATCGGTTGCCGACCAGAAATAATTTCCCGGAATTTTAGGGTTAGCCATTCTTCCGGGGTGATTTAGATGTGCAATAACTTTTGCTCCGTTATTATGAATTACATTGGTAAGTTTTTTTAATCCTTCAATTTTATTATCATCATCAATTCCAATTTGAACGGGAAGTTCCCGTAAACCTGCATCCATAAATAAAGGTTCGGGGTCAACCGCTCCGATATGTTTACTTCTCAAATTATAAAACTCTAAATGTCTTTCGTTTACAACACCGGTTTTATCACTATAACCGATTTTGACCGGAGCAAAAATAAATTGATTTCTTAATTCAAACATACATTTACCTTTTGTTTATAAAAAAATTAAAAATTTAAGATGTAACCAATTCCTCCAACAAACAAAGCAACAATTATATTTACCAATTTAACATAAATAAAACTTTTTTTCGATTCTGCCAAAAGAGGAATCATTCCGTGCCCGTCTTGCGAAATTGAACTTGCAAGCAAAATACTAAACGGAATTGATCCCGAAGCAAACAGAGTTACAAAAATCAAATGCGGTCCTGATTCCGGAATTACCCCCACTAATACGGCAATCAATAAAACCCATAACATATTTGTCTTTATTATTGTTTCCAAATCTATATAATTCATAAGAAAATGAACGACAAGCAATGTACCGAAAGTCCAAAGAAAAATCCGCAACAAATGAACTTTAACTATGTGCTCCCAAAGATGTTCTTTTAAAAAGTGTTCCGGAACCGTTGCAACTACAAAAAGGGAAAACGAAACAACAATAATAATCGTTACTTTAACCCAAGTTTTAGCTCCTCCGGCAATTACCCCGGTAACAACCGAAAGCAAAAAGAGGGCTACAATTATTATTAAAACTATTCGTCTGAAAGAAGCATTTTTCAATTCTTTTAAAATTAACGCGGGATTAAAACAATTACACTTTTCTTCGTCGTGTAACGGAAATTCGTTTTCAGTTAATTTACTATTGCTGTTTTTCAGAAAGGAGAATCTGTCCGCAATAAAACCGGCAATAATTCCTATAGCAAAAATAATTCCCGTAAGCAAAATTGCTTTACCCGGAAACATTGCCAACATCACAAAGGCCTCGTCACCACTGGTTGCAATCATTGTTGTAACAATTGCCCCGAATGAAATTAAACGGTGCGAATATAAAGCCACGGCGGTGAATGACCCGAGGCATCCGGGAATTGCCCCGAGCAATGCCGCAAAAAGATATTGTTTCCATTTATTTTCCGAAATCCCTTTTTGCCAAAGTCCCTTGGTTTGAACATTCACATATTCGATTACTAGCATCATCACAAAAACAAAGCCCGTAATCATTAATGCATGTTTTAATACTGACAGTAATTCCGCCATCATTTCCCGACCCAATTGTAAATAGTTAATTTTTCATTAATGCTTAATCCAACCGGATTAGTCAATTTTCTTCAGTTCATTTTCTAATTCGGCAACACGTTTTTTCATTATACGTAATTCGTTTTCAATAAATTCTCTTTTCGCTTTCGGGTTCTCATCTTCATAATAATATCCGGAATGATTATAACCGTAACCGTGTCCGTAGCCTCTTCCAAAACCGGCACCCCGACCATATCCGTAATGTAAATTATTGTGAAAGCCGAATCCTTTTCGAAAACCGACACCTCTTCTTCCTACAGGTCCTGTTCCATATGGACCGGTTCCATCTCCGTATGGCATAATTACCTCCTTTGTTTATTATTACACCTTTTAAATATTTTACACAACAACAACAGAGTTATAAGCCCCGGGGTAATAACTTTCCACTTCCTTATCCGCCTCCGGTTCATTAAACCAATTAATACCGTCTCCCAAATAACGGAACTGGTATTCCTTTCCCCCTTCCAACATTAAAGAAACTGAAAAGGTTCCGTCTTTTTCCTTCTCAACAAAGCGGTCCTCATCCGGATTCCAATTATTAAAATCTCCAACAACGGTAATTTTTTCGAATTGCTCTCCCACTTCTTTCGGAATCAAAAATGTTACTTTGCAAAGAGACTTATTTTTTGAGTATTTCTTTTTAATTGCCATAATTACCTCCGGATTTTATTTGCTTTTCTGCACTCGTCACAAATTCCGTAAAACTCAATTATATGATTTTCAACATGAAATTTATATTTTCGTTCCAATCGTTTTTCAAGTTTTTGGAATAATTTTGCCTCTTCATCAATAAAATCGGTGTAATTAATGATTTTTTTACATTGTTGACAAATTAAATGATGATGATGCCCAAGCCCTTCGGGATGTTCCGTTAATTCATAGCGGGCTTTCCCTTCGCTGAAATCGAACTTGTGAATAATTCCCCATTTAACCAATAAATCCAATGTACGGTAAACAGTCATCATTCCGATAGAAGGATATTTTTTATGTACTTGTAAATATATCTCTTCCACTGTCGGATGACTTACATCTTTGCTTAACACACTTATCACAGCTTTACGCGGAGCAGTTAGGCGTAATCCTTTTTCGGTAAAATTTTGTAAAAGTTTAGTATTTATTTTTTTCGAATTGGTCATTTTTATTATTGTTAATGATAATCATTATCAATAATGTATAAAACCCGAAACAAAAACACAAGAGAAAAATAATTAATAATTGGTAAGAAACTGAAATAAAATTTGCTTTATACTCTGCAGTTAATAAATTATGAATAATATTATTTTTCGCTGTCCGTAAAATTTTTCATAAACTGCACACGCTCATATTGTTCGGCATTATCAACATACTTATAAGAAAGGTGCCCTTTAAAATCGTTAAGAGTTCGATAATTGCGTTTATCCATCCATGAATTTAGTTTGTTCAAAATTTTATCTACTTGTTCATATCCGTTTAAGTAAAGAGTAGAAGCAATTTGTACAGCATCCGCTCCGGCAAGAATCATTTTTATAATTCCTTCTCCATCGTGAATACCTGTGGAAGCAACAATACTACATTGATTGTTTTTTTCGTTTGCAAGTTGTCCCGATAAAATCGAGACCCATTTAAGAGGCAAGACAATATCCCGAGGTGAACTGTACACATAATTTTGAGTCATCTTTTCCGTTTCAATATCAAAATCCGGGGTAAAAAATTTATTGAATAATACTAATCCTTTAATTCCTGTTTTAGATAATTTATACAGTGTTGTTGATAAATCCGAAAAATAATGGCTGACTTTTAATGTAACCGGAATAGTTATTTCTTTCAAAACTTTTTCCACAATATCAAAATAGAGGGTTTCGTTTTCTTCCACTGTACGTTTAGACCAACTTGGCAAAAAGAACATATTTAACTCCAGAGCATCAGCACCTGCATCTTCAATTTTTTTTGCAAAGTATATCCACTCATGATTCGATTTACAATTTATACTTGCAATAACCGGAATATCGACGGCGGACTTAGTTTCTTTAATTAAAAGAAGATACTTATCAACATTGTTTTGTTTTACCTTGTTATCATAATAATCAAAAAGCCCCTCATCATATCCTTCATTTACGGCATGTTCTATAAATCTGTTTGCTTCAAGAGTTATTTCTTCTTCGAAAATTGAACGAAGAACAACAGCACTAACACCACTTTTTTCAAGATGCTTAATATTATCTACGTTGGAAGTTAAAGTTGAACTTGATGCAATAACAGGATTTTTTAATTCCATTCCCAAATATGTTGTTGATAAATCAGCCATTTGATTATCTCATATTATGTTCTATTAAAATTTTATTTTTTCAATAATAATTTTTCTATTCCTTTTACGGCGCGATATCCGTCCGCAATAGCACTAATTGCGTCGGCTTGGCGATTTGCGATATCACCGCAAGCAAACAGCCATGGTAATGCGGTTGCTTGTGTTTCTTTATCAACCACAATGCGGCCGCGGGAAATTTCAATTTGTTCTTTAATATCTTCAGGCAAGAAAGAATAATCCGCCTCTTGTCCGATGGCACCTATAACAGCAGTAACTTCCATAATATGCTCATCTCCCTCAATAATTTTCGGACGAGGTCTGCCGCCTTTTTCATCCGGAACCATTTCCGCATTGGCATATTTAATCGCTTTTACTTTTCCGTTTTCATCGGAAATAACTTCAAGCGGAATTGCTTGCGGTTTAATTATAACGTCTTCATGTTCCGCCCCTTCTATTTCTTCCCAATCTGCGGGCATATCTTGAACACGTCTTCTGTATAAAATTGTAACCTCGGCACCAAGTCTGCGCGAAACTCTTGCGGCATCAATTGCAACGTTACCACCGCCGATTACAACCACTTTATTGCCGATATCAACATGTCTTCCGCTATTTATTTCTCTTAAGAAATTAACGGCCTGTATTGAACCTTCGGCATCTTCTCCTTTTAATCCGAGGGAATATGGCACTTCGAAACCGATACCAATCATAACAGCTTCGTGTTTTTCTTTTAATTCGTTAAACGAAATATCTTTACCGACCATTGTGTTATATTTTATTTTAACACCAATGGATTTCATGTACTCAACTTGTTTGTCCAAACTATCTAACGGCAAGCGGTATTTAGGAATACCGTACATAATCATACCGCCGGCATGATCTTTTGCTTCGTATATTGTAACATCAAAACCTTTAAGTGCAAGATAATATCCGGCCGTAAGCCCTGAAGGTCCGGCTCCGATAATACCAACGCTATGCCCGTTTGCTTCGGCAATTTCGGGATTAAGAATTTCTTTTATCAATTCCGAATTTTCAACCTTGGAAGTAACATATTCCTTTAGCCAACGAATTGCAATAGGTTCTCCGCGGTGATTAACGGCACATGTGGTTTCGCAACGGCGTGTACAAACTTTACCGCAAGTTTCTCCGAGCGGATTATTATCGTAAATTATTCTAACAGCTTCTTCATCTTCGCCGCGGGCAATTGCATTAATATATTCCGGAATATGCATATGTACCGGACAAATATCCGTGCAAATTCCGCAAGCCAAACAACGTTCTGCTTCTTTACGGGCTTCTTCTTCGTTGTAACCAAGCACAACTTCGGCAAAAGATTTAACCCTTTCCTTACCGTCCAATTCTTTCATAGGAACGCGTTGATAGTCAACCAACGGTTTGCCTTCGGCACTTTGCCACGAAAGTTTATTGTTTCCTTCTTTTGCATTATCAACCCCCGGAATCCAAAGAAAAGAATCTGGGTCATCTGTTACGTAAATATAGTCGGTTGTCAGATTCAATGAACCCGTAGGACAAACATCAACACACAAGGCACACCAGCAGCATCTTCCGTTATCCACACGGGGACGCAATCCGGAATCGCCGTTAGTTGTTTCATATCCTTCAAGTTGAATCATATCAATTGCTTGGTTTTGGCAAATTGTAGAACATGTTCCGCAACCGATACATTCGTCCAAATCGTTATAATGCAATCCGCGATATCTATAAGCTGTTTCTTTTTGCTCTTTAGGATATCGTACTGTATGTGGTGGTTTTGTTCCTTGGTTAAGAGCTGAAAACGGGGTTAATATTCCTTTTATATCGAATGCCATAATTCTTTATCTCTCCATTTCCGGTGGACAAGTTCCTAAACTATTCATAATAAATGATACATCGGCAATATTTGCTCCTTTTAGAACCTCTTCCAAAAGGGAAATACCGTGAACATAAGCAGGACCTCTAACATGAACACGGCGAGGTTTTTCCGAACCGTCGCTAACAACATAATAACCGAATTCACCGCGTGCCGATTCGGTTTTAACATAAGCTTCCCCTTTGGGAACTCTCCAAGTTAACGGATTGGGAATTTTATTGTAATAATCGCCACCCGGCATTTTTTCTATTGCCTGCCGTATTATTGAAATTGATTGCTCAATTTCCTGACGACGAACCATTGCACGGGACCAAACATCTCCGCCTTCGTGTGTAGGCACAACAAAATCCAATTTATCGTAAACTTCGTACGGTTCATCAATTCTTACATCGTGTTTAATTCCGCAACCTCTGAGCGGTGCACCGACAACGCCCCATTCAATTGCTTTTTCTTTCGGAATTACTCCAACGCCTTTTGCTCTTTTGTGAAACAGAGCATTTTCGAAAAGCAATCTATCGTAATCCGGCAATCTGCTTTCGAGATAATCCATAACCTTAAGCACTTTGTCGGCAAACCCCTCGGGCAAATCACGGCGTACGCCTCCTGCCCAAATATACATGTGATAAACTCTGCCGCCGGTAAGTTCTTCGAACAAATCAAGAATATAATCACGGTCTCCCACCGTCCATTGCGGCATTGTGTAAAGCCCCATAGAACCGGATTGACCACCCATCCATAATTGATAAGAAGCAAGGCGCGCCAATTCAAGAACAATTACTCTAATATATTTTGCCCGTTCCGGTACTTCGCGTCCTTCTATCTCTTCAATGGCACGGGCAAGATTTTCTTCGTTAGGATCCGGTTCCGGCACACAAATACGGCAAACAATCGGGAAACTTTGTGTCCAAGTTCGTTGTTCCATTAACTTTTCGAAGGCTCTATGAAGATAGCCGATATGTGTTTCCGCTTTTACAATTGTATCTCCGGCTACTTTGAGTTTTACCATCATATTACCCGTAATTCCGGGGTGTTGAGGTCCTAAATATAATGTGGTTTCTTTTTCTCTCATAAAATTGTCACTATCAATAAATAGTTAATTCCTTTTTATCGTGTTTGTTTTTTTCAAACCTTAATTATATATAAACAATTCGCTTGTTTATTGTCTTATTGTATAATTTTTGGCAAAATCGGGAACTTCTTCTCCGCTGTGCTTTGTAATGGTTTTGCGAACATCTTTTGCATCTTCACGACCGGGGCGTTGGAAATAGGTTTCACGAGAATATTTACGCGTATCAAAATCACGACGCATCGGAGGTATTCCTTCCCAATCTTCCAAAATAAATTCTCCGAGCCGGTTATTTCCTTCGAAATCTACACCGTACATTTCATGAATTTCGCGTTCATATGTTTCTGCCTGTATCCAAAATTTTTTTAACGATACAAATTCGGCTTTGTCGCGGGGTATTCTGGTTTTGGAAATTATTTGAATTTGTTCATCATAATTCCAAAGAATAAAGACCAACTCGAATTCGTTATCTTCAAGCCAATCTACGCACGACATATGTGCAAAATGTTTAAAGTCGAGCAATTCTTTTGCATAACTTAAAAAAGGCGGAATTAAATTTGAGCGTAATTGCACTGAAATTCTTTTTTCCCGCATTACTTTAACTTCTGCGGAATGAAATGTCTTTTTTATCTGTTCCGCCAATTTATTTTCTTTTTCCAACATATTAACCAAATAAATTTTATGATTTATTATCTTAAACTTTTGATATCTGTTACCAGTTAAAATCAGGCATTTGCCAATTATGGATAATCTTTTTTTGATTTTCTCTATACCATTCCAGATTTTCCATATACTTTTCCGCTCCGTTGGCTTTCCCTTCGGCAATAAGATTTTGAAGTTTAATAAAACCTTCAATTACAGCTTCGGGACGGGGCATACATCCGTTTATATAAACATCTACGGGAATATATCTATCGAGAGCATTAATAGTATTGTAACTGTCCCAATACATTCCGCCGTTAATTGTACAGGAACCGAAACCGATTACATATTTGGGAGCTTGCATCTGTTCGTAAGTTCTTATTACGCGTTTTAAAGTTTTTGTGGAAAGATATCCTGTAATTAAAAGAACATCGGCTTGACGCGGTGTTGCGGAGCCGGTAATACCGAAGCGTTCCGCATCGTATCGTGAAGTCATTGTAGGCGGAATTTCGATTGCTCCGCAGCCCGTTCCGTAAGCAAGTACCCAAAGAGAATGTTTGCGCGCAAAGTTTTGAACAATTTCTCTGATTCTTAATTTATCTTTTTCGTTTATGTTTGGTGTCATAATTTTTTATTCTGTTTTTTTATTTTACCATACTACAATTATTATTGCCAATATTCCCAAAACCGTAGGCCATTTCCAAAAAAATTGAATTGAATGTTCGGTTCTGAAACGCGGATTAACAATGCCGGTAAGAACCGGAAACATATATATTGCAAAAGTTTTAATTACCAATGTAATAAAATTATCGGCACCGCCAAGAAACAAATCGGTAAAAAGAACAAGTTTTGCAAATGCAAAAATTGAACGACTTGTCATCATAACAGCAAGATACTTTCCGCCGAATTCCGAGGGTGGGCCGGAAGCAAGTTCCGCAGGAGCGGTTACAACATCAAAGGGGGCATATCCCATCATACCGAGCAGTGCAAGCATACCTGCAGCAAAAGCAAAAGGATTTTGGAATATTATCCAATCGGTAAATTGAGATTGTGCGGCAAGTATTTCGTTTAAATTTGTTGTTTGGTATTGCACCATAATTGCAACAAGAGCAAGCACAAAGGGAATTTCGTAGCCTACCATTTGAGAAAGACCTCTCGATACTCCGATTGCGGAATTAGGGTTTCCGGTTTGTCCTACGCCAAGCGCCATACCGAGAGAACCGAAAACCATCATATAAAGCAAAAATATCAAATCGCCGTCAAAACTTAAAAGAGAAAACATTTCGGAATCTCGTAAAACCGGTATAAAAAAGAGTGATGTTACGGAAGCCGTTAGTGCAAATGCCGGGCCCAAGCGTTGCATCCATCCATGATGAATTGCCGTGGATTTACTATAAAGTTTAGTAATATCCAAAAAATTCTGCCAAACAGGCGGCCCGAAACGATTTTGAATTCGTGCGGTAATGTTACGCACCAACCCGCCGTAGGTTACTCCCACAACAAATGCTATTACCGGTGTAAGAACAAATCCTGCTATTTTAATCCAATTGATATCCATTTATTTTCCCTAAAACCTATTTAACTTTTTAAAGATTTTCCTTTACAATTTTACATTAAAAATTAATTCCGAAAATAAAATTAAAATCACTAAAAATATTACAACATACATGGCGTAAGTTTGACCGTTACCGGTATAAACAAAACGCAAATGGTTAAATGTTTCTTCCAAATTATCGGCAATTTTATTATACATTTTATTTACACTCGGCTTTAATACCCAACCCAAAGCTCGTTCAAAAGGCTTGTAAAAATCGAGTTGATAAGTTAAATTTTCTTCTTCCGTAGGAATTTCGCCGGATGTATGAATATCTTTTGTTGTTGCATATCTTGTTTGTTTTCTGTTTTTCCATATTAAGAAAAGTGTAGCAGCTATAAAAACAATTGTTATTATGGAAATAACAGTATTCATATCAACTTTGTTTCCCCAAGTATTGAACAACACGGATGATTCGTAAGAAACACCTTTTACACCGAAATAAGTAATTACTTTTGAAATAGGATCTAACAGCAACCCCGGGAAAAGGCCGACAATTAATGTAAACAATGCAAGCAGTACCATCGGAGCACGCATAGACCATGGAACTTCAGTAACATCTTCAAATTCTTTTTCCTCTTGACCTAACCAAAATGAAAAGATAAATCTGTAAAGATATAGAAAGGCACCGGTGCTTGCTGCAAAAACAATTATAACCAAGAAATAATTATTATTTGAAATAAGAGCTTCGTATAGCATCCATTTGGAAACAAATCCGCCAAGAGGCGGCACACCGGAAACAGCAATAATTGCAAGTAATGCCGAAAAAAAAGTAAATGGCATTTTACGTATCAAACCTGAAACTTTCGTCATATCCGTTGTTCCGGTTCTGTAATAAACAGCCCCTGTTGCATAAAAAAGAATCCCTTTAAATGCTCCGTGAATAATTGCAAGAAACAATGCCGCCGCAATTGCCATAGGTGTACCGATTGCAAGTCCAACTATAATATAGCCCAGTTGCCCTACGGAAGAATAAGCCAACAACTTGCGTGCATCATCTTGAAAAACGGCATAAAAGGTAGCAAGCATTGCGGTTAATGCTCCAATCCAAGCAAGTATGGATTGCACATAAGGATAAAATCCCGCTTCGGATGTAAATTTGAAAAGCAAAAGCCCTATTCCGAAAACACCCATTTTGGAAAGAACACCGGAAAAAACGGCTGTATAAGAAAGGGGTGCTGTTGCATAAGCATCTGGAGCCCATACATGCATCGGCATAACCGCAGCCTTTACTCCGAAGCCTATAAGCATTAAAATTACAACACTTAATTGAATCGCAAAACTCATTGAATCAAAACCGGCAAATATTTTAATAAAGGTAACCGAACCGAGATTTGCATAAATAAGTACCAAAGCAATAAGAATTGCATAAGCTCCTATTGCACTAAACACAAAATATTTTAATCCTACCGGTTGAGCTTCTTTACAACAATATATCACCATCATAAAGGAAGACCATGTCATAATTTCCCAAAAGAAAAAGAGAGATACCAAATCCTGACTGTAAACAATACCAAACATTCCACCCACGGAAAGAAGAAAATTGAGATAATAAAATCCGAGATTTTCTTGCTTTGCCATAAAATCGGAAGAATAAATTAAAGCAAAGAGTGAAAGCACGGAAATTAAAACAGCAAACAATCTGCTGTATTCCGAATTACCCCAAATAATGTTAAACGGACCGATATTGAAATGTAGAAGATACGGGTCAACGGGTAACTGCCATGCAATATAACCCACAACAGCAACGGCAACAATCGCAACAATATTGCGTAATTGGGGAATTAAATGATGCAACACAAAAGTAAGCATTGCTGCTGCAAATGTAATTACTAATATTCCGGTAATTGAAATCATAAAATTAAATCCTTGTTACAACTTCAGATTTTTAATCTAACAGTTAAAATCAAAATTTATGGTTAAATTATTTAAGCAGACCGTTACCGATATATGCTGCTTTGTTAATTAGTTCTTCTGCCGCAGGTTTTAACATATGCCATAAATAATCGGGGTAAAGACCTACAACAATTATCACAACCGCAAGCACACCCATTGCAACCAAGCCGGAAACAGGGGTTCTGCGAACTTCGGAATGACTTGCGGTTTCTTTATTAAAATATAAACGGCTTACAACGCGCAAATAATAAACAGCTTCAATTACACTTGCGGTAAGAACAAGCACAACCGCAGCGATTAATCCCGCATCGGCAACGGACAAGAGAATATAAAGCTTACTCCAAAATCCCGAAAACGGCGGTAATCCCATAATGGCTAAAGCACCAATTGCAAAAAAGAAACTTGTAACCGGTTTGTCGCGTCCTAATCCGTCCAAAGCTGAAATATTTTTTGAACCTGAATGGAAAACAAGATATCCCGCTGCAAAGAACAGCATTGCCTTAATTACCGCATGGTTAAACATCTGGAATAACCCGGCTTGAACGGAATCGGTAGTACCTACGCTGAAAGCAATTATTACCAGCCCCATCTGTCCTATTGAGGAAAAGGCAAGCATACGTTTTATTTGGTGTTGTTTCATTGCTGACATTTCGGCAATAAGCATTGTAATTATTCCTATAATTAAAAGGAAATGGAACACCTCGTTAAAATTAAAAAACAAGAAAATGATTCTCATCAATGCATATATCGATGCTTTAACAACAATGCCTCCGAATACCGCTCCGATCGGGGAAGGGGCTTGCGAATATGCATCGGGAGCCCACCCGTTAAGAGGAAAAACTTCCGCTTCTATGCCAAGCCCAACCAAGAAAAAGATTAAGATTAAAATTTTTGTTCCGTACGAAACCGTATTCATTTTATCGGCAATATCGGCAAAATTCAAAGTACCTACTTGAGAATATATAAGCATTACCGCAAGTAAGAAAAATGCGGAAGCAAAAGAACCGATAAGGAGATATTTAAACGCAGCTTCAGCCCCGTCTCTATCGCGTAAAAATGCCGTTAACGAATATGCGGCAATTGCGGTAATTTCCAAAAAGACAAACATGTTAAAAAGATCGCCGGTTAAAATAATACCCGTAGAACCGGTAATTAACAACATAAATAACATGTAATATTTTTCGATAGGTTCGCGAATAATAAATTTATAACTGTAAACCCAAATTACAAATCCCATTAAAGTAATAAGAGAAGTTAAAAACGCCGCAAGGGGTCCGTAGTATAACGATATTCCGAAAGGTGGTTTCCAGCCTGCTATTACTTCAACAACAGGCTTATTTAATGCAACCGGAAAAAGGGAAATTGCCACATAGGATAAATATAAAAAAACAATTCCCGGAACAATTTTAACAAATTCTTTCGAAAATCTTCCAATAATAGGAATTAAAAATGCTGCCAATAAGGGCACCGCTATAAAATGTACTGGACTTAAACTCATCAACACACCTTTTGTTAGAGAACTTAAATTCTCTTTATTACCATTTTAATTTTCTGATTTTATCAATATTCAAAGTTTTATGATGGTCATATAAACGAATAACCAACGCCAATGCAACCGATGTAACACCAAGACCAATTACAATTGCAGTTAAAACCAATGCTTGCGGTACGGGGTCTACCATTCCGCTTGCTTTCAACGAACTATCCGAAAAAATTGGAGCAGTAGCGTCTTTTACATATCCGATAGCAATTAATAATAAATTTATTCCGCTATCTATAATTGATAAACCGATTACGATTTTGATAATGTTCTTTTTTGTAAGAACCGCATACATTCCTATTAAAATCAATAATATTGCGGATATATAATAAACCATCAAATTTCCTATTTTATCGTTTTTAATAAATTATCTAACAAGCCGGTTAACTCCGCACCTACTTTAACACCAACGGCAATGTAAATTATGGGGATAACACCGGCACTAAACAAACTGTTTGGTATTCCGAGAGGCAAAATATTTTCAAGGAAAGAAGTTCCCCAAATTAAACCGCTCAATCCTATGGTAACAAAAGCAATACCGGCAATACTTTCAAAATATACAAGCAGTTTATGACTAACTTCAAACGAACGGTAAGACATAAACATAAGTAAAACGCCAGTAGCAATAATGGCACCGCCCTGAAAACCGCCTCCGGGAGTTAAATGCCCGTGAATAAAAACGTAAGCACCAAGCAATATAATAAGCGGATAAATTAAATGTGCCCCAACTCTAACAATAAGTGAAGCATGTTGGAGGCGTCTTTTACGTTTTTTATTTTCAAAAAGGATTGCGGCAAGCCCGGTTGTAGCAAGAAATAAAACCGTAACTTCGCCAAGGGTATCAAACCCTCTGTAATTAACCACAATGGATGTAACCGTATTTACCGAGCCGGTTTCTTTAACCGTAGTATTTAAATAATAATCTCCAACGGTATTTCTGTTCTCGCCAAAAGGTATTTTTAGGAAAGAATCAATCATATAATACCCTACAATTGCCAAAAGGAGTACAGCCAAAACTTTTCTCATTCTTCGTACCTCTCGGTTTTTTTAATTGTAATAACAAAAATAATTGTGGAAAGAGCTACTCCTATGGCAGCTTCCGTTAAAGCAACATCGGGGGCTTGAAGGATATAAAAGAAAATTGAGAGTACAACCGAGATAGCCGAAGTACCGATAACCGCCATTAGCAAATCTTTTTGTTTAACAGCAAAAAGTGCTGCTAATATTAAAATGGCAGCTAATACATAAACCAAAATTGTTAAAGCACTTATTGTCATTTATCAACCTCATCTTCTTTTTCATTTGCTTCGGCATATGTGTCAATTCCGTCTTTATCTTTAAGATATGGTTTTAACCCGCTTTTATAACTTCCGCGAGCCAAAGCGTGAGAACTTATCGGGTTAGAAATTGCGATAAAAATTGCAATTATCAAGGTTTTCCAAAACCATTCGGGTTGAATTAACCCTACTCCGATAATTGTTCCCAAAGCTCCTAATGTTGTGGCTTTTGTTCCCGCTTGCATTCGGGTAAAAACATCGGGCATTCTAAAAATTCCCAAGGCTCCAAGGAACAAAAACAGTACACCCAAAACTACCAATCCGGCACCGATATATGTAAGTATCATAAACCTCCCTCCATATATCTTGCCAACGTAAGTACTCCTACAAAACCAAGTACAGCATAAATGAGTGCAACGTCTATATAAATATAGCGCCCAAAATAAAGCCCGAGTATTACCAAGCCGGCAGTTGTAATTGTTGTTAAACTATCTAAGGCAACAATTCTATCGGATGCGGTAGGACCTAACAAACCTCTTATTGCCGCAAAAACAGAGGCAAGAACAATTATAGATAAAACTATTAAATCGAAAGTTTCTGTCATTCGAATATTTCCTTTAATATTCTTTCAAAATCTGCACCTATTTCGTTAAAAATCACTTCGGGTTCACGAGATATAACATCAATCCAATGAATAAAAAGTTCGTCGCCAATTATATCAACCGTAAGGGTCCCCGGAGTTAATGTTATTGCATTGGCAAGAAAGACTTTTGCGGTATCGGATTTGAGTTGGGTTTTATATGTAACAATACCCGGATTTATTGGTAATTTAGGATTTATTACACGACGTGCAACATCAAAATTTGATTTAATAAGTGCAATTAAAAAAACAAATATAAACTTAATAATATTGAATAATTTTTTAGGATGGAAAAATGATAATCCGTAATCCGTAAATGTTTTAAAAGCAAAAAGGGTAATTAATAAACTGAGTACCGCTCCAACTATCAACTCTTGAGGGTTTAACGATGTTGTAAATCCGAGCCAAACCGCAAAGAGAATAACAAAGGTAAAAATAAATCTGCTCATATAATTTTTATTTTAATTGATGCAATTCAAAATTTTATAAAATAGAGAATACTAACATTATTCTTTTTAAAACGGCTGTCAAGAAAAGTATTTTGTTTTTTTTATCCGTAAAGTAAAAACAAATATAACGAGTTAAAAACAAAGGATATTATTTGCTAAACATAAAACGAAAATTAATGCGATATTTTGTCTAAAAAAAGAGTTTCGCACGAAAAAAAACAATAATTTTAAAAAATCTTTCCATTTAAAAATTAGTTTAATTACTATTGATATTTTGCAGTTTTTTTAATTCTTCCAATTTTTTGTTTAATAATTCGTTTTGTTTTTGCAAACGTTTAAGTTTATCATCTATTTCGGATTTACTCCAATATCCTCGTTCCTCAAAATATTTTTTGAAAAGCCAATTATGTTTAAGAGCTTCCATATTTTCCGAAAACGATATTAATCCTTCTTTTGCCGCTTCCGTTGATTTTGTTAAATTGGCAATCATAATTTTAACGGAGTCATATGCATCATTATCTTTTACAAATTTACCCAACGAACCTTTTCCGTTTTCAATTCGGGTAACAATTCTTTTTATTGCGGAAGTAGAGGTATCAATATCGGCAAAAACCCTTTTGGCCACTTCGTTTGTTGTAACAATAAGATCGGCAATTTGGTTCATCTTGGCGGTAATGGTATCCAAACTTGTTTTTGCACTTTGTGTAATATCCACGGAAGCCGAATATAGTTCGTTGTCGTTAACAAGTTTACCTATTGAGCCTTCTCCTTTGTTTATTTTATAAACAATATCGGCAAAATCCTTTGTTAAATCTTTAGCATAACTAATAATTGATTGTGTGTTTTCTATTACTTCTGTGATATTAAGCGGTGTTTTTGATTTGATGAAACTCCCATCTCCTACAACAGCTTTGCTTGAGGAACCAGGGGAAATTGAAACAATTTTTTTACCGACCAACCCTTCTGTTTGAATTGATGCTTCGCTGTCTAATCTTATAAAGTGTTGTTGTTCTTTATTAATTTGCATTGTAACTATTACTGTTCCGGAAGTATCGTCGGCAAGAACAATATTACTAACACTTCCAATGGTATATCCGCTAAGTCTAACCGGCGAGCCGGTTTTTAACCCCTCTACATTTTCAAATCTTGAATTAATTGTAATTGTGTTAACAAATAACGAATCTTTATTGCCAATTGTAAAAATTGCCATAACTATTAAAAAGGAACCGAGAAATATAAAAAGACCGAGTCTCGCCCCTTCCAAACTTTTAAACAACATTTGTTACTCCTAAACTTTCCAATATTCTAAAATAAGATATTGGTTATTCATATTTTATTCTTTTATAATATTATTACTAAAAAAATTACGCAAAAATTTATTATTCGAAGCGGTCAATTCGTCAATAGTTCCTTCGGCAATAATATCCCCTTTATGCAAAACAATGGCTCTATCGGCAATAATTTGGGCACACAATAAATCGTGCGTTACAACAATTGAAGTCATATCCAGTTTTTTCTGTAATTCCAAAATAAGAGCACTTATTTCTTTGGATGTAATGGGGTCAAGACCCGTAGTCGGTTCATCGTATAACATTAATTCCGGCTCGGTAATTATAGCTCTGGCAAGTCCTATCCGTTTTTTCATTCCGCCCGAAAGTTCCGAAGGCATTTTATCTATAGCGTTTTCCAAACCCACCATTTTTAGAGATTGAACAATTTTGTATTCTCTTTCTTCTTCGGAAAAATTAAAGTTACGTTTTAACGGAAAATTCAAATTTTCTCTTACCGACATTGAATCGTAAAGTGCCGCTCCTTGAAAAAGGAATCCGAGTGTTTTTCTGTATTCCATCATCTCTTTGTTGGAAAATTCGAGAATGTTTTTATTATTAACAAAAATTTCTCCGGCATCGGGTTTAAGCAACCCCACAATACATTTCAGCAAAACACTTTTACCGGTACCGCTTTGACCGAATACTATGAAATTTTCGCCACGATTTACCTCTAAAGCAATTCCGTTAAGAACCGTAAGTTTATCAAAACTTTTTTTTAGATTATTTATTTTTATTAAATGCTTGCTCATAAAAACTTTTTTCCTTTTACGGCCAAAGCCATACCGTAATTTTAACCATCACCATATCAAAAATCAAAATAAGTAAAGAAGACATAACCACGGCGGTTGTTGATGCACGTCCTACGCCCACCGTTCCGCCCGTAGCGGTATATCCTTTATACGAACCGACTATGCCGACAATATACCCGAAGACAAAAGTTTTTGCCAATGCCGGAAGTAAATCGCTGAAAGAGATTGCGGAAATAACCGCATTTTGGAAATAAATAAAATTAATATTTTCCGACATAATTACGGCAATAAAAGAACCGAACATGGCAATTGCAATAACGTACATTGTTAACAACGGTAAAATTAATGTTGTGGCAACCACACGCGAAACAACCAAATATTTAAACGGATTAACGGCCGAAACTTCCATTGCATCAATTTGCTCGGTAACACGCATTGATGAAATTTCGGCACCAATACCCGAACTTACTCTTCCCGCAAAAATAAGTGCGGTTAAAATTGGAGCCAATTCCCTTATAACGGAAAGAGCAACGGTAGCAGGAAGAAAATCCGTAGCACCGAATTTTTCCAATACAGGGTAAGATTGCAATGCTAGAACAAACCCCAGTATAAATCCCATTATACTTACAATGGAAAAAGTTTTCACCCCCAATTCGTACATATGTTTTTTTGTTTCTTCTATTTCAATCGGAAACGAAAAAAGTTGTTTAAAAAACTCAAGATTAAAAACGGTAAGTCCGGAAATATTTAAAAAGAAATTATAAAATTTTTCCGTTGTTGTTGGATGTTGCTTATATTTTATTTTTGGAATATTCATCTATTCTTTTAAATAACGTATTTATTAAAATAATAAATTTATTATGAATTAGTAACGATGAAAAACTAACAAACCTTAATTAATTATATGACACCTTTTACGTATTCTTAGATTCTGTTAGCCGAATACTTTATTTTTTTATTAAAACCATATAATTTTACTCATTAATTAAACAATAAATTTTTATCCGGAAACAAACTCCTCTGTCTTTCGCAAAAAATTCCAAAAAACCGAATAAAAACACACTTGATAACCAAAAGAAGATTCTCTTTATATTATTATACTTTGAATAGGCTAACGATTTTGTTATTTTTGTGGCTAATTTTTAACAATTTGATGAATATTTATGAAATTTCAAAGAAGAACACACACTTGCGGTGAATTAAAAGAGAAAAACATCGGTGAAAAAGTCGTATTAAACGGCTGGGTTGATACACGTCGCGATTTAGGCGGTGTAATTTTTATTGATTTAAGAGATAGATACGGTATAACACAAATAGTTTTCGAGCCTAATTACAATTCGGATACACATAAAGACGGCTCCAAATTGCGTTCAGAATTTGTTGTAGCCATTGAAGGAACCGTACGTAAACGTCCTGCGGATACGGAAAACCCGAATATTCCAACCGGCATGATTGACGTGATGGTTGATAAAGTAATTATTTTAAATGAAGCCAAAACACCTCCGTTCCCTATTCAAAAAAACGACGATGTTAATGAAGATATTCGTCTTGAATATAGATATCTTGATTTAAGAAGTCCGAAAATGCAAAAAAATATTTTAATGCGTTCCAAAATGTATAATGTAGTTCGCAATTATTTTAATGAAATAGATTTTGTTGAAATAGAAACACCTTATTTAATGAAATCAACCCCGGAAGGAGCCCGCGATTTTCTTGTCCCGAGCAGAATTCATAGAGGAAAATTTTATGCCCTTCCGCAATCTCCACAAACATACAAACAACTTTTGATGGTATCGGGCTTCGATAAATATTTCCAAATTGTTAAATGTTTTAGAGATGAAGATTTAAGAGCCGACCGTCAACCCGAATTTACTCAAATTGATGTGGAAATGTCATTTGTTGATCAAGAAGACATTTTTGAAATGGTTGAAGGGCTTATGGTAAAATTATTTAAGGAAATTAAAGGATACAACATCGAAACCCCTATTAAACGTTTAGATTTTCACGAGGCAATGGAAAAATACGGAAGCGATAAGCCTGATCTTCGTTTCGATTTGGAAATGAAAACACTTAATAACGTATTTGATAAAACCGAATTTAAAGTTTTTAAGGATTCACTTGTTAATAACGGAATTATTACCGGCTTACTTGCTCCCGGATGTGCAAATTACACACGAAACCAACTTGATATATTAACCAATTACGTTAAACAACTCGGTGCCGGCGGCTTAATTTGGATGAGAGTAAAAGAGGATGGCCTAGAAGCACCTGTTGCTAAATTTTTATCGGATGAAGAAAAAAACGGAATAATCTTCAATTTGGGTGCAAAGCCTGGAGATTTGGTATTTATTATTTCAGGACCAAAATTAAAATCTTTATCCATTATGGGTTCGTTACGTTTGGAAATGGCAAAACGTTTGGAATTAATTAAACCTGATGCAAAACCTTCTTTGTTGTGGGTAACAAACTTTCCGCTTTTGGAATGGGATGATGAGACCGGACGATATTATGCAATGCATCACCCGTTTACTTCCCCGAATCTTGATGAAATTGACAAATTGGATACGGATCCTGCTGCCGTTAACGCCAGAGCTTATGATTTAGTTCTTGACGGAAATGAAATTGCCGGTGGTTCAATAAGAATCCATAATTCCGAATTACAATCTAAAATGTTTGATGCGTTGGGTATTTCGAAAGAAGAAGCAGAAACTAAATTCGGATTTTTAATGAATGCTTTTAAATACGGCGCTCCTCCTCACGGCGGAATTGCTTTCGGATTTGACCGTCTTGCAATGCTTTTTGCCGAAGAAGACTCTATCAGAGATGTTATTGCATTCCCTAAAACAAGTAGCGGGGCTTCTTTAATGGACGATTCCCCCTCAGAAGTTGACGAAATGCAATTGAGAGAATTACATATAAAACTCAGATAACGTTTATAATTTATTATCTTAACAATCAATGCCTTTAAAAATTTTAAAGGCACTTTCCTTTTATTATAATTTTGTTAACACTAAACCGGAACTATTACGTGTAAAATTTACCTCTTTTGTAAATTTTACACGTAATTTTTACCGAATATTTTGCAAGATGTAATTTTTACATGTTAAAATTTATTTCTTACAAATAGGAATGGTTTTTCTTTAACAAATAAATCGACAAATAATCTACATTAATATTCAAACTAGATTAACGATTAGAGAGTTAAAACAAAACAAATCTCATATGGCACAATAGTTGTTTTGCTTTTTATTTATAAATTATGAAAGTAAACATTATTCATGGGACAACAACAACTATTATTAATTATTCTTGGCATCATTATTGTGGGGATAGCAATTGTAGTTGGAATTAATGTCTTTACTGCCAGAGCGGCAGATTCAAAAAGAGACAATATAATTAATGATCTTATACATCTTGCAAGTAATGCACAAAAGTATTACAAAACACCCAAAAGCATGGGCGGCGGCGCGTGGGAATTTACCGGTTGGAAAATCCCTTCCCAGTTAAAAACCAATGCAGACGGTTCCTTTTTATCCGCTTCTGTTGAAGCACAAAAAATAATTCTGGTAGGAACCGGAAATGAAGTAGTAACGGGAAATGATTCTGTTAAAGTTAAAATGACGGTTTTCCCGAATGATTATACAGTTACAATTATTCATTAAAAAGGAAGAATATTTTTCAAAATAATAAATAACTAAAATCCATAACAAAAAATAGGAGACTAAAATGGGACAACAACAATTATTATTAATCGTATTAGGTGTAATTATCGTAGGTATTGCAGTAGTTGTAGGTATTAATGTATTTACAGCAAGCAGTTTGGAAGCAAACAAAAGTGCTTTGGTATCTGATCTACAAACAATAGCTTCGATGGCTCAGCAATATTACAGAAAACCAACTGCAATGGGCGGTGGCGGAAACACATTTACAGGGTGGACCGTTCCAAGTTCGTTAAAAAGAACTGCTAACATGTCAGCTGATGTTGTAGCTACTGTTGCCGCACAAACTGTAACACTTAGAGCTACCGGTACAGAAGACGGAAGTGACGGAAGCAAAGGTACTGTTACTCTTTATGTTAATCCTAACAGTATTGACTCTGTAGTATTCTCATCTAACTATCAATAATAGTTATAACAGTTTAATAAAAAACCGACTTGCTGAAAATGCAAGTCGGTTTTTTTATTTTAAAAAAGCCCCTATTTTTTAAGAATAAAACTTTACAGAATAATCAATCAATTTACCGTTATTATAATTAAATTTTGCACTGAAAACTCTATTTTGAAAGAGCCAATCAATAAAATATTTATCTCCTTCCCAAAGATTTAGTTTTTTTAATTCTTTATTGGGAATCCATTCCAATTCCCCTTCGTCGGAACTACTTAGTTCCCCTTCAAATTCGGGAATAGTAAAAACGAAAACATACCAATCGTCTATTCCGTCAAAAAGCGGAAAAGTTATATGCCCTTTTAACACCAAACGTTTGGCAATAAGTCCGGATTCTTCTTTTAATTCTCTCAATGCACATTCTTCCGGAGATTCACCCTGTTCAAATTTTCCTCCAAGACCGTTCCATTTACCCTTATGATAATCGTTCTCCTTTTTATTACGATAAAGCATTAATGTTTTATCATCTTTTTGAACATAAAGCAGAGTTGCTAATTTCATCTTTTCCCCATCATAAATTAAATAAAATCCAAATATTTATTAGGTAACAGATAGTTTTTTACATAATCGAAAATGCCTTCTTCCAACGAGGATATTTTTTTGGAGTAGCCGGCACTTCTTATTTTTTCAATTTTAGCTTCGGTAAAATATTGGTATTTCTCTTTTAAATTATCGGGCATATCAATAAATTCAACATTAGGCTCTTTACCTACGGCACTAAATACGGCGGTAACCAAATTAATCCATGTTTCGGCTTTACCGGTTCCTACATTAAACAATCCGTTTTTATCTTTGTGTTCGTAAAAATGAAGTGTCATATCAACAGCATCTTTCACGTAAATAAAATCCCTCTTTTGCTCACCGTTTTTATAATCCGGATTATAGGATTTAAAAAGTTTAACCTTGCCGGTTTCCATAATTTGTCCGAATGCTTTATGAACAACACTCCGCATATCTCCTTTATGATATTCGTTAGGTCCGTAAACATTAAAATATTTAAGACCAACAACTTCTTCGTTAAAACCGGTTTTATGCAACCACAAATCAAAAAGGTGTTTTGAATAACCATACATATTTAAAGGACGTAGTTTATTAAGTTCTTGTTCATTATCATCATAACCAAGTACTCCGTCGCCGTATGTTGCAGCAGAAGAAGCATAAATAAATCTTGCGCGATTTGTAACCGCATATTTTGCAAGGTCTTGCGAATAATGATAATTGTTTTGTAATAAATAATCGGCATCCTTTTCGGTTGTTGCTGAACACGCGCCCAAATGAAAAATAGTATCTATTTCAAACGGGAGAGCATTATTAAGTATCATTGCAATAAATTCTTCGGGATGATAAATATCAATAAACCTAAGACCTGTAAGATTTTTCCATTTTTCATCCGTACCAAGTTCATCAACAATAATGATTTCTTCTTCACCCAACAGATTTAATTTCCAAACCAACGCACTACCAATAAAACCCGCACCTCCGGTTACAATTATCATTTTTGCTCCTGTTTATTCTTAAATTCTATTAGAGAACAAATTTAGGTATATTTGTATTTAGCTTCAAAAAAATTATGGAAACAAGAAAACAAAATGAATAGAATTAATGAAATAAAAGAAATACTTGCAAAACGAATAATGGTTCTTGACGGTGCAATGGGAACGATGATACAAAAACATATGTTAACCGAAAAGGACTATCGAGGTGAGCAATTTAAAAATCATTATGTAAACTTAAAGGGAAATAACGATATACTTTCTCTTACTCAACCGGAAATAATTTTAAATATTCATCGCAAATATTTGGAAGCGGGGGCCGATATTATAGAAACAAATACTTTTAACGGAACATCAATTTCGCAAGCGGATTATAAAACAGAAAAATTTGTGTACGAAATTAATTTCCAATCGGCAAAATTAGCTAAAAAAGCCGCTCTCGAATTTTCCGAACAAACCCCAAACAAACCCAGATTTGTTGCCGGGTCTATGGGCCCAACCAACAAAACACTTTCTCTTTCACCAGATGTTAATAATCCGGGATATCGTGCGGTTACATTCGACCAAATGAAAAACGCATTTAAAGAACAGGCAAAAGGTTTGCTTGACGGCGGTGCCGATATTCTGCTTGTGGAAACCGTTTTTGATACCCTTGTTGCAAAAGCCGCATTAATAGGAATAAATGAAATTTTCGACGAAGCCGGGATTTCTTTGCCTATAATGATTTCCGGAACCATTGTTGATCAAAGCGGTAGAACTCTTTCCGGTCAAACCACAGAAGCGTTTTATATTTCAATTGCCAATACAAAAAATCTTTTAAGCATCGGTTTGAATTGTTCGTTAGGCCCTAAACAAATGAGACCCCATATTGAGGAGCTTTCCCGTATTTCCGATTGCTACGTTTCTCTTTACCCGAATGCCGGATTACCCAACGAATTTGGTAATTATGATGAAACTCCGGATGATATGCGTTATGTGCTTAACGATTACGCAAAAGACGGTTTTTTTAACATTGTCGGGGGGTGTTGCGGTACTACCCCGGAACACATCAAAGCGTTTGTAAATATGGTTGAAGAGGTAAAACCCCGTGTTCCTAAAAAGATAAAAAAACATTTACGTTTAAGCGGAATGGAACCGCTGGTAATAAAAGAAGATTCACTCTTTATTAATATCGGAGAAAGAACAAATGTAGCCGGTTCACGAAAATTTGCCCGCTTAATACGCGAAGAAAAATTTGAAGAGGCATTGGACGTTGCAAAACACCAAGTTGAAGGTGGTGCGCAAATAATTGATATAAATATGGATGACGCAATGTTAAACGCCGAAGAATCAATGGTTAACTTTTTAAATATGGTTTCTTCGGAACCGGAAATTGCAAAACTGCCTATTATGATTGATTCTTCGAAGTGGAGTGTGATAGAGGCGGGATTAAAATGTTTACAGGGAAAAGGAATTGTAAATTCCATTAGTTTAAAAGAGGGAGAAAATGCATTTAAAATTCATGCAAAAAAAATAATGGAATACGGAGCCGCCGCTGTAGTTATGGCATTTGACGAAAAAGGGCAAGCCGATAGTTTTAAACGTAAAATTGAAATTTGCGAACGAGCATATAATATTCTTGTTAATGAAGTCGGATTTCCGCCGGAAGATATTATTTTTGACCCGAATATTTTTGCGGTTGCAACAGGTATTGAGGAACACAACACATATGCTCTTGATTTTATACGGGCAACCAAATGGATAAAAGAAAATCTTCCTTATGTTCATGTATCCGGCGGTGTTAGCAATTTATCTTTCTCTTTCAGGGGCAACAACAGAATACGCGAAGCAATGCACTCGGTTTTTCTTTTTCATGCAGTAAAAGCAGGTATGGATATGGGAATTGTAAACGCCGGACAATTGGAAGTTTACGAGGAAATTCCGAAAGATCTACTGGAACGCGTTGAAGATGTAATTTTAAATAGACGGAAAGATGCCACCGAACGTTTAATAGAAATTGCAGAAAGAGTTAAAGGAGAATCCAAAGACGAAACAAAAATACTTGAATGGAGAAGCGCCCCAGTTGAAGAACGCTTGAAACATGCATTAATTAAGGGAATTACGGAGTTTATTGAAGAAGATGTGGAAGAAGCTCGCAATAAATATAAATCTCCAATACGTGTTATTGAAGAACCCCTTATGGACGGAATGAATATAGTAGGCGATTTATTTGGCGAGGGAAAAATGTTTTTGCCCCAGGTTGTTAAAAGTGCCAGAGTAATGAAAAAGGCGGTTGCATATCTTTTGCCTTATATAGAAGAAGAAAAAATAAATACGGGCAAGACTGAAAAAGCCGGAAAAATTTTATTGGCAACCGTTAAGGGGGATGTTCATGATATCGGCAAAAATATTGTTGGCGTAATATTAAGTTGTAACAATTTTGAAATAATAGACTTAGGTGTAATGGTGCCGACGGAATCAATTATTCAAGCGGCAATTGATAATAACGTAGATGCAATCGGTTTAAGCGGACTAATTACCCCGTCGTTGGAAGAGATGGTAAACGTTGCAGCTGAAATGGAAAGACGCAATCTTAAAATTCCATTATTAATTGGAGGAGCAACAACTTCCAAAGCCCACACGGCATTAAAAATTGCCCCGGAATTTTCCGGCATAACCGTACACGTAATAGATGCATCCAGAAGTGTGCAAATAACCAGCAAACTTCTGAATAAAAACACGCGAAACGAATATGCTAATGAGATTGCAAAAGAATATTCCCAATTCCGCAAAAAGTATTCCAATCATAAAAAAGATAAAAAATATATCACGCTTAACGAAGCCCGTAAAAATAAACTTCAAATAGAGTGGGAAAAAGAATTAATTATTGCACCGAATAAATTGGGAATAACCGCTTTCAATAACTATCCCCTTGATGAAATTGCAAAATTTATAGATTGGACTCCCTTTTTTAGAACTTGGGAATTAAAAGGTAAATACCCGCAAATTTTATCCGATAAAAAATTCGGGAAAGAAGCAAATAAACTTTTTAACGATGCACAATCTTTATTAAATAAAATTATAATTGAAAACACCCTTACCGCAAACGGAGTATTGGGCCTTTTCCCCGCCAACGCTTTAGAAGATGATATTGAAATATATTACGACAAAACCGCAACAAAAACTATTGCAACACTCCACACCTTGCGTCAACAAAGTAAAAAAGCAGAGGGTATAAAAAACCTTGCATTGGCCGATTTTATTGCCCCTAAAAATTCCGGGATTAATGATTATATAGGAATATTTGCGGTAACTACCGGTTTAGGAATTGAAAAACTGATAGAACAATTTACCGCCGAGCACGATGAATATAATATAATTATGGTTAAATCCATTGCGGACAGATTGGCGGAAGCTTTTGCGGAATTATTACATCACAAAATACGTAAAGAGCTTTGGGGTTATGCGGCAAAAGAAAATTTGCAACACAACGAAATAATTGCCGAAAAATATGTTGGAATCCGTCCCGCCCCGGGATATCCGGCACAACCCGACCATACGGAAAAATTAACCCTTTTTAATTTGCTTGATGTTGAAAAACAAACCGGAATCAAATTAACCGAAACATTGGCAATGTATCCGGCGGCTTCCGTTACGGCTATCTGTTTCGCAAGTTCAAAAGCAAAATATTTTGCCGTCGGTAAAATATTACGCGACCAGGTTGAAGATTATGCAAAACGTAAAAATATGAGTATTAACGAAGTTGAAAAATGGCTGGAACCCATCTTAGGATATGAACCGGATAAAATATAGGTGAAACTGTGAAATTAAAAACAATATTTTTTTTGTTTTTTTTATCAGTTGTTTTTGTTGCACAAACAAAATCTTTTGAACAACTCTACACAAAACAAGATTTTATGATAGAGATGCGGGACGGAATAAAATTATATACCGTCGTCTATTCACCCAAAGATACTTCCATACAATATCCGTTCTTAATTACCCGCACACCGTACGGTTCCGGTCCATATAAAAAAGAAAAATTCAGGCATTTCCCCGAACATCTTACAAAAGAAAAATTTATTTTCGTTTATCAAGATGTTCGCGGAAAATTTATGTCCGAAGGAAAATACGTTAATATGCGCCCGTATATTCCTAACAAATACGGCAAACAAACCGACGAAGCAAGCGACACTTACGATACAATAGATTGGCTTGTAAAGAATATCCCTCATAATAACGGGCGTGTAGGAATTTACGGAATTTCATATCCGGGGTTTTATTCGGCCATGTCGTTAAACGATTCTCATCCTGCACTAAAAGCGGTTTCGCCCCAAGCCCCTATTGCCGATTGGTTTACGGGAGACGATATGCACCACAACGGAGCCTTTACTCTTTCACTTTCCTATGTTTTCTTTTCCGGTTTCGGAATTGAACGCAAAAGCCCACACACCAAATGGCCAAAACGAATTGTTAATCTAACGGGAGATGCATATAATTATTTTTTGAATATCGGACCTCTTAAAAATATAAACGAAAAATATTTTCATCATTCCATCCCTTTTTGGAATGACATAACCGAACACGACGTTTACGATGATTTTTGGAAGTCGCGAAACACATTGAATTATTTCAACAATGTAAAGCCAGCTGTAATGACCGTAGGAGGATGGTTTGACGGTGAAGATTTGTACGGAGCATTAAACACATATAAAACAATAGAACGGAAAAATCCTAATACATATAATATTTTAGTAATGGGCCCATGGATTCACGGGGGGTGGGCACGAAATAACGGCGATCATTTGGGGGATATGATTTTCGGAGAGAATACAAGCGATTTTTATAGAAAAAACATTGAACTGAAATTTTTTAAACATTTCTTAAAATCCGATACAAAGCCGGCATTGCCTGAGGTTTACGCATACAAAACAGGGGCCAATGAATGGTGCAAATTTGAAAAATGGCCTCCCGAAAATTCCGAATTCGTAAACTTTTATTTAAGCAACCACAATAAATTGCTACAAAAAACAAGAGAAAAAATTGAAGCGGGAACTACTGAATATCTGAGCGATCCGGCAAACCCCGTTCCCTACACCGCTTTATTTCACGAAACAAATAAAATGTATAATAAAAATTATCCCACGGAAGACCAACGCTTTGCCTCTGCTCGTCCCGACGTAATTTTTTTTGAAACAGATACGCTCGAAAAAGATATTACAATCGCCGGTCCCATAGGAATTGAATTATTTGTTTCCACCACCGGTACCGATGCCGATTGGGTTGTAAAACTAATTGATGTTTTCCCGAATAATCTGACGGAAGTAACGGAAAACGGAACAACAATGGCTAATTACCAAATGTTAATTAGGGGCGATATATTTCGCGGAAAATTCAGAAAAAGTTTGGAAAACCCTAAACCGTTTTTACCTAACAAAATAACAAAAGTTAAATTTAAACTAAACGATTCGTTTCATACCTTTCTAAAAGGGCATAAAATAATGGTGCAAATCCAAAGCAGTTGGTTCCCGTTATTCGACAGAAATCCGCAAACATTTACCGATATTTTTAAAGCTAACGCAAATGATTTTAAAAAAGCTACACACAAAATTTATTATTCAAAAAAATTACCTTCTAAAATTAGATTGAAAATTTTAAAATAAAAACAAGCTGCAAAACCTTTTTATAAAAAAGGGACTAAAAAATTTTAGCAACAAATAATTTTCTTGATAATAATATTTTTCACACAACAATTCTTACTTTTAAGAAATTCCTCCTTCCAAAACTTCGCCAAACATATAATTTATCAAGGTAAAATATTGGCAAGGTTGTTGATATCAAACAATATCAACAATTATTATATGCATTATTCATAACAGATAATGACAAAAGATAAAAACATTCCGATATATACAATAAGTACCGCAGCTAATTTACTTAACATTTCCGTTCATACAATACGAATGTACGAGCGAGAAGGATTACTTATTCCTTTTAAAAAACCGAGCGGTCAACGACTCTATTCCGATGCGGATATTGAAAGGATAGAGTGCATTCGACATTCCATAAAAAGAGGAAATCTTAATATTCAGGGAATAAAAAAAATTTTGAGCTTAATACCTTGCTGGTCTATCACTAATTGTTCAAAAAAAGAGCGTAAACTTTGTAATGCCTATAATTCTTTTATACAACCGTGCTGGATGTATAGATATAAAGAAAATTATCATAAAACCCGCTCTTGCAGAGAATGTCGGGTCTATCTGGAAACTGAAACTTGTGAATCCATAAAACAAAAATTAAAAGAACTGCTTCAATAATAAAAAAGGAGATAAAATGATTAAAAAAATAATTTTTATTGTTGTGTTGCTTGCGTTTCAGGTAATAGCTTCGAAACACGGAATATATTTAAAAACACACGAATTAATCAAAAAAGATATTTCAAAAGTTACAACATCAGTAGTTGATTTATTAAAAGAAAACAGCTACGAAATATTGTTTAACGGTAAACTTACCACGCCCGATTATGTAAAAAAAGAGAAAGAAGAACTTTGCGGATTTAAAGCAAATTTAATTGTTTTTTCTTCCGAGAAATATCGGGACATACTTACCTTGTTCGGGAATAAGTATTTAATAGGCGGTTTTTTAAGAGTGGGAATTTATGAAAACGAAAATGGTGTTAATATAATTATAATAGACCCTGAAACTATTGCAAGAATTATTTTTAACGATTTGTACGAAAACGATAAAGAAAAAGAATACAACAAAATTGTAACAAAAATGACCGAGTTTAAGAACAATTTAATTACCTTGTTGCACACCTTAAACATGGGTAAAAAAGTTACAACCGTTATGGAACCAATCCGTGATGACGATGACTTGGCGGAATCTTCCAAAGATATGTTTATGATGGTCGGGCCTATGACTTTTTTTAATGATGAAGAACAATTCCCGGAAATTTATTCCTCACAAAAATCGATTTCCGAAGTACAAACTTTTTTTGAATCCAACATAAAAAAATTTATACCAACGGACGAGGATAAAGAATATCGTTGGTCACCAAATCCGGAAAAAGATTTACATTGGAAAATTATCAGCAAAACATCTTCAAACGACGGAAAAGCATTGCTGCTTGGCATCACACGTCCGCGAACAGAAGGGGTTTCGTTTCATATTGCAGGTGTATCAAGAGAAAATAAAACCAACAGATGCCCCGGTATAGATCATGCAGCTGCATATCCGATTGAAATATTAATCATTAAAGATAACGGTATAACAAAAGTTTATACACAACGAGAAATGTTCAGAATGGATATGTATTTCTGGGATGCGGGTATGTCCGCCTTTATGAATCACATGAGTATGCCGGGAATACTTGATGAATCCATAAAAAAAGCACTATTAGGGAAAGATTATTCGAAATAATCAACTAAATCACACTCATAAAAAAAGGAGAAAAAATGGGACAAAAAAGAACTTTAATTATTACGGCTTTGTTAATTGCTTTAAGCGGTTTTACTTACGCCAACGGGTTATCTCTTAACAGTGTCGGGTCGCGTGCATTGGGTATGGGCGGAGCTTTTATCGGCTTGGCAAACGATGCAACAGCTCTTTATTGGAACCCCGCAGGTTTAGCCGGTCAACGCAGTTCCGTTTTGATTTTCGGAACGGATGTTGTACCTTTAACAACTTACAAAATGGATGCGGCTCATGTAGATGCAACGGGAATTACAAATCATTACATTTCACCCAATGTTATTTTTAATTATAATTTCGGTAAACTCTCTTTGGCTTTGGGAGCTTACGTTCCTGCGGGATTAGGAACCGAATGGGACGGAAAGGAGTTGCTGGGATTAACTTCCATTGATTTAAATGGAGACGGTGTCCCCGATATGGTGTTGGGCCCATTCGAGTGGATGTCTAAAATCGGTGTTATGAATTTTTCTCCGGCAGTTGCATATAAGGTTTCCGATAATTTTTCAATCGGGTTAGCAATTAATGTTTATTATGCAACATTTGAACTTAAACGCCCACACGACGATATGCTTGATACCAACGGCGACAATCGCCCCGATACTCTTCCGCAATACGAAGAAGAATCTACCGGCTTGGGATACGGTGCAACAATAGGGCTTAAATACGTTGTAAACAAACAACTCTCTTTCGGAGCATCCTTCCGTACATCAACAAAAGTTACAATGAGCGGAACGGCAAAGTTAACCGGAATTACAGAAAGTGATTTTGACAGAGACGTAACATGGCCTATGTGGGTTGGAGCCGGATTAGCTTTTAAACCCAATGAAAAAATGACAATTACATTAGACGGTCAATACAGTAATTGGAGCTCTTTAGATAAAATGGTTGCGGAATATAAGGATTGGCACTCAAACGGAGAATTCGTAATGAATTGGGAGAGCAAATTGCAAATACGCACCGGTTTTGAACATTCTGTTAACGAAGCGTTTACATACAGAGTGGGATATTATTACGACCCCGCTCCGGCACCTGATGAAACCGTTAATATTTTATTTCCTTCATCAACAAATCACGTTGCAACGGTAGGAGCTTCATTTAAAACCGGTAATTTCTGTTTTACCGGAGCATTTGAACATCTTTTCGGAGCGGAAAGAAATATTAAAATGAATGCCGTAAACGCAATGCCCGGAATTCATCAGATGGATGTTAACGCTTTCAGTTTGGGAATAACATATCTGTTAAAATAGTTTGTTCCTCTTCGGAAACTCTGCCCTCCAATAAGGAATAAAGGGCGGAGTTTCTTTTTATTATCTCTCGCTTAATTTCACATTAAATTTTTTCTTTTTACCGTTGCGTTCAACAATAATTATTACTGTTTCTCCGGGATTTTTTTCCTTTAATAACTTTGTATAACCGCGTAAATCTTTTACCTTTTTACCGTCAAAAATTTTTATAATATCTTCCTTTAAAATTCCGGCAACGGCAGCGGGAGAATCTTCCGAAACACCACCAACTTTTACTCCTTTACCGGAATAAGTAAAATCAGGCATTATTCCCGTAGAGACTTTCCTTATCTGTTTTGGTTGCATGGGAATATCCGCACTTGGAATAATATTTTTTTTCTTACCGGTAAACAGAAGAGGTTCGCTCCTTTCCGCAAGGTATGCAAGAACTTCTTTTGCAACCGTTGCCGTTTTTACCAATCCGTCGGGATCTATTTTTTCAACATCATCGGTCGGTTTATGATAATCTTGATTAGGTCCTACAAAAAATTGGACTGCGGGTATTCCCTTTTCGATAAAGGCAATCTGATCGCTGGCATCCAAGTTTTGAGATATTAATTCTGTCGGTATTCCCGTTGTAAATTCAGTACCCATAAATATAAACTTCCACTCACGAGCCGTGTTGCCGTTTATTATCATAAGTTTTTTATTTAACATTCTTCCAACCGAATCTAAATTTAAGTTTGCAAGAATTTTTTGCACGGAATATTTTTTGTAATTATTAACAAAATATCGAGAGCCTACCAATCCGGCTTCTTCTCCGGTAAATGCAATAAAGATAATTGTTCGTGCAGGTTTTAATGTTTTCCCGATAGTTTTAGCTAATTCCAATAATACCGCAACTCCGCTGGCGTTATCATCTGCTCCGTTGTGAATTTTACCCTCGTTCCCTTTTCTTACATCAGGCCAACCAAATCCCAAATGATCGTAATGGGCGGAAATTACGATAGGAGCATTTTTTAAATTATCATTGTTACCGGGAATAATTCCTATTACGTTCCTTAATTTCAAATTTTTTTTATTTAAAACATTTTGCACCCATGTTTGATAATATGTGCCGTTATCTGCTCCGGGCAACAGTCCGCATTCCTCAAACTTATTTTTAATATATTCCGCCGCATCGTTAATTTCCGGCATATCAATACCGCGGCCTTTTAATTTGTCGGAAGCAAGAAATTTAATTGTTTCCATCATTCGTTCGGAAGAAAACGCCGGGGCTAATGTAGCAAGAGGAACTCTTTTTTCAAAAACAGCCTTTGTTTTTGAATTACCATTCAAAACCTTTACAAGCGGAGAATTTACAACATCCCACTGCCCTTTGATAATATTTACAGGTTCATTACCGGTAAAAACGAGATAACTATATTTGCCGTAATGCGTAAGTTTTCTGATAAGGCCGTGTATGGCATTATTATTTCCAACAGACAAAAACGCAATTACCTTATTGGTGTTAAGAGGATGCTCGGTTATAATAAAAACCTCCGTACTATCGATTACTGTTTCTCGCTTTCCTAAAACAACTTTATTGTATTGAATTACCGAATTGTATTTCTTCAATTCCGAATTAATTGTCTTAGTAAATTTGTTTTCTATCCCAAGAATTAATACAGATTTATCTTGAGGTAATTTTTCAATTTCGTTATCCTTTTTAATAATATATTTTTCTTCTTTGCCTTTTATCCAATCGGAAACAAATTCATTGTATTTGTTTTCTTCTTTTTCCGGCAACAGAATAAGAGTTTTTTTAGCCCCGAATAACTCGGTAATTGTTGGGGGTGTTTCTTTAGGGTCCAATTTTCTGAGAACGTCAAATTGCGGGTCAATCAATATTTCGGACGGTTCATATGGAGTGGAAAAATTGAAACGTTCTTCTTTACTGTTCATTTCAAAAATTTTGGTAACCGTTCCCTTTTCCGTAACAAAAGTTACAGGAAGATCAATATAAAAAAGGCTATCCGATTGAATTTGTTTTATTGTAAAAGAAACATTTGTAAAATCCCGTATATTTCTGATTTTAATTTTCTCCAAAGCTATTTGCGGAGCACCGGTTCGTTTTACCCATTGGTCAAAAAACCATTTTAACTTTTCTCCCGTTACTTCTTCAAAAGCTATTCTAATATCATCAAACGAAGCCCGTTTAAATTTATTATCACGATAAAACTTTTGAAATCCTTTTATAAAAAGTTCATCGCCGACTTTTCTTCTAAGCATATGAAACATCATCATGCTTTTGCCATAACCTATTGCTTCGCTAGGAGCATCGTATCGTGAAAGAAATTTACTTAAAGGAAAATCGTTTGCGGGTGTAACATAGTTTGTAAATTTTTGTAATGTTGCACGTCTATATTCAACAGCTTGTTTTCTTTGCTCTTTAATCAGATGGTCTGCCATATAAACGGTTATTCCTTCACACCAGTTTCCCTTATTAAAATCCACATAAACCGAATTTCCCCACCAATTATGTAAAAGTTCGTGCGGATAAGAGGAATGAAGAATAAACGGAAAGCGAATTATTTTTTCTCCGAGCAAAGTAAACGAAGGCATACCGTAACCGGTTTCCCAAAAATTTTCTACCAACGCAAATTTTGTATAAGGATACGGACCTATTAAGTTACGATACATCTCCATATATTGAGCGGTGGTTTCAAGATATTTGTTTGCCAATGCTTCGTCCGGTGTACGTAAAAATGCCATTGCTTTAATATTCCCCATCGAATAGGAATATTCATTAAATGCCGCTGCAATTAAAAAGACCTCTTCCTGCGGTGTGGAAGATTCCCATCTTTCAATATGTTTTCCCATTTCTGTTTTATCTGTGGTTCGTTTGCCAACGGAAACCGTCTTCCAATTTTCGGGAACTGTTGTTGTAAGATTAAATGTTATAAGACTATCGTTGAAATATGGGACCCAAAAGGTAGAGCCGGCAAGATAAATTCCTTCTTTCCAAATAATACCCGGAGATTCACTAAATCCTCTTGCATAATTTTCGGTGCTTTGTTTAACGGGAGAATCTATTTTGCCGCCGTATTTAATGGTAAATTTAAAATCGCCTTTGTGGTTTTTCGGAATGTTCAATTTGTAAAGATTTAATATTAATTTGTTTTCCCCCCCATTATTATCTTTATCCATTCCGATATCTTCGGCATCAACACTCTTTCCGGTATTTATTATTAGGGGATTGTTTGTGATTTTTAAGCCGCTATGTAATTTAAAAACAACTGAATCTTCTAACATATTTGCGGGAATGGTTATTTCATCAACAACCGAAATAAAAGAGTTTTCAGGTTCTGCCGTAGCTGTTATTTCGTGATGAATTAAATTCTGTTGCGCACTTAATGATAATGCAATAAAAAATATAATTAGAATTTTTTTTACCATTTTTTCTCCTTAAAATAAAACGGATTAAAACCGAAATATTTTGTTATCCGTTTTTTAGAATTAATGAATTATTATTTGAACAGGATTTTTAATAATTAAATATTTTCTTGCTGTTTTTTGAACATCCGATAACTTTACCTTTTTTAATGCATGCAAATTTTCCTCGTCGCTCTTTATATTTCCGTCGTAATATAACGAATGGGCAAGGTAATATGCCTGGTTAATACTCGACAGTCTTCTGAACATCATTTTACCGAGATACATATTAATTGTTTTTGTTAACTCTTCTTCGGTTATTTTGTTTGCAAATTCCGGAGTAAATAATTTCGGGAATTGAGGGACAAGTTTTTCAACATTTTGCGGTTGTGTCGGTACTTCAACATAGAATAGAGCTTTATTGCCCACCATTTTTATTCCGCATAACATTCTATATGCTAATCCTTGTTTTTCACGGATATTAAAAATAATATCATCTCGTAACATTAACGAAAGAATTGTTAATGCCGCTTTGTCTTTATTCTCATAGTTTTTAACAAAACCAAAGAAAGTATATGATTGTTCTCCGCCTCCATTTTCTTCGATGGTTTTGGGCTCGTTCCATTTTTTAAAACCCCGCTCTTTTGCAAGTCCGGTAAAAGGGTTTTCCGTAGTGGAATTAAATTCTGAAAAATAACTATTAATTGTATCGGGATTCTCTTTTGAAACAACAGAAACAATAATATTGTTCGGAGTAAAATATTCTTTCCCGAATTGTAAGAAAGCATTATAATCCAAAATTTTAATATTTCGCGTATCTATAACCGGTTGAAGAATAAGAGTTTCATAAGCTCTGTCAAACTTTTCTTTCGCCTTGTTTTTTCTGCCCGCCATAAAAGGCATTCCTTCTTTATTAACATTATTAAATTCTTCCTTGGTCGGGAGAAAATTCATTATTTCTTTATTTAAAAATTCGATTGCTCCTTTAATATCCGAAGCCAAGCCCTCAACGCGAATATACCCAAATGTAGGACTTAAATAGATATTATCCATCGGAATAAACGGATTATCATTTACAACAAAAGTTAATCCGTATTTGCTGTATTCTTTCTTTTTTCCCGGGGTTTGCATTCTGTTCCCGAATGCTTTGTGCCATTTTTTTGCAATATCGTTTCCGTATTTTCTTTCGTGTTCGGCTTTGTATTTGAAAAGATAATGAACTGCAAGTAAGTTGCTTGCCGAATTTTGTTTTGCAATTACCGCAGCACTTTTTTTATCGTTTTTAAAAAGTTTGGTTTTTATTTTTACTTGGATACCGTTATTATCTACAAAAGGGTGCTGAATAATAATTTGCGGTGAGTTTGTAATTTTAAAAGTCTTTAAAATCTTTCCGGCGGCTAATATCTCATTGCCGCTAAAAGAATTTAATATGGCTTCAAATCCTTCTTTTGCTATCTTATCCGCATTGTAAATACCAAACATGTGTGGTTTTTCTATCTGTTTTAAAAAAGCTGTTTCAGATTTTATTGCTTCGCTTTCAATTGTTTTAGAGGATAATGATAAATCATATTTTTTTATTTGCTTATTGCTGTATTGAGCAATGGTATTAATGCTTGTTTCATCGTTTAATGTTAAATCAATTCCGATGTAGCTTTTCACCGGATTATTTAAAGTTGAAAAATCGACCGAAACAATTTCATTCGGGAATTTTTTTTGTAAAGTTTTTTCGAAATCGCTTTTTATTTTTTTCAATGATATTGCCAACAAATCAAAAAATGCGGCAGAATGATTATTAACACCGTAATATAATTGCAAATGAGTTTTATCTCCTTTATAATAGCGATTATTTACATTGTTAATTTTGCTAATCATCGGAGCTTGGAATCCCGTTGCCCATTCCGAACGATTTGTTTTCCTTACAATACCGGGGGCTTTTTTTCCATATATTTCTTTTATTAAAGCAATCATTTCGTTGGTGTTAAATTTGCCTATTACACTCATAAGCATATTGTTAGGAACGTAATAATTTTTATAAAAATTATAAACATAATCTCTGTTCATATTTCTTATTGTTTCGTAGGTACCTAATGTTGGTAATGAAAGAGCGTGCCCTTTATAAAGAACATCTATTTCGTTACGATAAAGTTGTTCGTTACCATTGGCAAGAGATTTGGCAATTTCTTCAAGAACAATTCCCTTTTCCTTTTCAAATTTTTCATTGGGCAAAACAGAATCAAAAAGCATTGCGGCTTGTATTTTCATTCCCTCTTTAATTTTATCTGCAGGAGTTACCATCATAAAATTTGTATAATATTCGGAAGTGTTGGCATTATTGTAACCTCCTATTTTATCAACCGCATCATATAGTTCACGTTGTGTCATTGTTGAAGTTCCGTTAAAAAGCAGATGTTCAAGCATGTGGCTCATTCCGCTTGTGGAAAAGGTTTCGTATGCCGAACCTACTTTTACAACAGTATTTACCCCAATCATAGGTAAAGCCGGATTTTCTATAAGCAAAACTTCCAAACCGTTATCTAAACAAAAAACCGAAACACCTTTCGGTAACGGCTCTATACGTATGTTTGCAAACAGATATGATTGTATAAAAAACAACAAAGAAAATAATTTTACAAAATTTTTATTCACACTCATATTTAATACTCCCTAAAAAAACAATTATCATTAAATTTTTATTTTTTTTCGACTAATTGATTGCCGTTTTATTGAAATAATATTCCTATATTTTTTTTAGATATTCCGATTTCATTATTATTACAATGTCAACCTTGTAATTTCAAAAAGTTTATTGTAATTTCGGTTTAATCGAGCATAATTTCAACAACTTTAGGTTTAAATTTGCAAATAAAAAGAACATTGTTTCTATTATTATCGATAATTTTCTTTTTTTTCGGATGTACCGTAAAAAAGAAAGGAGAAAAATATAACAGCATTTCCAAAGAACACATTGTTAAAATAGATTTACCCGAAATACAAAAACGCGGAACTATTATTGCAATTACCGGTTATAATGCCTACAGTTATTTTATTTATAAGGGGCAACCGATGGGATATGAGTATGAGTTGCTCCAACGCTTGGCAAAAGCTCTTAATGTAAAGCTTGAAATAAAAGTTGTACGCAGCATTGATGAAATGATAGAAATGCTTAATTCGGGGAAAGGTGATATAATCGCATATAACCTTACGGTAACAAAGGAACGTCAAAAGAGAATAAATTTTGCACTGCATCACACAACAACACGACAGGTACTGGTACAACGTAAACCGAAGAATTGGAGAAAAATGAAATTACACCAAATTACCGCCACCCTGCTTCATTCTCCCATAGATTTAATCGGGAAAAAAATTACGGTTGTTAAGGGCTCTTCTCATATAACCCGTTTAAAGCATTTATCTGAAGAGATAGGCTCCGATTTGAATATTGTTGAAGCCGATGACACACTTACTTCAAGGGATTTGGTTGAAATGGTTGCCGACGGCAAAATAGATTATACCGTCGAAGATGAAAACATTGCCAAACTTTATCAACTGCAACATCCCAATATTGATATAAGTATGCCCCTTTCACTTCCACAACGGATTGCTTGGGGAGTAAGGAAAACATCCCCGCTTTTATTAAAAGCAATTAACAAATGGTTAACGGAGATGAAGAAAAAAACGGAATATTATGTTATTTACAAAAAATATTTTGAAAGCAGAAAATCATTTAAACAACGTTTGCAAAGCGAATATTTTTCTTTAACAGGCGGGCATATTTCCGCTTATGACAATCTGATAAAGAAAGCCGCAAAAAAAATAGGATGGGATTGGCGACTGCTTGCCTCACTAATTTATCAGGAATCCCAATTTCATCCTCATAAAACTTCGTGGGCCGGGGCAAAGGGATTGATGCAATTAATGCCTGCAACCGGCAAAGAATTCGGGGCAAAAAATTTATTGAATCCGGAGCAAAGCATTGAAGCCGGTTCTAATTATTTAAAGTGGCTCTCCGATTTTTGGGCTGCTTCAATACCCGACTCTACGGAAAGAATAAAATTTGTAATTGCCTCCTACAACATAGGGCACCGGCATGTTAGCGATGCACGCAAACTTGCAAAAAAATACGGAGCAAATCCGAATATCTGGTTTAATAATGTGGAAAAATTTCTTTTGAAAAAATCCGACCCAAAATTTTACAACGACCCCGTGGTAAAATACGGGTATGCAATCGGTAAAGAAACGGTCAAATATGTGCGAGAAATATTTGACCGCTATGAACATTACAAACAATTTATTAAATAGAATTATGCTTAAGCAAACCTTTTCCGTTTCTTAAATTATTGCAATTTGAATAATATAGGTACAACTACCTGGACATTAACATTTTTTCCTCTTTGTTTACCTGGAACAAAGTTAACTTGTTTAACCGCTTTAGCTGCCGCTTCGTCGCATCCATACCCGATACCCTTAATTACCTCCGTTCTTACAACTTTTCCGGTAGAATCAATATACGCTTTTATATATACACGTCCCTCAATACCGTTTGCTTTTGCCTTGGAAGGATATACTATATTTTGCTGTATTACTTTTATACCACCAATCGGACTGGGCATATCTTCAACTACTACAAAAAAGGTTTCATCATCTTGTTGTTTATCTTCAAAATCCGATTTCAACTTTGCAAACCTAATTTCAGAATCTGCAATAACAACATCGCCGTTTGCTTTTGCATAATATATTTTTTCAACATCGGCATGCACTTTTACTTTTTTCCCGTTTAAAACAGCAGGCTTAAAATTTAATTTTTCAATATCGGGAAGAGCCGCTTTTAAAATTTCAGTCCCTTTGCTTAAATCCGTTTTCCCGTTTTTTTCTAACATATTAATAACTTCCCGATTTAACTTACCGTTAATAATTTTAACTTTATCAATTTTACCTTTTTCATTGATAAAAAATCTTACGGATAACGGATAATAAACATTTTCAGCCGAATTATCTTTTTTATGAATTTCTTTTATATACTTAGCAAAAGAAATAGGTTGCGGATTGTTTTGTTGCAACGGTTCCGCAAAAGTATCTACGGAATTAGCCGAATAATATTCAACTTCGTAATTGGGAATTATTTCAATCTTACTTTTTTCTTTACAACCGAAAACAATTGCAAGAGCAATAAAAAACATTATTGTTTTTTTCATATTTACCTCAACTTATTGGTTTTATTATTATCTGATTATTTACTTTGCCTTTTACTTCCACCGGCGGAAGAGAATTAAACATCATTTCCAACACTTTTTTTTGATAATTGATTTGTTGGATATTCGTTTGTAAATCTTTTTTATATTCCATTGTTTGCGAATAAACCATAATTGAAATTATTAATAATAGAATGGAAAAAGCATACCCGAACAGTGCAGGTAAATTAAAGAAAGAGTTCCCGTTTTTTGTCGTTCTACTAATTGTCGCCTCAAAAATATCTTCTTCCAAACTTGCCGGAAATTCTTCGAAAGTGTTTTTTATGTTTTCATTTAACATATTCATTTGTTTAAAATACTCCCGTGCCTCTTCCTTTTGAGAAAGATTTGTAAACAAAAACACTTCCTCGTTTTTATCAAGGTCGTTATCAAAGTATCTGTTAATTATTTCTCTTATTTTTTCGGAATCCATTTTGAAACCTTTTTTATTTAAAATTTTTGGAAAGTCTGCTAATCAATTTTTGTCTTGTTTTATACAATCTGCTTTTCACCAAATTTTCATCAATACCGGAAATTACGGCAATCTCTTTATAACTTAATCCGCCATATTCTTTTAACAGAAAGACTTCTTTTTGTTCAACAGAAATATTTTCAAGTTCATTAAATATCATTTTTTTTACTTCTTTTAATTCAAATTGCAAAACCGGATTTTCATCAGATGCTTTTTCAATTTCTGATAAATCTTCATTTACAAAATTTTTAGTATCAATCTTGTTTTTTCTGAAATAGGAATAGACTTCATTCCGCGCTGTTGTATAAATCCAATATTTTATACTCTCTTTTTTCTTTATCAACAAAATATTCTCGAATAATTTCGTAAAGATATTTTGCACCAAATCATCACAAAGCATTTTATTGCCAATCATCTTAAGAACATAATTATAAACACCCGTCTTATAACGATTATACGCAATTGTAAATTGCACTATGTTTTCAGAAGATTTTTTCACTTGTTTTTTTTGTTTATATAAGAGATGAATTACAGAGAAAAATGTTGCCTGATTTTTAAATTATTTTGCCGAAGAAATAACAAGCTCCTGAATAAAATATTCTCGCCTTATATTTACATTATTGGCGTATAGTGTTAATTCATAAAATTTACGGTTAAATTCAAACACCGCAACTCTAAATCGTTTGTTATCAATTTTGAAATTATAAAAAAGGATTTTTTTTCCGCTTAATATTTCCGGCTTTTCCCTAATTATTTTAAAATTATTATTAACACCATATTTTATTTTATTCATTTCTATACTTGTTTCATAACTTTTTTCAAGAGATAACTCTATTGTGTTGGAAACAATAGGAAGTAATGAAAGCGAAACTTTCATATCGTCACGAACAAACCATAAATCAATAAACTCTTTATTGTTCGCATCAACAGTATGCCATCCTTTCGGAACACGAAAAGAAACGGAAGAAGTTTTTGCTTTTACTCTGCTATTAGTAAAAAATTTATTCAAATCGGATTGAGAATATTTATTTGCCGAGCAAGCTGTAAAAAAAAGAGCCGTAACAAATAAAAAAACTCCAATAATATATTGGAGTTTAAATTTTTTCATATTTACTGTTTTGGGTTTCACTTAATTAATTACCTTTGCGTAAAAATTTCGGTTCTTCCAAAGTAAGCATAATGGAAATTCTGTGAGTTGCTTTAAGGGTTTCTTCCTCCGAACCGCTAAATTGTGCATAGGAATAATCTATATTCAACTTGGGCAATTTAACGCCGGCACCAACAGTAAATTGTTTAACATCCGTATAACCGGCACGAATCATAAACAGATTACGAAAGCTGTACTCTAAGCCGGCACATACATCAACACTAACGGCACCCATATTAAACGCAGAGGCATATTGTCTGTTTTCAAAACGCATATTAAAATCGATGGCGGGTAAAAATCTGCCCCCCAATAAATTAAAACCATAGGCTGCGCCAAGTTTTGCAGTAGGAGAGATAAGTTCATTTCGGCCCCCGCTCCAAGCAACAAGTGTTGTTGTAACATCCATTAAATTTGCACCGAGGTAAAGATTTTTTACCGGCTGATATAATCCCCCTACATCAAACCCGATTCCAAGAGCAGAATATTCGGCAATAGAACGACTAATAACTTTTATATTAACCCCCCAGTAAAAATTTTTATTTTGTCGTTTCGAAAACGTTCCGTAAAAAGCCCAATCAGTATTACTGAATTCGGTTATTTTATCGGGGTCAATTCTTGCATTAGGATTAGTAATATCGTTTATAACCTGTCCGGTGGTTGCATCAATTAAAGCATTACGAGTATCCGGTATTCCATCTATACTTAAACGTATTGCACTGATTCCAAAACTCATATCTTTCCCAAAAGGGATTGCAACCGCACCATAATTATAGTTAACAAGTCCGCCGAATTGTTCGTCGTGCATTAAAGCAATTTGCGGATAATCAACTCCGGCAAGACCGGCAGGGTTCCAATAACCGGCGGTAACATCATTTACAACAGCAACTTGGGCACTTCCCATCCCAAGCGCTCTGCCTCCTACACCAATAGCCATAAATTCCCCGGCATATTTGGCAACACCCGTTTGCACATTACCGACAGCAAATGCAGCAGCAAATAAAAGTAGAAACAGATTTTTTTTAAAAAACATTTTTTACCTTATTAATGCAAATTGAATTTTAAAATTATTATTAGTTAAAATAAAATCAAGTCTAAAATAGAGAATGTTTTATAATTATCCGTTTAATATTCAGCAATAATAAACCAAGAGCAATATTTTTATTTAAATTTAATTAACGACGGCTCATAGTCTTCTACATTTTCGTAGCCCAATAAATTCAAAATTGTTCCGGCAATATTTGCCAATCCCGGATTTTTCACTTCCGCCATTTCATATTCTCCGTTAAATTCGGGGTCATAAATAATAAACGGAACTTTGTTCAATGTATGTGATGTTTTAACTATTTTCTTTCCGTTCTTAACTGTAAACATCTCATCCGCATTACCGTGATCTGCAGTAATAATTGCAATACCGCCAAGTTTTTCAATTACGGGTAAAAGTTTTCCTAGACCTTCGTCCACTGCTTCCATTGCAATTATTGCTGCTTGAACATTTCCCGTATGCCCAACCATATCTCCGTTGGGATAATTAATTCTACCGAATTTATATTTTCCCGATTCTAATAATTCTATTGTTGTATCGGTAATTTCACCGGCTTTCATTTTAGGAGCTTTATCAAATTCAATTTTGTCGGAAGGTATCTCAACATATTTTTCAAACTCCTCACAAATGTAACCTGATTTATTACCATTCCAGAAATATGTAACATGCCCGAACTTCTGAGTTTCGGAAACTGCAAATGATGTTACTTTTTCCGCACAAAGATATTGGCTTAATGTTCTGTCAATAGCCGGAGGTTCAACAAGAAAATTTTTAGGAATATGTGAATCGCCGTCATATTCCATCATTCCCGCATAAAAAACATTAGGAACAAAAACTCTGTCGAATTTATCAAAATTTTCATCTTCGAAAGCACGTGATATTTCAATGGCTCTATCCCCGCGGAAATTCATAAAAACAACAGCATCACCGTCATTTATTTTACCGACCGGTTTATCATTATCATCAACAATTACAAAGGGATCAAGATATTGATCGGTAATATCGGGATTTTCGTTATACATTGTTTGAACCGCTTCTTCGGCGGATTTAAAATGCCGTGCATCTCCTAAAACATGAGCTTTCCATCCGCGCTCTACTATTGACCAATCGGCTTCGTATCTATCCATGGTGGTAACCATTCTGCCGCCGCCGGAAGCAATTCTGTAATCAACGCCATATTCGGTATTAAGAGAATTTAATAATTCTTCCATCGGGCGAATGTAATTTAACGCTGTCTTTTCGCCAACGTCACGCCCGTCCAAAAGAATATGAAGACGGACACGTTTAACCTTACGAACCGCACACTCTTTAACAATTTTTTCAAAATGATTTATATGAGAATGAACATTACCGTCCGAAAACAATCCTATTAAATGTACCGTTCCACCGCGAAAAGTTCTGTCTATAATTTTGCCCCAACTCTTGGAATTAAAAATAGCTCCGGATTCGATGGATTGTTGGACCAATTTAGCTCCTTGTGCAAAAATTCTGCCTGCTCCTATGGCATTATGCCCGACCTCACTGTTTCCCATATCGTCCTCGGAGGGAAGTCCTACAGCCGGGCCGTGGGCTTTTAATTTTGTTTGCAAATCGGATTGTAACAATTTATCCAAAACAGGTGTTTCGGCAAGCCAAACCGCATCGGATTCATCGTGATGCCCGAATCCTACTCCATCCATTATTACTATTAACAAGGGCCCTTTTCTCCCTTGGAATTTTTTTAATCTATTCAATTTTAATTCCATTTTATTCCTCATATATTTTTTTTAATTTAATTTTTAAATATACCATTTAATTATTTTTTTTGTTCAACACGAGGTAATAATGAGTAACGAATTGCTTTACCATTTTTTTGACGACGATGACTTTCTTGATATTTCCGACACAATTAAAAAAACGGAGAAAATAACCGCAGGGGAAATTCGTGTTGCAATTAAGGAAAATCCCCCTTTCACAAAAAGAAGCACTCCTATTAAAGATTTGGCAGCCGATGAGTTTTATAAACTCGGCATGGCTGAAACCCGTGATAGGACAGGAATATTAATATATATACTTTTATCGAGAAGAGAGTTTTATATTCTTGCCGATTCCGGAATTAATGCAAAGGTGGAACAAAACGTTTGGAATAATATACGCGATGAAATGGTAAAAGAATTTAAGCTCGGGCATTATTTGGATGGCGTTATAAATACTATTGAAAAAGTAGGAAATATTTTGGGTAAATATTTTCCGATAAAACCGGATGATACAAACGAGTTATCTAATAAAGTTATTGTTTGATTTTTATTTAATCAACATCAATTCTTTAGATTGCTTGCCGTTGTTTGTCTCTTCCCTTTGCTGAAATTCTGATAAAGAATTCCCCCCACAATTAACATCAACCCCAGTATCGACGGAAATTTTATCTTTTCGCCTAATATAAGTGCAATAAAAAGAAGCGATAAGAACGGAGATAAATATGCAAACGTTGACGTTATTGTTCTGTCTTTACTCAGTTCAAGTCCCTTGTTCCAAAGTAAAAAGGTAATTCCCATTTCAAAAAGGCCCACATAAACAGCTCCCAAAATATATACAGGGGCTTCAATTTTGAAAGAGTCAAAAACAAAAAGATAGATTCCCGAAAAGAGAGTGCCGTAAAAAAAAGCCGTAAACAATTTAATAATATTACTTCTGTTATCTTTGATATTTAGAATCCAAAAAGCACCCCAAACCAATGATGTACTTAAAGCGACAATAATTCCCTTTAAATTATCAAATTCCAAAGAGGACAGACTGCCGCGTGTTGCAATAATTATAACCCCCGTAAAGGCAAAGAGTAATCCTACAATCTTTTTTATTGTCATTTTTTCGCCGAGAAATAAAACTGCAAAGAGTGAAAGAACTATGGGCCATGTATAATTTAACGGCTGTGCTTCCTGAGCGGGCAAAAGCGAATATGCCAGAAAAAGTAACATATAATATACAAACGGATTAATAAACCCGAGTAGAACGGATTTAACCGAAAACAAAGATGCAAAAGAGATTTTACGAATTGAGAAAAAACCCAAGGCAACGGTACTTGCCAACGAGGCAAAAAAAAGGAGCTGGGCATGATTCATTCCCCGCAAAGAGATTTTAAATGCCGTTGCAACCGTTGACCATAAAAATACAGCCGATAATGTGTATATTAATGATTGTCTATTTATTTTATTCATAACTCTTTTTTTTAATGAACGAATATAACGGTCTTTTGGAAAACAACAAACTACTAAACCCGGAATATATGATTAGAATGTATGCACAGGGTGCATTTCCGATGGCAGATGCAAACGGAAAAATAGAATGGTATTTGCCCCGAACTCGCGCGGTTATTCTTCCGGAAAATTTTAATATTCCCCGTTCATTAAAAAAATTTATGCAAACAGCTCCGTTTGAATATCGCTACGATTACAATATTCTTGAAGTAATAACTGGTTGTGCCGATAGAGCAGAAACATGGATTTCGGAAGAATTGATTAAAGCATATAAACGATTAATAGATTTGAACTATGTACACTCCGTTGAAGTTTACGAAAACAATAATCTTGTGGGCGGATTGTACGGTATAACAATAATGGGGGCATTCTTCGGAGAGTCGATGTTTTCAAAGGTACCGCAAGCCTCCAAATGTGCAATGGTAAAGCTATACGAACACCTTTCGGAGAAAGGATATACGATTGTTGACGTGCAATATATAACCGAACATCTAAAAATGTTCGGAGCAAAAGAAATTAGTTACAACGATTTTTTGGAATTGCTAAAAATTGCTTACACCAAAAAAATCAGTTTTTCCGGCTAACTTCCGATTTTCCGAAACGGGATAATAAAAATCCCAATCCGAAAAAGGAAAGAATAACCATAAAAAAAATACCTGCCGAAATTAAAACAATATCCGTTAATATCATTCTGCCATCCTTTTGAAAAGTTTTGTGTGGATACCCAGCCATATCCACACAAATAACATGAAGCTGTTCAACAAAACAAATTGAACGTTTAAGAATAATAAAAAGAAAGGTTACTTCTTGTGATATATCTCACAACAGAAATAATATTATTTATAAGAATTAAAAAAGTTTAAAACAGTAGTAAGCATCGGTATTCTGACATTATCCGATTCAATTAACATTTCGTGTTTTGCCTTTTTTACAAAATATCCTTTGGCGTTTTTACCTTTTTCTTTTAATTCCTCAATAAACTCTTGGTGTGCTGATGTGGAAACAATTTCTTCATCTTCTCCGGAAAAAAGAATTAACGGAGTTTCTATCTCTTCAATATCATCAAAAATTTCATCAAACTGGTCGCACGAACAATTAACCCATTTATAGCTTGCCCCGCCAAGACGTGCTTTGGGAATTTCTTCAAATATTTTGAGCATCCTTTCATATCTTATTTTACTGTGAGTCAAGGTGTTTTTTTCAAAAGGTTCTATGCTTTCTTTATACGGCTTCATTCCTATTGCATATTTCGCTTCATCTCCGCCGATAATACCGATTACAAGGCAAGTGGGAAAAGGTAATCCGAGCATTGGAGATGAGAAAGCAGCCGCTCTAAAATCATTTGGATATTCTTCCAAATATGTTACACCGATTGCTCCGCCCATGGAATGGGCAAGAAGATAGATGTTTTTATGATGATTCGGTTTAACAAAGTTGTTATAAAATCTTTTTAAATCATCTATGTAATTTTCAAACTCGTCAACATACCCCATATCGTGATCGGCAACCATTCTGCCCGAAAGCCCTTGCCCGCGATGGTCGTGAATATAAACCGAATAGCCGTTTTTATATAGATCGTAAATTACCTCTTTATACTTTACCGCTGCTTCCGTCCTTCCATCGGAAATAACTATTGCCCCTTTCTCTTTATTACGGGAGGGTTGTAAAAAATACTTATAATAAATGGCTATATTGTTTTTACCGACAAAAGTTCCCTCAATACCGGAATTATATAAATTATCAATTTTTTTAACAATCTCTTTCTTCGTTAAATCATTCTCCGTTGTAATATTATAAGGATTTCCGCTGTCTTGCAACACCTCAAATTCTTGATGTGAGCAGGAAATAAAAAGAAAGATTAAAATTAATATTGCAATATTAAAATTTTTTTTTGATAACATCATATTTCTCATTAATGATTAGTTAATTCTATTATAAGTTAAAAAAAAACGCTGGAAGTTAAAATAATGGAATTGAATTTTGTTTAGATTATTTTAATTTTACAAAATCATTAATTAAAAAAGACAAACCATGAAAAGATTATTAATAACAATTTGGGGATTATTATTTATTACGTACGGTTTTGCACAGAATGGCTTTAACTATTGTGCAAAATCAAAAATAAATTATTTTAACAAAACAAAAAGACTGAAAAACATTCAATACCCTGGTGATAAAAACATCGACATTACTTACTATAAATTAGACATTACAATAAACCACATAGATTCCAACATTAACGGAACAGTAACAATTTCCGCAAAAAGTTTGAAATCAAATTTGCGAAATATCTTCATTGACTTACAAGATGCCTTTACCGTACACTCGGTAAAATGTAACGGAGTTACCCTTTCTTTTAATCATGTTGACAATAGAATTGGGATTGTGCTTAACAAAAGCTACGAACCGAACGAAGAATTTACAATTGCAATAAATTATGACGGGATACCGGGAAATTCGGGTTTCGGAAGTTTTGAATTTTCCGAACATAACGAACAACCGGTAATTTGGAGCTTAAGCGAACCCTACGGAGCAAGCGATTGGTGGCCTTGTAAAGATACCCCCTCAGACAAAGCCGATTCCGCAGATATTTGGATTACTGTAGACAAATCGATGGTTCCTGTTTCCAACGGAATTCTGGAAGAAATTGTTGATAACGGCTCTACGCATACATATAAATGGCACAACAAATATCCTATTGCACAATACTTAATATCGGTTGCCGTTACAAATTATCAACTTTATCAAAATAAGTTTATCTACAATTCGGACACAATGAACGTAACACACTACATTTATCCCGAAAACTTAACCGAAGAGAGAAAAGCATTATTAAACAGAACGGTGGAAATGCTAAATATTTTCTCAGAGCTTTACGGTAAATACCCATTCTTCGATGAAAAGTACGGACATGCAGAATTTGAATGGAGTGGCGGAATGGAACATCAAACTTGCACGTCAATAGGATATTTCAGTCCCGGTGTTATTGCCCACGAACTTGCCCACCAATGGTTCGGCGATAAAATTACATGTAAGGATTGGCACCACATTTGGCTTAACGAAGGGTTTGCAACATATTCGGAATCAGCTTTTTACGAAGCTGCCATTGACTTTGCGGCATATCAAAATGATATTAAAGCAAAAATGTATAATGCCAAAGAGGCTAAAGGTTCTGTTTGGGTGCAGGATATTAGTACAGTGGAAAACATTTTTAATTACAATCGCAGTTATGCAAAAGGAGCTGTTATACTTCACATGCTGCGTGGTATTGTTGGAACGGAAACTTTTTATGACATAATGCGTGCCTATGCCGCAGATGAAAACCTTGCCTACGGTGTTGCCGTTACGGAAGACTTTCAGAGAGTTGCCGAAAATGTTTGCGGAAAAAATCTGAATTACTTTTTCAGCGAATGGATTTACGGCGAAAATTATCCCAAGTACAATATAAATTGGACTTATTCTCAAGCTTCAAACAACGGTTATGATGTTTCCGTAACAATTACTCAAACCGTAAATACAAACCCTGCCTTTTTTACAATGCCCGTTCAACTTGTTTTTGAAACTCCAAACGGAAATGAAATGTTCACGGTTTTTAATGATAAACAAGAACAAACATTTAATTTATCTCTTAACAACAAACCTACATCTTTGAAGTTCGACCCCGATAATTGGATATTAAAAGACATATTGGAAATAACTTCTGCTGAAAAATTTTCCGCTAAAAATTTTTGTTTTAAATTGGAACAAAATTTTCCTAATCCCTTTAATCCCGTTACCACCATTGCATATTCCGTTCCCAAGGACAAAACCACCTCCTTAATTCAGGTAACATTGAACGTTTACGATGTACTGGGACAAACGATTGCAACTCTTGTAAATACCGAACAACGTGCGGGAAATTATAAAATAACTTTCAATGCCGAAAATTTGAATAGCGGAATTTATTACTACAGATTGAAAGCCGGTAATTATTCCGCCGTAAAAAAGATGGTATTATTAAAATAACTTTTAATTAAGAATAATATTTTCCGTGCCGGCAATAAACCTTTCCCCCTTTGTCGTATGCACAAAATTATATTCGGAAAAAGGGCTTGTTTTCTTTTTTTCTTTCCTTATTATTCTCCCTTTTTCCCCTATTTTTATAATTGTAGGATTACGGTAAAACCATTTTCCCTCTTTTAGCTGCGGAGGTTGGGCTGTAACGGCAACCGTTTCGAAGCCGGAAACCGTAACGGCAAGTATTATTTCCTCAAAATGTTTTTCAAAATCTTTAATTAAGGAATTGCAATTTACGGAGAAAAGAGATTTTTTATCATACCCTACAAATTTATCATTAACAAAAAAACCTTTTTCAAAACCCGCATTAAACGATTTTATTTTTTTACCGGTCAGATTATAAACTACGGTTTCTTTTTTGAAACCTCCTGAATTATTCCAAATAACATATGCAATAAAAATTCTGTTTAATTTTTCGGAAAAAGCAACTCCGGTAATGTTTTTAAAATCGATTTTAAATTCGGAGAGGAAATTTCCATTTTTATCGTATTTTTTAATTTTGGAAAACCTTTCTTTTTCGTTTGCAAGTACAACCAAAAGCATTTTATCATCGGCAACCGTGAAAAGATTTCGCTCATATTCAACATCCATTTCTTTATCAATTTTGATGTTTTTTGTTTCGGTTCCGGTGCTGTTAATAAAAGTCAACCTACCGTAAAACGAATTTATCAATACGGAGGCACCGTCGTTAAAAACTTCCAATTTGCTGAAGGGAATATCATAATCCACTTTATCCACAATTCGATAGAGTTCTTTACCTTCTTTTGTTTTAACAGAATATTCCGCAAAATTAAATTCACCGGCTTTTATCGCTTTGCCGATTCTTCTTTCCTGAACAACAAATTTTTTGTTTAACATTTGTCCGTAAAGCATTGAATATGCCGTAAAAAATATTACAAATATCGTTTTCATTTTAAACCGATTCTTATTTTAATAAAATCATTTTTTTTGTTAATGCCCTTCCGTTATACTGCAATTTATAAAGATATATTCCGGAAGACAATCCTTTTGAAGAGAAGGAAACTTGATAATTTCCGGGAGATTGTTTTTTGTTTACCAGCGTTGCAACTTGCCTACCCAAAATATCATACACCGTTAAGGTTACAACATGCATGGCTGTCCTGCCATTTAAGTTTGCGGGAATGGAATATTTAATTGTTGTACTCGGGTTGAACGGATTGGGATAATTTTGAGCCAATACAAATTTATCGGGCGGATTTGTAATCTTGTTATCAACCCCTTCGATAACAATTTCAAAATATTCTATAAGTCGTTGTATAAAAAGCTCTCGTTCCGCAGCCGAAGCAACCGATTCAAACGGAAAAGCAAGATAAACCATTTTTCCCTCGGCATTGCTTTTACCGAATTTGCCTTTATAACCTACACACGCGTTACGGTATGTTGAATCGCCTCGTTTACTGTTATACTTAAGTAATACTTCGCTGCCGTTTACCGGATTAATATCATCGGGATATTTTTCAACATAATTTAATTCAACACCGTTAAAAACCGTGTTCTCCTTTCCCGCGGCAGGTGTCATGGAATCATCTCCAACATAATAATATTCCGATTTTAAGTAATGAAAATAGAATAACGTATCGGGTAAGCCGGTTCGTCTCTCGTCCAAATCATATCCTATTTTTGCACCGGAGATAAAAAACGGTTTACCTTTCTCCAAAAACATTGCAATATTGGACATTTCTCTGGGAACAATTGTTGTTGTGTGGTTTGTGTTATCTCCGGTAAACCACAAAACGAAATCATAATCGTCAAGAGAAATTCCTTTAATATTATCAATAAAAACTTTGTGCGAAATTGAAGAAATTATTGCGGGAAGCACAGAAGCAAGAGGAGAAAAATATTTTTGAACAAATTGATGCCCTATTCGTTTTCCCTTCTTGTTTTTTAAATCGAAGCCGTTAACAATAAGTGCTTTGAAATGATAACTGTTATTTTCTATGTCGGAGCGTGCGAGAACATCGCTTTTATCGCTTTCTTGCCCAGCTCTATCAACAGCAACAAGAGTAAAATAATTTGCCGGAAGTGAAGGAGGGACAATAAATTCCGAAGGTGAAGAGAATTGGTATTCATTAATTGTTGCGGTTAGTTTTGTTTCGTCTGCGGCAAGTTCCCAATTATTTAAATTATCCGAAACGGAATAATAAAGACGATAACCTTTTATATCGCTCTCTTCGTTCTTTTTCCAAATAATTTTTAATCCTTGTTTGTTATCGGTATTACAAGCCGCATAAAGCAAAGGCACATCCGGCTTGGGGTCCGTAATGGTAATAGGAAAAAATTTATTCGTTTTGTTTTCCCTAGTATCTTCCGAAAAAATTTCAAGTTGATATTTTCCGCCCGGCAAAACCGAAGCATCAAAATAATTATCATTAACAACTTTACTACTGTTAATTTCGTTTGCGCCGTTGCCGTTTGTAAGCCAATAAACCGGGTTGCTTAAGGTTGCAACACCTTCGGCATATGCATTGTGTACATAAGCGTTTTTCGGCTTCCAATCAAAACGATATTTAACGCCGTTATCATCCGGTTCGTAAACAATATTGTTCTTTGCTTCATCCCATATCCTATATCCGGCAATATAAGTACCGTTGTTGCTTGCAACCGTTCCGCTACCGTGAATGTCTCTTATTTTAATTCTGATATCAACTTTCCCGTGGAGATTATCGGCATCAATAATTTCCGACGAAGCGTTCCTGAAAAATTTGAGTGTGCCTCCTTCAATAACCGGAGCCCATGTATCTACAAAAGGAGTAAGACCACCGTTTTTTCTGAGGTTGTTTATTTCGTAACCGTAATTGCTTATGGAAGAAACCAACTCCCGTTCAATTAAATGAACATGTCCCATATCGGTAACAACTGTCCCTATTACAGTTTCCCCTTTTTTAACTTTATCCCCTATGGAAAGAGAAGGATTGGGATTAATGTGAAGATACGTTATGTGTTTCCATTTACTGCCTATTTTAGTGGCAATTCTTATATATGCGTTATGTCCTCCTTCAACTTTGGAATAAACCGTCCCGTCAAGCGAGGGATAACACGGTTTGCCGTCCGCTTGGGGAATATCCACGGCATTGTGAAAATGATCTGATGATTGTGTGTTTCTGAATTCCGCAAAAGCTCCTACAATCCTTTGGGAAGAATGAAACGGCGGGAAAGGCCAATCCCCTTTTATTGTATCGGGTTTAGGTTGTGCCGATAAATTACCGAGAAGAATAAAAACAACGAAAAGAAAAAATTTTTTCATGATATCGTTTTGGGTTATTAGATTTATACTATTAACTTACTTATTTTTTTCCCTTTTTGCATTATTAATCATAAAGACATTCGGTTTTTTTAAGCAACCATAACATAAATCACATAAAAATTATCCGTGTTTTCCATCAAAATAAGAATATACTTTACTTTATTGTAAAAGGTTCTGCGAAGTTTTATATGTTCTTATTGTCTTTTTTCTCTGTACGGAATTTACAATACCGCAGTTCATTATTCCTACGTAACAAAACACCTTATGGTTTTATCTATTGCCAAACAACACCGTAATTGCTAATTTGATTATATTTATTACCGATAATAAAAAAATCATTAGTAAATGAAAAACACAACTACAATACATAAAAAACCGTTTTTGTTTTTGCTTATTCTTTTAATTGGTTTTTCTTCGCTTTATGCACAATCCAAATTATTAATATTTATGGATTTGAATCAGACAAATCACTTGAAAGCATACGGGATAACATTTAACGCTTTGGATGGCGGTGAAAAAGCGGATTGGTTGTTAAATTACCGCGGCGGTTCTTTTATGCTTGATTACTCGAAGGAACTTGCAATTAAATGCAGAATACGAGGAGTAGCATTCGAACCATTATCAATGTCGCAAGCAGTCGAAATTTATTCCCTTGTTCAAAGCGAAAATGAAAATATGGAGGTAATCCGATTGGAAAAAGCACCAAAGATTGCCGTATTTGTGCCGGAAGGATATTTGCCGTGGGACGATGCCGTTACGCTTGCCCTTGATTATGCCGAAGTAAAATACGATAAAATTTGGATTGAAGAAATATTAAAAGGGGACTTATCCAAATACGATTGGTTACATTTACACCATGAAGATTTTACGGGACAATACGGAAAGTTTTATTCAAGTTTTCACGGAGCACAATGGTATATTCAACAACAAATGCTTTACGAAAACGAGGCAAAAAAATTGGGATTTAAAAAAGTTTCCGAAATGGAAAAAGCTGTTGTTGCAACCATAAAAAAATATGTGGGAGAAGGAGGGTTTCTTTTTGCAATGTGTTCGGCAACCGATACTTACGATATTGCACTTGCCGGAATGAATGTGGATTTTGTAGACAATATGTATGACGGAGATGCTCCCGACCCCGATGCACAGAGCAAATTGGATTTTAACAATACCCTTGCCTTTACAGATTTCAAACTTGAAATGAATCCGTATATTTACGAATACAGCAATATTGATATTCAACCGCAGGAAATAGGGAATCCGGATAATGATTATTTCACCTTATTCGATTTTTCCGCTAAATATGATCCTGTACCAACAATGTTAACTCAAAATCATGTAAATGTTATACGGGGATTTATGGGGCAAACAACCATGTTTCGCGAAAAGTTAATAAAAAAATCGGTTTACATTTTAGGAAAACGAGCCGGCACAAATCAAGTAAAATATATTCACGGAAATTACGGCAGAGGAAGTTTTACCTTTTACGGCGGACACGATCCTGAAGATTATCGTCATGCCGTTGGAGATCCGCCAACAGATTTGGAATTGCATAAAAATTCGCCGGGGTACCGCTTGATACTTAACAACATCCTCTTTCCCGCGGCAAAAAAGAAAAAACAAAAAACATGATAAACCAACAATGCTTAACAAGCTTGAAAAATTAAAATCAAATCTTCCGAAAAGACCGGGAATATTGGGGAAAGAAGAATATTTCAACTCGGCGGTTCTTATTCCTCTTCTCCATATCGGAAACGAATATCATCTCTTGTTTGAAAAGCGGGCACCAAACATAAAACAAGGTGGCGAAATTTGTTTTCCCGGAGGCAAAATCGAAAAAGGAGAAACAGCCGAACAAACAGCTCTTAGAGAAACTTTTGAAGAGATAGGAATTTCCCCCGAACAAATCAATATTATAGGTAAAACCGATATCCTTTTCGGGCCACGCGGAGTGTTGGTTGAACCGATTGTTGCAGAAATAAAATCGGATAATTTTTCCCGACTTAAATTGCAAAAATCTGAAGTTGAAAAAGTTTTCACGGTTCCTCTTTCCTATTTTGAAAAAAACACACCTGAGCATTTTAAAATACATTCAACAATAAAACACAAAAGCTACAATTCAAAAGGGGAAGAAGAAAAATTAATTCCGGAAAACAACACAACTTATTATCAAAACATTCGTGATGTGCTTGTTTATAAAACAAAAGGTGAAATTATTTGGGGTATTACCGCAAGGTTGGTTTATGAAATTATAAAACTTGTAGAACAATAATTTTTCTCTTCAAAATTTCAATCCGTACCAAACTATATTCGGGTATATTTTTATTGCCGGTGCGGGAAAATGATAATAGTTTAAAATCCGTTTAACCGATTTCCAAAATTTATTTTCGCCCGGAAGAGCTTCAAAATCCCAATCCAGACTCAAAAAAAGTTCGTGGTTTCCTCCGCCGATTCCGTTAAGATTTTTAACACTGTGCCCGATTGCAACATTGATAAAATCCGGAAAATATTTTTTTGCCCTTTGCGGTAACAATCCGGTAATGTTAATCGTAAGCCAATGGTATGTGCTTTCATAATCATCAAGAACGGTGGCATATTCACCGGCTTTAAATTTTTGAGACGGATAGAAACTTATTTTAAAATCAAAAGGTTGCAAAGCAGAATAATAATTCTGCAAAGCAGGATATACCGCACCAACAAAATCAGCGGCGAGGTCCCCCCAACTAAATCCGTAACCTGCCGAAAATCCGTCTCGTATTTCCGTAAACGTATGGAATGTAAATGCTACAAGTCCTCCATATAACAATGCTGTTCGCTTGTTTATTCCCGCCCACATAAATAAATCGGAATAAATGTTTGTTGCAAGATAAGCAAAATAGAAATGCCCTAATTTATCGGCATTAAGAGCATATTTATAATCTTGAACATTATTAAAATGGAAATTCGTTTTTTCGTTTTTCCACCAAATATTATTTTGAATTATATAACCGTAAGTAAAAAAGGCAACCGTTCCGCCGCCAATAATTGCGAGTCGGCCCATATTTACTTTTGTTGTATCACCGGAATTTGCTTTTACGGTAATAATTAAAATAAGAGAAAACAGAAGAGAAAAAATAATTTTGTTTATTGTAGTCATCTTAAATTTCGGCAAAAAATTAAGTAACATATTTTTTTATTATTGAAACTACTTGCGAATAATAAGTATATCCGAAAAGATTCAAGTGGTTTAATACATGATAAAGCATATAAAGATCAATTCTGTATTCCCATTCCGGCAACAGAGGGTATTCGTTATTATATGCTTCGTAAAAAACGGGATCGAAGCCTCCGAATAATTTTGTCATACCCAACTCGGCTTCTCTGTGTCCGTAATACACGGCAGGATCTATCAAAACCGGATTCCCCTTTACATCAACCATATAGTTGCCGCTCCATAAATCGCCGTGCAATAAGGCAGGCATTTCTTCCGTACCTCCAATAATTTCAGTTAATTGTTTTTCAAGTTTTAAAAAGAGTTTTCTTAAAACGGCATCCGCATAACCGTTGTTTTCCGCTAATTTAAATTGATAAAGCAAACGATTTTCCCAATAGAATTCGAGCCAATTATTATTTTCGGGTAAATTTATTTGGGGAGTATAGCCTATAAAATTATTTTCGTAAAATCCGAATTTATCTGATTTAATTTTATGTAACCGAGCAAGTTTAATACCGAAGAGTTCCGAAAAGTTATTTTTACGTTTACCTGTTTCAATAAATTCTAGAACAAGATGTTCATCGGTAACGGCAATAACTTGCGGTATTTTTATCTCTTTCCCTTTTCTCAATTCATTCAACCCGTTAACTTCGTTTTGCAAAATTTTTTTATTCTTCCCGTAGGATTTAATAAAAAATCTTTTCCCGCTTTCCGTTTCGGCTATTCCGGAACGGGCAATTGACCCCCCGCCTACCGGAGTAATTGAAACAATTTGTTCATTAATTACAGACTTCAAAGCCATGAGTTGCCGATTGTTGTTTTTGTATTCTCTTGTTCTTTTTCAAGTGGATAATTAAATATTTTCTTCAAAGATTTGTCCATCTGAAATATATGAGGTTACTAATGAATATCCAAAAACAAATTGCTGCGGAACTACAATTAAAAGAAGAACAAATTAAAAGTGTTGCCGAACTTTTTTCCGAAGATGCAACCGTGCCTTTTATTGCACGATACAGAAAGGAAAAAACCGGCGGCTTGGATGAAGAACAACTTCGCGAAATTGAAGACAAATTGAACTATTACCAACTCTTGGAAGATAGAAAAGAAACAATTTTAAAGAGCATTGAGGAACAGGGCAAACTTACCGAGGAATTAAAAGAAAAAATTTTAAGTTCGGTAAAGTTGCGAGAAGTGGAGGACTTGTATTTACCTTACAAACCAAAACGAAAAACAAGAGGGACAATTGCAAAGGGAAAAGGTTTGGAGCCTCTGGCGTTGTTGATGCTTAACAATCCATATTATAAAGATGATTTTGATGCGGAACTTGAAAAATATATTGATGAGGAAAAAGGAGTTAACTCCAATGCGGAAGCGGTTAAGGGCGCCCAAGATATAATTGCGGAAATGATTAGCGACGATGCAGATGTGCGGGAAGTTGTTCGTAATGAGTTGCTTGACCATTCAACTGTTAATTCGCAAAAGACAAAAACTCCACCAAAAGAAACCGATAAGAAAAAAGATGTTTACGAAATTTATCACGACTTTAAAATAGATATTACACGAATAAAACCGTATCAGATTCTTGCATTAAATAGAGGAGAAAAAGAAGGTTTTTTAAAAATATCTTTCGGCTTTAATAAAGAACTTATGCTTTCAAAAATTACTGAAACTTATTTCAATTTTTCAGACAGTGCTTTTATGGAGTTGCTGAACGAAGCTGTTGAAGATTCTTTTACAAGATTAATTTTCCCTTCGATAGAACGAGAAGTGCGTAATTATCTTACCGAAATTGCGGACGTACACGCAATAAACATTTTTGCCTCTAATCTTCGTCAACTTCTATTACAGCCACCACTGATGAATAAAATAATAATGGGAATCGACCCTGGTTTTGTATCGGGCTCCAAACTTGCGGTAATTGACCAAACCGGCAAGTATCTTGAAGGAGCAACCGTTTACCCTCATCCCCCACAGAAAAGAGTTGCAGAGGCAACAAGCAAAATACTTACCTTCATAAAAAAATATAACGTTGAAATTGTTGCAATTGGTAACGGAACAGCAAGCCGTGAAACCGAATTATTGATTGCAAATATTATTAAAGATAACAATTTGGATTGCCATTATCTTATTGTAAGTGAAGCCGGTGCGTCGGTCTACTCCGCTTCCCCGTTAGCCAAAGAGGAATTCCCCGATTTGGAAGCATCACAACGCGGTAATATATCAATTGCCCGCCGTGTTCTGGACCCCCTTGCAGAGCTTGTAAAAATTGATGCTAAATCTATCGGAGTTGGGTTATATCAACACGATGTTGATCAAAAACTCCTCCGTAAAAATTTAGACGATGTTGTTAACAGTTGTGTAAACTACGTCGGGGTTGATATTAATACGGCTTCCGCTCCTTTGTTAACTTATGTTTCGGGGCTTAATAAACGTCTTGCCGAAAATATCGTAAAGTACAGAGAGGAAAACGGAGAATTTAGAACTCGCAAAGAAATTTTAAATGTTAGCGGAATAGGAGCAAAATCGTTTGAACAATCCGCCGGATTTCTTAAAATACGCAACGGGGCAAACCCGTTTGATAACACATTTATTCACCCCGAAAGTTATAAAGCGACGGAAAAACTTTTCGACATTATCAAAGTTCCCAAGACAAAAATTGAAGAAGCGGCTTTGTCAATAAAAAGTTATATTGACAAAAACGGCTCGTTACAAGTTGCCGAAGAAGTGGGGATAGGAGAACCTACTTTATTAGACATTGTTGAAAATTTATTAAAGCCGGGCAGAGACCCTCGCGAAGAGATGCCAAAACCTATTTTGCGTAGCGATGTTCTAAAAATGGAAGACTTAACCGAGGGAATGATTCTTACGGGAACCGTAAGAAACGTTGTGGATTTCGGAGCGTTTATTGATATCGGAGTAAAACAGGACGGACTTCTGCATATTTCCCAAATGGCAAACAAATTTGTAAAAAGCCCTCTGGAACTGTTAAACGTCGGGGATATTGTTGAGGTTACCGTAATCGGAATTGATATAAAGAAAGGACGAATTTCACTTAGCATGAAAAGTGATTAAAAACACACGGCAAAAATTATTTTGATTTATTTAAAACATATCATAAGTTATTTATGATATGTTTATTAAACTTTATTAAATTTGTATAATAAAAAACAAATTATGACGGTTCAAAACAAATTACATAGCGTTATTAAGAAAAAGGGTGCCGCTTATTTGGTTCTTATTGACCCCGATAATATTAGCAGCAAAAAACTTGCCGAATTTGTTAGCCATTGTGAAAATTCCGGAGCAGACGGCTTTTTAATAGGCGGAAGTTTAATGATGTCCGACACGTTGGATAATGTTTTGGAAACAATTTCAAACAGTTCTTCACTTCCCGCAATATTGTTCCCCGGCAGTGTAAGTCAAATATCTCCCAAAGCGGATGCCATTTTGTTTATATCTTTAATTAGCGGAAGAAACGCCGAACATCTTATAGGCACACATGTAATTGCTGCCCCGCTTGTAAAGCGAAGCGGAATTGAACCGATTGCAACAGGATATATGTTAATAGAATCGGGAAGAAAAACTACTGCGGAGTATATGAGCGGAAGTTCCCCCATTCCACGCAACAAACCTGAAATTGCTACTGCAACGGCTCTTGCGGCAGAATATTTGGGAATGAAATTCGTTTATCTCGAAAGCGGATCGGGTGCGGAAAAATCCGTTCCCAACGAAATGATTAAAATGGTTTCCTCAAATATCTCTATTCCGATTATTGTCGGCGGAGGAATTAAGGATAGTGCAACTGCACGCGAAAAAGTTAAAAGCGGAGCAAGTATCGTTATAACCGGAAACTTCTTTGAAGATGAAGCAAACTGGCATCTTATAAAAGAGTTTGCAGATGCCGTTCATGTTAAAGAAACAATTAATGTTTAATTCAAGCCAATCCGTTTTCGAGTAACCTCTCTATTTTATTATGGTTTTCCCCGTTGGTTTTGTAATGTATTTCCACTTTATCGTCATTATAATCAATTGAAATCACATCCGCTAACGAATGAATACGGGAAATTAATTTTGACTGTTCGACGTTGAGGATAATATGCTTTTCGTTATAATTCTTTTCGTAAGTTTCAAGTAACTTTGCTTTAACCTCCGAAATATTTATTCCTCTTGCAGCTGAAATTAAAATTGCATCTTTATACTTGTTTTTAATGTAACTTATCTTTTCTTTCTCTTCGAGAATGTCAATTTTGTTAAAAAGTTTTATTTGTGTTGTCTCTTTACAACCAAGTTCCTCCAATGTTTCATCAACGGTTTTTATATGGTCTTCATAAAACGGATGAGAAATATCGATAACATGCAAAATAACATCCGCATCTTTTACAACGTTTAATGTTGATTTAAAAGAAGCAATAAGATTATGCGGCAACTTCCTAATAAATCCTACGGTATCACTTATTAAAATCTTTTTCTCTTTTTCAATTTCAAAAGAACGTGTTGTGGAATCGAGTGTTGCAAACAGTTTATCTTCCGCCAACACATCCGCATCGGTAAGCAAATTAATTAATGTTGACTTACCCGCATTGGTGTAACCGACGAGAGAAGCCTTTAGGAAATCTTTACGTTTCATACTCTTGGTTTTATTCTGTTTTTCTATTGTTTGCAAAGTTTCTTTCAATTTGGAAATTCTGTTGCGTATTAATCTTCTATCGGTTTCAATTTGTGTTTCGCCCGGACCTTTTGTGCCAATACCTCCGTGTTGCTTAGAAAGGTGAGTCCATGCACGAGTTAAACGGGGAAGCATATATTGTAATTGAGCAAGTTCAACCTGTGTTTTTGCTTGACGTGTTTTTGCATGCGAAGCAAAAATATCGAGTATTAATCCGCTGCGATCTATTATTTTTTTATTAATAAGTCGCTCAAGATTTCTTATTTGAGTGGGGGTTAAATCGTCATCGAATATTACTATATTTATATCATTCAACTCAACAAGCTCAGCCAGTTCTTCTGCTTTACCTTTTCCCACAAAGTATGCTTTATCCGGCTTTACCCTCTCTTGAATAATCTTTAATACTGTTTCCGCACCGGCGGTATCGGCAAGCATTTCCAACTCATTTAAATATTCCTCAACAATAAATCGACTTTTGTTTTGTCCCTTTATTGCAACAAGCATTGCCTGTTCTTTCTTATTTTCTCTTCTCTCTATCATTGTTCTGTTATCATTAAATTAATTCCGCCAAATCTTTTTTGCTGCTTTTGGCAACAAACATTTCAATAAAAGCCAGCAACAAAGCAATTATTAAAAAGATGTTCCACAACTCCGAACCGTAACGGGCAACTGAAATTTTTTTCTTTAAATTCTCGTTAGGAGAAATTTTAATGGGTTTGATTTTTTTCTTGATAAAAATCTTTCTTATTTCATCATCGGAATACATTTTTAAATAGGATTCCGCATGGTTATAATTTACCGCCTTAATATCAAGCAAAACATCCTCGGAATAAAATTTGTAAATTCCGGTAAGATTTGTTTTTTTATAGGTTAAATGATTTTGTTTGTTATTCGTAATATTAATAAACTCTTCGCTGCCGTTCGGAAGTATAATTTTTATTCTGCTTGTTTTTCGTTTGGAAATATCTATCCACAGTTTTTCACCCGCAGTTAACGATTCGTTCTGGATAAAATTGGAAGCAAGATAAATAACAGAACGATTAATTAACGGAGCAAAAATATTTTTAAGCGGTAAATTACTCCATTCAACACTTGGTGCGGTATTAAACAGCAACAGCTTCCCTTTGCCTCTGTTAAATTCACTAAAAAACATGGAATTATCTTGTAACGTAATAATAGCTTTGCCGTTACCATGTTGAACCAATTTGAGATATTTATAAAATTCTGGAGAATCAACATCCCTGTCCTTTTTACTAAAAACAGAATTAAAAATCGGATGTAAAAAATCGATTTTATCAAAATAATTTGTTGGCTCACTCGGATTGTTTTGAATAAATCCGTGTGCTTGAGGAATATTTAATTTTTTAAGAAGCGGATTAAAATTTTCCGCTTTGAAATTATCGGGAGGGAAAAGAATAACTCCTCCTCCTTGATACAGATATTTTTTAATTGCTTCGGTTGTTCGGCTATCTGTTGTTCCGTTAAGAATTATTACATCGTAATCGACAAGATTGATATTCTTTAACTTATCGTTTTGCAAAACCGAGACAATAAACCCCGCATGTTTGTTGGAAACAAGAGCCGCTTTAACAAACGAAAAATCGCTTATAACATTTGAGGAAAGAAGTATTTTTATTTTATCGGGAACAATAATAAAGTTATAAAATTTATTGTCGTATAATACGGCATCTTCTTCCAGCTCGGAAACAATTTCTATTATACCGCTTTTTTTAATTGTAGCATTAAATTTAATTTTTTGTGAATTCCCGGTATTTACCGAAATGTTTTTTTGCGCAACTCGTTTACCGTTAAAACTTAACGAAACAACTTGATTCGCAACATTTTCAGTAGAATAATTACTTATTTCGGAAGTAAGAGCAATCTCTTTGTTTATTTCAAAAATTTGGTTGTTAATTTTAAGATTTGTAACAGATAAGTTTTTAATATTACTCTTGTTGAATTTTGCAAAATAAAGATGAATATCATCAAAGCGTAAATTATTCCAAACAGAATCTTTTACAACAAATCCGCTCTTTTGAAAATCGGAAAGAACATATAATTCTTTATTAAAATTTTTTGTATTGTTTAATATTTCCGACGCAAGACCAAGGGATTTATTTAAGGGCAAAGTAACAGATGAAATTTCAACATTATCAATACTTCTGAAAGAGGGTTGAGAAAAATCCTTTATGTTACTTGTAATTATAAGATGCACCTCATCTCCGGTTCCGAAAAAAGTTATAATCTTTTTTGCCAACTCTTTTGCCCGACTAAAAAGCGAGCCGTTTTCATCAACTGCCGACATACTGAATGTATTATCCAAAATAATTACAGCTGTTGTTTTTGCTTTGCCGCCAAGCCCCATAATATTTGCGGATTTTAATGTTGGGCGAGCAAAAGCCGATACAAGAAAAGAGATAATTAAAACCCGTAACAATAATAAAATCCATTGTTTAATTTTAATTTTTTTGATTTTGGATTTTTGTAATTCTTTTAAAAAAGATAAGGTGCTGAATTCAACTTTTTTAATTTTCCGCAAATTTAAGAAATGCAAAATAACGGGAATTGATGCCGCCAACAACCCCAATAAAATTGTAGGATTTAGAAAAACCATTCTATCCTTTCTTACTCGTAAATTCTTTTAATAACAGCATCTTTAAAATAATGGAGCAAAATTACATCGAACGAAAAACCGAGTTCGCCCATTACTGCGGCACCGATTTGACAAAGCCCAACACCATGCCCCCAACCGGCACCGGTAAGAATAAACTTTTGCGGAACTCCGTTAACAAAAGTTTCTTTATCTACAACAAAAGCCGAACTGTATAAATGACTTGTTGATAATATCTTTCGTATCTCAAGTTCTTTACCGATTATTAACGTTTTTTTGCTCCCTATAATTTTAAGTTTAAATAACCGTCCCGAATAACCGCGTTCCACGGGAACCAAATCCAAAATATCGCCAAAATCGATTCCCGATTTTTTTCTTATTATGTCGGTAATTTCTTTCTGAGAATATTCAACTTTCCATCTGTAAAAATCCGTTGTGGATTGGTCGTAATCTACAAGAACTTGTTGAAGAATTTTTTCATCGGTTGTATTACAATATGCGGGAGGATTACTCCTTATCCATTTATCTGCAGCTGATTCTTTTCGCAAATCGAGGTCAAATTCTTCCGGAGCATATTTATAATCAACAATTTTCTGCAAATACGGATGTATAACCGGTTCCCAAACATTTTCAAAAGATTCCGAAACACCTCCGCACGATTTTGAAAACCTTGTATCACAAATTTTATCATCATACTTTAATACCATTCCACGTGTAGCCTTAACGGCGGCTTGGGCATTATGCGCAACAAGTTTAGTTATTCCCTGATATCGCTGGCAATGGTCATCGGCACAAACATCATAAAGTACATGGTCTTCTTTATCATACCATTTAATTAATTCATCTTCATTTTGTATCTGCGAAGTATATACATCCTCTTTTTGACCGATAATTTTATTCTTGTCCATTTGAGCTAAAAGCCAACTGCGGGAAATTATTGAATGGGCTTTTAATAATTCGTGAGAACTCGAAGCATTCATCTCTGAAGAAATTACGCTCGTTAAATATTTTTCTACGGGAATTATATTTACCGCAGTTAATGTTTCGTTTTCAATTAAAAATTTTAACGACCCCTGAAAACGTTGATTTTCTTTCTTTTCCCAATGAAAATCTTTTCCGATTAAAACCCCCTTCAATAAAAAAGTATCGAAATCCGGATTAAGGGAAGTAAATTCGGTATTATTCTCAATTGTAAAAGTTTCTTTACTATTTGTTAAAAAAATAGTGCCGTTTTCATATTTTGCCTTATATTTTCCACTGCAAATTTTTTGGTTGCAAGAGCATTTGAAATCGCCGTATAACTCAAATAAAATTTCGTTATTGGAAAGAATTGCAACACTTACATTCGGTTCCGTCATATCTACCTATTATTTTAAATTTTATGTTATAAATATAATAATATGCAACGAGCATTAAAAAGCAAATATCTTTCCGATACAATAGAAATAAATAATAATTTTATAATTCTTCTTTCATTTTATTCTATTGCAACTCGAATATTTTAAGGTCAAATCAATTGTTGCATTAATAAACAAATATTTGTGTTGGTATCAAAATGGTACAAACAAAAAAAAGAGAAATTATCTTAAAAGTGTAAATTCAAAACATTAATTATGGCACATATTTTGCATAAATTCTGCGTTAAGTAATTATTTTTCTAATAAAATCAAAAGGATAAGTTAAATGAAGAGACAGTTGTTTTACAAATTTACTACAATTGTTTTTCTATCCATCTTTTTTATGGGGCAAGTTTTTGCTTCAAATATCCAAAACGATAAGAAAAACATCGGAAAATTTACTTTTGATATCCAAAATGGAAATCAAAACGAAACACAAGGAGCAAGCACGGCTATTTTATCCGGCGCAAATGTCGGACAACAAATAGGCGGCTTTGTACACCCTTATACAGGCAATACGGTTAATTATTGGGCCGGAACAATAAAAGGGACTTTGGATGGCACAAATACTAATTTTTATTGTATTGATATCAACCATCATCTTGCAACAGGGAATAGTAATCCCTATACGGATAACGGCTCAACCCCTAACGAAATTACTTACATCCTTAATAATTATTATCCTTATGTTTCTTTCCCTTATGCAGGAGCTTTATCAACAAACAAAAAAGAAGCTTCTGCCGTTCAAGCTGCAATTTGGCATTATGCCGACGGGTTAGATGCTTCTACAATAGGCGATATCTCCATAAAAAACAGAGTGATTCAAATTATTGATGATGTTACAGCTAATGCCGGAAATGTTACCTATCCCGATTATTTTACCATTACACCGGATTCACAGGAGATTAATGAAGGTGAAACTGCCAATTTTGTAATTTCGGCATTGGATACCGATGGAAATCCTTATGCCAATTTGGTAATTAATTTATCCGCAACCAGTGGAGTTTTAACCGTAACGCAGGTTACAACAGACGTAAACGGACAAGCAACATTCGGCATAACTCAAAACGGTGCAAATTTTTCAACTATTACGGCAACAGCACACGCAACAATTCAACACGGAACGGTTTTTAATCATGTTGCCAATCCAAACGACAGACAAAAATTAGTTTTGGCAACTCCCACAACAGCCACAAGTACGGCACAAGCAAATGTAATGTGGAAACCGAAAAATATTACACTTGGTGATTTTGTTTGGCACGATAAAAACGTAAACGGTATTCAAGATAGCGGTGAACCAGGTATTGCCAACGTTGTTGTAACCCTTTACGACAGCAATAACAATTTACTTGGTTCCACGGTAACAGATACAAACGGTTACTATCAATTTACTCAATTAGGAAACGGAACCTATACCGTTGCAATTGCCGGTTCAAATTTTAATACCGGTGGTGTTTTTGAAAATTCCATTAATGAAAAATGGTATGCTACTTATCAAAACAGTGGGAATGATGATGAGGTTGACAGCGACGGAGGAATCACCCACAGTGTTGTCGTAACTCTTAATGATAGTAACGATTTTTCAATCGATTTCGGTTTTTTTCATACATGCATGATTTTGGAAAAAACAGGGCCTCAATCGGTTATTGCCGGTGATGTTATTAACTATAACTTTAAAATAACCAATTGCGGAGATATAGTTCTTCACGGTGGTGTATCGGTTTACGATCCAATGATTAATCCTTCAGGAAATCATCAAATTGCTCATAGTGTTGTTCAACCCGGAGCCGTTTGGGAATTTCAAAAGTCGTTTGTCTCTTCAAACGATTCATGCGGATATAATTTGGTAAACAGTGCATGGGCAATCGGTCATCCGTTAATGCCGGACGGCACTTATATTGAAAATGTTCGCGATGACGATAATTGGACCGTTGAAATTCATTGTAACCCGAAAGCATCTTTGGGAAACAGAGTTTGGTACGATGATAACAAAAACGGTTTGCAAGATTTAGGCGAAGACGGCGTTAAAAACGTAACCGTAAAGCTTTATAACTCTTCTAATGCTTTGCTGGCAACAACACAAACCGATGTTGACGGCTATTACCTTTTTGAAAATTTACAACCGGGTAATTATTATGTGGAATTTGTTCTTCCCGCTGGATATCAATTTACTTCTCAAAACGAAGGGAACGATTCCGAAATAGATTCAGATGCTGACGAAACAACCGGGAAAACCGCTCTAACAAATTTAACCGCCGGAGAAAATGATTTAAGTTGGGATGCGGGAATTTATTGTAAACCTGTTAACGATTTTGACTTGAGTATTGTTAAAACCGTAAGCAATGCTAATCCTAACGACGAAGAAATAATTACATATACAATTACCGTAACAAATAACAGTAACAACACCAACGGAACAAACATTGTTGTATCGGATGTTTTACCTGCCGGTGTAATATTCCAATCTGCCTCCTCTGCCGCTTACGATACCGCAACGGGTATTTGGAATATCGGTAACCTAAATGCCGGAGAAAGCATTAGTTTGGATATTACTGTTAAAGTGGATTTTGTAGCCGGATGCGGAACTCCTATTATTGACTTAGGTATTGCCGCACCTTATAATTTATTCGTAATTAAAGATGTTTATCAACCTCATGGTTCCGATACCGAAGGAAAAGTTGCCGTAGGCCGAAACGCAGTATTCGGAGGATACAGCATAGGAGATAAGCTGCCTCCTTCCGGCGGTACCGAAGATGTTTTAATTGTTGGTCGTAAACTTACTTTTACATCCGGACAAGTTTATAACGGAAATGTTGTTTACGGAAAATATCTTGACGTACAACAAACAAATCTTTGTAGCGACGGTTCCATCAGAAAAGAAGACCCGGTACCGGTCGATTTTAATCAGGCAGATATTGATTTGAAATCTCTTTCCGCATTCCTTGCAACAAAACCGATTAACGGAACAACATCTTTCCAATGGGGTACCTTGATGTTAGAGGGTACAGACCCTGTTCTTAATGTGTTTAGTGTTGACGGAAATGATTTGTCCGCTGCAAACAATATGGAAATAGATGTTCCTAACGGTTCCGTAGTGCTTGTTAATATAAACAGAAACAGTGTGTCGTGGACAGGCGGACTTGTTGTTAGAGGTACGGGTATTGGAAATGTTATTTACAACTTCCCTAATGCACAGAACATCTTTATTAGAGGAATTGATATACAAGGTTCGGTATTGGCTCCTAAAGCAAAAGTGAATTTTGCATCGGGTGTTATTAACGGACAAATGATTTGCAGATACTACGAAGGGCAAGGACAGATGAATAATTCCTTGTTCCACGGTTCAATACACGGAAATCCGCAAATTACAAATTGTGCCGAAATTCAAAACTTTGATCAAATTGATATAGACTTAACAAACAACAGTTCTTGTGCCGAAATGCTTGTAAATGTTAATGTTGACCCGAACAACGGTATCCGTGGAAATCAATGGGTTGAAACCGGCAACACCGGCATAACGGAAATGATTTGGTCTATGTTACAATCTGATAACGGTCTTATGCTCGGTACAGTTGGCGGACATATTTACTTAAATAACGGAACATCTTGCAGAGTAATTAACAGCGATATGGAACGAAGTTCTTACATCTGGTCCTTATACGAAAAAGATAATTGCATCTTTGCCGGAACTGAAAAAGGTCTATTCAAATTTAACGGTTCAGATTGGTCGAAAATTAAAATAGACGGTGATGTAAGAGCCATAACTGCGCTTAACGATACTCTTTATGCAGCAGTATGGGGCAAAGGTGTTTTCTGCTCGGGTGATAACGGAACAACTTGGAAGATGGTTAACAACGGATTGCCGACTTCCTTTGCCGTTCAAACTTTAACCGTAGCAAATAACTCTCTCTTTGTCGGAACATTTGACCTTGGTGTTTACAGATTAGATTCCGAGAATTGGACCAAATTACCTATCGATTATCCGTATGTATGGTCTTTAACTACGGATGCCGATAATAATATCTATTGCGGAACATCGGGCGACGGGGCCTATGTCTCCATAGATAACGGGAATAACTGGACTAAAATAAACAAAGGGCTGACAAATAAACATATCTATTCCGTAGCTGCTTATAATAACGATGTTTATGTAAGCACATGGGCAGGTGGTGTTTATAAATTTGTTACCGAATCAGGTACGGCTAATAAAACAACAAAAGCCAATAACGTTCAATCCATTCCTCTTACCGGAAGTTGGACAAGTTTGGGTATGGCCGGAATTGAAGTAAGCTCCATTACAATTGACAGTAAAACAAAAACAATATATGCCGGTACAAGCAACGGAACAATCTTTATGAAAAAAGACGGTATAACGGATGTTGAAAACAATGACGAAATAATTCCTACGGAATTTGAGTTATCTCAAAACTATCCTAATCCGTTCAATCCTTCAACAAAGATTGAATTCTCAATTCCAAAGGCAGGGTTATATGCCTTAAGAATTTATAACGTACTCGGACAAGAAGTTGCAACAATAGTTAACCAGGAATTTGCTCCCGGTAAATATACATTCAACTTCGACGCAAGTAATCTTTCTTCCGGAATTTATTTCTACAAATTGATGGGAGAAAATGTAAATATCACAAAGAAAATGATGTTACTCAAATAGATAAATCCTTGTGATATAGATTTCTGTTAATTAAGTTGGCGGAAACAAAGAGTTAATCCTGTGGCTGGGAGGATACTCGAAGTTTCCGCCTTTTTTATATTGTTACTTAATAACCGAACGATGTAAATCTTATTTATTTTTGTTAACTTTAAGTAAACAATATCCTAACAGTTGGAATATATACAAAATGTTGACTGACGAAGGAAAACATAAAATACTTAATAAAATTCTTGAAACAAAAGATTTCAATTCTTCCCGTATTTATAAAAAATTATTGACTTATCTTGTTGACGCTTCGTTAAAAGGAATTAAACTTAAAGAAATTACCATTGCCATAGATGTTTTTGAAAAAGACTCTAATTTTAATCCTTCGGAAGATTCTTCTATCAGAGTTTATATAAGTAACCTTAGAAAAAAACTGGACCACTATTATAGCAACGACGGAAAAAACGATAAATATAAAATTGTTTTACCGAAGGGACACTATGATTTGGAATTTATTTCCGCAAAACAAAAAAACCAAAAGAGAGTAAAAATAAAAGATAAATTTTTACTATACTCTGCTTTTGCAATTATTGTTGTTTTGTTTGTTTTAATTTTGAAATACGATTACTTCTTTTCAAAATCCGCAAATTCAAACATTCCTTCTATTTTAAAAAATTCCGTTTGGAAAAATATTACGGAATCCGATAACCCTAAGTTGATTGTATTGGGAAACGATTTGTTTTTTTTAGAAAGGCAAAACGGGGAGGAAACAATTGTGCGGAAACATTATATTAATACGATAGAAGAATTTAAAAAATATAAAGAAACCCATCCGGAAAAAGATATTATAGGAATTGTCCCTTACCCGTTTTTTCCAAAAATAGATATTTCAATAATTCCCATTCTTGTAAAAATTTTTAATGCAAAGGACAAATTACATCTAAAATCTTCAATGGAGTTAACAACTTCCGACTTGTTGGAAAACGACATTGTTTTCCTCGGTTCGTTCAGAAGTATGCATTTTTTAAATTATTTATTGGAGGATAGTTTAGTTGATTACAGTGCCAACCCGGAAAATATGTTTATCAGAATTAATGATAAAGATACATCTATTATATTTAAACAATTAGGCGAACCAGGCCAAGAACATATAGATTATTGTTTGTTCAGAAAAATACCGGGCCCAAATAAAAACACAATTTATATGTTTATTTCATTTTTTGAATCGGGAATTTCACTGGCTACACAATATATGTTAGAAGAGAAAGGTTTAAACGAGATCACAGAAATGATGAAAAAGAGATATGGTAAGATTCCGAATTATTTTGAAGTTTTGTTTGAATCGAAAGGATATTCAAGAACCGGAGTTAAAACCAGCGTTGAATATTTTAGAAAGATAACTCCGGAAGAATTGAATATTTGGTAATACTTTAATTTTCCTCAATATGTTTACCACCACCACGATATAGCTCAACAGCTCCATCTAACTCAACCGCCACAATGGTAACATATTTATCAATGCTTTTCGCAGAAGGAATTTCAATCCGCAATATACCGGGTATATTTGCCCATTTTGCGCCCCCGCTTCTGGAAAATTTTAGTTCTTCGTTATTATTCAACACTCTGATTTTTTTGACCTTATTATGTATCCCTTTTAGCAAAATATAATCCTTAGGAATATCAAATAGTGCAAGATAAATTGTTGAACTATCACGAGATAAAAGAGTTGGACCGTAGAAATGTCCACACGGTAAACCGGCAATAGTTTCATAAACAGCTTCTTCATTACGGCTAATCCACCCTCCTAATTCTTCCAACATTTCCGCTTGTTTTTTTACAATTGTACCGTCAGGCTTAGGGCCAATATCCACAAGCAAGTTTCCGCCGTTAGCAATTACTTCCACAAAAGTTCTGATAACTTGTGCTTCGGGTTTGTAATTATTATCTGCCGGCGCATACGACCAGTGATTATTTAACGTCATACAAAATTCCCAAGTTCCTTTAGGACGTAAAATTGGCAATCCCTGTTCCGCAGTTTCGTAGTCACCAAAATCCGGAAGTCTGTCATTTACAACAACAGTATTATTCCAAGCAAGTAAAGAATCTTTTAACTCTTCGGCTCTCCACCACTGTGATGTACGCTCCCATCCACCATCAAACCAAAATAGATCCGGATGATATTTTTTCGAAAGTTCTTCAAGCTGCCCGCTTACAAATTTTATAAATCTTTCGTGCGGAGTTAGATTTTTCTGCCACTCCGGTTGGGGATAAAATTTCGCAACTTCTTGTTCCGGTCTGTTAAAGTCAACTTTATAATCTTTATGCGACCAATCCAAAAGAGAGAAATAAAATCCGACCTTTAATCCATGCTTTCTCAAAGTTTCAGCATAAGGAGCAAGCAAATCCCTTTTTGCCGACGAAAAATCTTTTGCATTTAATTTCGAATATTTAGTATCCCACAGAGCAAACCCGTCGTGGTGTTTGGATGTTAATACAACATATCTTGCTCCGGCTTTCTTAAACAGTTCCGCCCATTTATTCGGAGAATAATTTTCCGCCGTAAAATCTTTCTGTGCTGACATATAATCATTCCACGTCACATTTCCTCTTTTGATAGACCAACTTGCCCCTTTCCCACTTGCAGCATATATTCCCCAATGAATAAAAATTCCAAGCTTGGCATCTTTAAACCATTTTAAACGTTCTTCATTCGAAATTTTTTCTTGCGATAATAAAGGTATTGTGTAAGCAAAAATGGCAATTACAAATAACACTTTTTTCATTCTTTTCCTCCTAACCAACAAATCCGGCTTGTTACCGGATTTGTTAATATAAATTTTATTTTTTCGGACCTCGTTCGTTTTTAATATAATCCGGGCCACGACGTAACGGTATCTGCATACCATTTGTTTCTTCCAGCCAATTAGAAAGTTTTTTATCCATTTCATCAATCAGGCTTTTATACTTCGGATTATTTGCCAAGTTATGCATCTCGTGAGGGTCATTCTCCAAATCGTAAAGTTCGTTTGTATCCCAAATACCGTGATAAAAAATATATTTATATTTATCCGTACGTACACCAAATGTGGTAGGTGTTTGAGGGAATGCTCGTTCCCAGTAATATTCATAATAAAATTCTTTACGCCAATCTGTTTTTTCTCCCTTCATTAAAGGATAAAAAGAAAGACCTATCATTTGTTTCGGTTTTTGCTTCATACCTGCAATATCCAAGATTGTGGGAGCTATATCAATATTTAGCACCATTTTATCAATAACCGCGGGCTTAATATTTTTAGGCGAATAAGCTAATAACGGAACACGTATTGATTCTTCATACATCTGCCGCTTATCAATCAATCCGTGTTCGCCGAACATAAAGCCGTTATCACCCATGTAGAATATTATTGTATTATCGGCAATATTTGCATCCTCGGTATAATTAATTATTTTGCCGATATTCCTGTCAAGACTTTCAAGTGTTTCACAATATCGTTTATAGAAAGAATCAAAATCATACTCGCCGTAATACATATAATCCACACCATGCCAGCTGTTTCGCTGTTCTCTTACCCATCTCGGTTTTTCTTTATAGTTTTCCGGAGTATTTGCCATGCTTGCAGGATGCGGAACTTTTTCATTCTCGAATATTCCCTTATCTTCAGGCGCCGGTTTAAATAATGCATGAACCGCTTTATGCGATAAATAAAGGAAAAACGGTTTATCTCTTTTTTGTTTCATCCACTTAATTGCATAATCAGTAAGAATATCAGTAATATATCCTTTAACTTTTACGGTTTTACCGTCTATGTTAAGTTCGGGATTATAATATTGTCCTTGACCTTTAAAACTAATCCACTTATCAAATCCTTTTCTCGGGCTTGCATCTCCTTTAACTTCTCCCATATGCCATTTGCCGATAAAAGCTGTTTCGTAGCCGAGTTTCTGTAAGTACTGAGGGAAGTACGTTAAATTTTCAGGCACCGGGGACATATTATCAACAACACCATGCTGATGAGCATACATACCCGTTAAAATTGAAGCACGACTCGGAGAACAAAGAGAAGTTGAAACAAATGCATTTTTAAAATGAATTCCTTCCTTAGCCATTTTATCCATATTGGGTGTTTTTAAGAAATCGTTGAAATTCATAAAACTCATTGCATCATAGCGATGGTCGTCACTTAAAATAAAAATTACATTCTTCCTTTTTTTAATCTCTTTTTCTATTTGCGCATTAATTGTACTTCCAATAAATAGCAAGAGGAGGAAAACAAGTATCGTTTTTTTTGTTTTTAATTTTTCCATAATTAATACCTTGTGTTTGTGAAAATTATTTAACAGTTATTTTTCTCTTTAATAAATCTTTATCGGCGGAAGAACTTCCTACCATAATTGTAAAATCACCGGGTTCTATAACGTAATTCATATTCAGATCGTAAAAAGAGAGTAACGACGGGGTTATTTTAAACTCTACGTTTTTACTTTCATTAGGTTCAAGATGTATTCTCTTAAATCCTTTTAGCTCTTTAACCGGGCGTGTAACCGAAGAAAAGTCATCATGTATGTATAACTGAACGATTTCATCACCTGCTATTTTCCCGATATTTGTAACGGTAACGGAAACCGTTGTGTTTTCATCTATTGTAATCTTACTTTTTTTAATTATCAAATTGTTATATGCAAAGTTTGTGTAACTTAATCCGAAGCCGAAATTATAAAGCGGTTTTTTACTGCTCATGGCATATGTTTGTATGAACTGAGACGGCTTATAATTATAGGTTGTAACAATTTGACCGACATTACGCGGTATTGTTAAAGGTAATTTGCCGCTGGGATTTATTTTGCCAGTAATAATTTCAGCAACGGCAAGTCCTCCAAAAGCCCCGGGTTCAAAAGATTCTATTACGGCCGGTATATTTTCGGCAATCCATTCAACGCCCAAAGGTCTGCCGTTTACCAATACGGCTATTATCGGTTTTCCAGTTCTATAAATAGCTTTCACCAAATCAATTTGATTGCCGGGCAATTTTATATTGCTGCGTGCAACATTTTCTCCCGAAGTTTTTTCACCGGGCATATATCGTAACGGGTTTTCACCAACAACAATGATTATCAAATCTGAATTTTTTGCCAATTTTGCCGCTTTATTTATTGCAGAAGGAGTAATGTGTTTATCGCTTTGTCCGCAATCAAAATATGTGAGTCGATCCTCTTCTTTAATAATTTTATTAAAACCCTCAACCACTGTCGTAATATTCTTTTCCGGTTGAGACAAAACCCAATCACCTAGAATAGTTTGATTGTTTGCGTTTGGTCCGGTAATTAAAATATGTTTATAATTTTCAATTTTAATCGGAAGCAACCCGTCATTCTTTAATAAAACAATTCCATCCCTTGCCGCTTTAAGTGCCGTTTGCCTATGTTTTAAAGAGTAAAGCACTTTATTACTTTCGGCTACATCAACAAAAGGATTTTCAAAAAGGCCAAGTTCAAATTTTAATTTTAAAATGGGGCTTACGATTTTATTAATTCTCGTTTCGGATAATTTCCCTTTGCGAACCAGATTAATAATATGTTCAAAGAATCCGGGACCATGCATATGCATGTTAATACCCGCATCAACGGCAAGATAGGATGCTTCTTCCGGTGTTTTTGCAACTCTATGTCTATTATATAATCTTTCAATATCCATCCAGTCACTTACAACAAATCCGTTAAAGCCGTATTCTTTGCGGATAATATCTTCTATCAAATATTTATTTGAATGACAAGGGACGCCGTTTAATTCATTGTGAGCAGCCATAATTGTAGAAACACCCGCATCAATTACGGCTTTATACGGGGGCAAAAAGATTTCTCTCATTTTGCGTTCGGACATATCCGTAGGCGAGCCGTTCAATCCGTTTATCGGTTCACTTCCGCCAATAAGATGCTTTGCACACGCAAGTACTTTATTGCTTCCATTATTTTGAAATCCTTTTACTGTTGCAACCCCCATTGCGGAAACCAAGAAAGGGTCTTCGCCAAATGTTTCTCCTACTCTTCCCCATCTGGCATCAAGTGCAATATCAACGTTAGGAGTAAACGTCCAGTGTAATCCGAGGGCTCGTAGCTCCTCGGCAGTTTCGGCAGCTATTTGTTTCACCAATTTAGCATTCCAAGTAGCTGCAAGTGTAATGGGGGAAGGATAAATTGTTGCTCCGTACGTTAAACCGCTGCCGTGAATTGCATCTATCCCGAAAATAATAGGAATTTGCAAACGGCTTTTCATCGCCAAAGATTGAAGATAATTTGTTTCTTGTGCCGTTGTTACGTGAAGGAACGAACCTATTTCTCCTTTAATTATCATCTTTTCAATATCGTTAACCGACAACCCTTTATAAAATCCCCATGCATCGTTATTGCTATCTTTTGTTCGATTCTTCTCTGCACTTTTAATGTGTTCAAGCCCAACGTATTGACACATCTGTCCAACTTTTTCCTCAAGAGTCATCCTTTCCAAAAGATCATTAACACGGTTCTTTATTGTAGCTGTTTCATCTTTGTATACTTGTGCCAAGGTTGGGTCAAACAGAAAAACAATAAAAAATATTTGAATTAATAACAGGGTCTTTTTCATCTTTAATATTATCTCCACTTATAAACTTTGTATGAATACGGGTTAAGTACTGTTTTGATTTTATCCCCACTTTCTCTTTTTATTTTCTTACCGGAAAGTAAATCCGTTAACTCTATACTCTTGTTACTATTAATTACAATATTTAACTCCGTTTTATGGGGTAAAAAGGAATGAACAACAAAGGTGTTATTGTCATATAAAAACAGAGCTACCCTTCCTTCAGCCTCAATGCTGACGGGCAAATTTCGGGCAACATGCTTTTTAATCAAATTAAGTATTCCGGTCGGAAGGTCATATAAATCGGAAAAATTATCAGGAATAACAATTAATGTAATTAATCCTTTTCCATAAGAAGATGTTAAAAGCAACGGGAAACTATTGCCATTGCTTATTGCGGCAATTTCTTTCCATGAATCATTTGTTCCGAATTCAACTTGAGGGAAAAGGATTCTTTTACTTGTACTATAAAATTTTTTAAAATTCAAATCGGTAAATTTATCCGTAAAAAATTTTTTACCGTTTACATTTGCCATAATAATATCTTCAAGCCCTTTGTTCTGCATTGCTCTTAAAAACCCGGAAGTAATTATTATGTTTTTACCTTGCAATAAAGCGGCTTTCATCTTTTTTATTATTAACGTATCCGCTTTTGCCCCTTCGGTAAGAAGAATTGTACCGCTCTTTTCGGGAAACGTTGGCATTAATTCAACCGGAATACCAAGCATGCCGAAATAAGAATGCAAATAACTCTCTCCGCTTGCATTAAAGGGTCTGTAACTTGCTATCCCGATTGGATTACCAAGTTCTCCGAGAAATGAATCTGTTTTTTTAAATACATTCCCTGCAACCGGTGCAATGAAACCGACAAATTTATCGCCGTTTAATTTTTCAAACAATGCTCCGTAGTGAAAAAGTGTTACTTCCTTAGGCTTAGATAAAAGCGTCAATCTTATTTGTTCGGCATATCTTTCCAAAACTCTTTTGTCAAGAGGATCAATCCAGCCGCCGCCGTTTTTATCCGGTTTAACATTTTCAAAATATCTCATTATCAAATAGCTTTGATATGGTTGCATGTTTTGTTGATGATAAACAGGATCACGGGTTTCTGTACCGGCATAAATCATATCGAATATTTTCGGCTCCTCTTTTAAATCATATCCCGTATATTGGTAATATTCGTACCAGTTAGGAAATTTTATAATTACATGAACATTCGGATTAACGGCTTTTGCGGGTTTAATAAAAATTTCTTTCGAAATATCTTGCATTAAATCCATTCTAAATTGAGGCCATGGTGTTTCTCCTTTGGCGTTCGTACATAAAGAACATTTGCACGATGTAAAATAAAAATCATCAAGTATAATCTCATTAAAATGCCTTGCGGTAAATTCAACAACGTTTTTTAAATGCTCTTTATTTTCATTATCTGAGTAACAATAAACCGCAAAATGATTAGCAATTTTTTTATGCCCTGTTGTAGTAATCCCTCCGGCAACTTTAATCCCTTTGTTTTTGAAAAAGTTTATAACCTTTTCCAATTTTTCTTCTTCAATTAAGTAATTATGGCGATGCGTTTCAAGATAGACCTTGTCAACCGTAAAATTTCGTTCAATAAACTTGAAACTTTCTTTTAGCCAATTACCCTCCGACATTTTTGCAACTATATCCACCGGACAATATAGGACTACTTCAAAATTTTTATATCCTTTTCCAAGGGCTTGAAAGGAGACAACAAGCGAAAGTATAATTGTAATTAAAATTTTATTCAAAATTTTCCTGCTCTTTATTTTATTAACATCAATTTGATTATTCGGGATTTATTGTTAACGTTCAATCTGACAAAATAACTGCCGGAGCTAACTTTACTACCATTCATATCTTTACCGTCCCATACAATTCTGTACTTGCCCACACGAGCCTTTCCGTTAACGAGAGTGCTTATATTCCGCCCCAATGAATCATAAATTTTTAATGAAACAAAAGAGTTTTTTTTTAACTCGTAAACTATGGTTGTTGAGGGATTAAAAGGATTCGGATAATTTGGATAAAGTTTAAATTCTTCCGGAGAAAATCCACTTTCATTTTTCACCGAAGTTTGTTCCTCTTCTTCCAAAAGCATAAACAGCACTGAATATGGAGGAAGTAAAATCTTTACATTATTGCTATCGGTAGTTGATGAGTACGGTTTGATATTATAATAGTTCTCAGGTCCGCCTGCGGCGGCATCCGTTTTGAACCCGTTTATAACAACGCATCTGGAGAAATCTCCGTTATCATTACCTCCGGTTAGTACATACCAATAATACCGTTTACCAAGCACATAGTTTTTCGGATTTATTTTAACGTACTTTGGATAATTACTTTTATTTACCAGAACAATTCCGGCACCGTTATTAGCAAATAAAGACGCATATGGAGTAATGTCATTATCCGTATAAAAACTATTTACCATTATATCTCCAAAATATTTTTGGAAATAATAGAAATAATAAAAGGGGGCACGCGGCTCAAAGGGTTTTACACCCTCCGTTTTGTTATCTCTATCCGCTCCGATTAATCCGTGAGTATTACCGTCTTTATATCTCCAAACCAGGTTCCATCTTGTTGCAAAACCATATTGCTCTTTAATTAATTGTCCCAGAGTTAGAACAGCATGCATTCCGTTTACAAACGAGACTTTTTGAAGAGAGCCTTGCGAACTAATATTCCATTCGGTAAGTGCTACTGGTAACGGTGCAAATCCGTTTTTTATCAGTGCATCGGTTACATTTTTTTTTGGCTCTCCGGCTTCAAATGCTGTTTGTAAAATATAGTTTCTATCGTCATCGCTTCTTCGTGCAAAATATTTATGAACAATAATGAAATCGGCGATATTGCCAACTTCCTTCATCACTTCGTTATTCCATTTACCAGAATTCTTATATCCTATTGCTCCTATTTTTATATCGCTTCCAATCTCTTCAGCCGCATTTTTCATAGAATCGACAAAAACTTTAAAATGTTTGCCATACAATTCGCCGGTTTGAAATTGCGGTTGCCCGTCCTGGTTTTTACTTGTATCAATCTCATACCCTTCTTCCCATGCACCGTAATTTTCGTTTCCTATCTCCCAAAATTTTGTTCTCCCGTTATCGTAGCGTACCCAATCGGCGGCATAATGTGCGGCTTTGCCAACCGGATTTTCACTTGTACCGTAACGGGCATACGAGTAATTTACAACAAAAACCGAAGTTAAATTAAGCGAGTCTCTTAAACGGTAGAAATTCTCGAGAGATAAATAATCCGGATTAGAGCTTACACCGTATTTCACTTTCGTAATATTGGCATCGGAAGGAATTCCATCGGATTTATCTCTATCCCAAAAGAAAATATTTGAACCGCTGCCTCCGGGATATCTGAGAACATTACAATTTAAATTCCTAATATTTTCAAGAAGTTCGGGATTGTTATAATAAACACCGAAAAATGTATTAACATTATGACCTAACAAATATGGAGAAACTTTTGCCAAAGTATCACTAAAATCGATATTTACAGTAATAAACGTATCCGCTTGAACTGCGGGAACTTGAACGTAATCAGTTGGAAATACAATTTCTTTCGGTGCCCAATCATCCATGAAAAAATTTTTCTGAGCATCTATCCGGGAAAAGATGAAAAGAATTACAAAAAAAATAGTAACAATATGGTTTTTCATCTGTTTTTCAATTTAAATTTTTTAATGTCCATCGGGCTACTTTTACAACATCCAAATACGGATCTTTTAATTTTTCTTTTAATTCGGTTTTAAAAACTATTGCTTCTTCTCCCAACCTTTCTATAGAGCTTACCGCAAATAATCGTACGGCATTATTATTATCTTGTAAAGCATCTTTTAAAATTTGAGAAGATTCTTTCCTATCACCCAATTTGAATAAAATTTCTGCAGCAATGATTTTTACACTTTCGGATTTATCATTAAGCAATGGTTTTAAATCGTCTTTTAATTTTTCGGCTTTATTTCCCAAAGCCAACACGCCATTAACACCCCAATAACGAATTATATAATTATCATTTTGCAAAAACTTCTTCAGCTTTTCAATTTCCGCACCGTTACATTTATTAACAACGGAAAGCACATTTAAAAATTCTCTTACATTGTAGTTTTCATCATTCCGGACAGCAGCATACGGAGCTTGTTTTTGTCCGAGATCAACAAGTTCAGGTTCAGGAATAAAGCCCAAATCTTTTGTCTCAATCATAATACTGTCCAATGCAGCCCGCATTTCCATTAAAATATTTTTATAATCGGGATTGAATGCGAGGTTGTTAATTTCGTACGGATCTTTTTCCATATCATATAATTCTTCGCAAACTCTCGGCTCAAAAAATTTTTTTTGTACATTATTTAACTTTTTATGTTTGTACAACTCGTACCATTGATTCATTGAAGGTGCACGCCAGAGGTATTCAATATGTTGTCCTCTCGGTAAAAACGGCATAAAGTTTCTTATATATCTAAATTGTTTATTCCTTACCGCCCTTACAAAATCGTATCGTTCATCCATACGTTGATGATACATAAACGCATATGTCGGTGGTTTAACTTCTTGTTTTCCGAGAAAAGCACTGCCCTGCATATATTCCGGAATTTCCACACCGCATAAACTTAACACGGTTGGTGCTAAGTCTACAAAACTTACTATTCGTTCGGATTTTGTACCCCGTTTCTCATTAAAAAGATATTTGTATTTTTCAGGTATTCTTACAATCATAGGTACATGTGTACCCGGTTCATTAATAAATCGTTTACTGCCCGGAAGTATTCCGCCATTATCTCCATAATAAAAAATTATGGTACTCTCGTATAGCCCTTGTTCCTTAAGTTTTTTTAGAAGGGTGTTAATTTGGGAATCCATTTGAGCAAGCCTGTCGTAGTACTGAGCCCAATCGTGTCGGAAAATTTTTGTATCGGGATGATAAGGAGGTAAAATTACACTGTCGGGATTTGTAACGGTAACGGAATCGCTTTTAAAGATAACATGTTCGTGTGTAATGTTAAAATTAAATACGGCAAAAAACGGTTGTCCTTTTTTTCGATTTTCCCATGTTGCATTCGGACTTGAATCATCCCAAATTTCTTTTGAATTATATACAGTATTATAATCTTCTTTATGATGATTGGCGCAATAATAACCTGCTTTACGTAAGTATTGCGGGAAGAATTTTATCGTTTTCGGAATTGGTATTTTACTGCGCATATTTGTTGTGCCAAGCGAACTAGCATACATTCCGGTAATTATGGTTGACCGTGCAGGAGCACAAACCGGAGCATTGGAATATGCTTTATTATATTGAATACCCTCTGATGCAAGATTATCTAATGTTGGTGTACGGGCATTTTTATCGCCGTAACAACCAAGCATTGTAGTATTGTCTTCGCTAACTACCCATAATATGTTGGGACGTTCTTGTGCAAAAAAATTTGCAAAGAGTGTGATAAAAAGGAACACAAATATTTTATTTATTATTTTCCGCATACAGATTCTCCGAATTTCCGTTTTTTGTTAATCCCATATATATATTTATAAAATCAATTTGCTCGTTACTGCTGTTACCGTTACGATATTCCACAACTTCCCAGATTTCTTTTCCGGCAATACTTTCTTCAGGATTAATAGTTTGATAAGGCGTATGATATTCCAATTCCATTAAAGCATCTTTTTTACTATCTACGCTATTATATATTTCCACCATTCCTTGAGCCGGATGTATTAATTTTCTATCATATTTTTCAAAATGAATTATGAACATTTCGGAATCGGTAAATGCAAAAATTTTATTTGCCGACGGATATATGAAGGCTTTACCCGCTCTTCTTTTTTTTTGAAGCACCGATACCGTTGTGTTAAAGAAAAAATATCCGTTCTCTATTTTATAGGGCATTTCATTATTCCCTTCCATATACTTAACTCTGATATCTTTTTCGTCTGCAACAGGTACATATACTTTGCTAAATCCATCTAAGCGAGTATTAAACCATAAATCCCACGCAATAGGTTTTTGCCAAGTGTTTTTTGCTTCGGCTTTTACAATTATTTTACCGCTATTTAATATTATTGTTTTGGTAAGGGATACACCGGTATATTTGCTGGCAGGCCCGAGCAATTTAAGATAATCGTTTCCCTGTTCAAGTATTTCATAACTACCGTAAATTAAATAAGGGTCGGGAGGCCACACAGCTTTTTTATCATGTAAATCTTGCAAAATATTTTGACGGCTCCACCATTCATTCTGCGGGCCCACCCATATTATATGACCGTTAAACGGAATAATATTATTATAAATTCTTTTATCAACCGGGTCCGTAAATTTATAATTCCATAATTTTCTATCCGATTTTAAAATGTTTTTACCGCCGTTGCGTTTAACTGAAACAATCCTTCCGCCTACTGAAGGTAAAACCTCAAGAGAAAGAGTATTATTATTAAGAACAACCAAATTATTCACGGTAATCTTTTCTCCTTTGTTGCCGGTACTTTTACAAGTTGTGATAAAAGAAAAAAGTATAAAATATAACAACAAGATTTTAAACGGCTTTATGTTTTTACTTTTTTCCATTTTGTTTAAATAAGGCAAAAGAATTATCACAATTTATTAAAGAGGAATTTATTTAATTAAAACCATTTTGTTACTCTGTATAAAATCTCCGGCAATAATTCTATACAGATAAATACCGCTTGCTAAATTTTTTGCATTAAATTCAACGGTATAAATACCGGCACTATACTTACCCTTTGCCAATACTGCAACTTTTTGACCCGTTAAATTATAAACGGTTAATTTAACTTCTGATGTTTTCGGAAGTGCAAAAGAAATTTTTGTACTCGGGTTAAACGGATTGGGATAATTTGCATATAGCTTATATTCTTTAGGCCAATTGTTTATTCTCTCAGATTCGACCGAGGAATAGGTTGTGTCTTTTATTATTGAGATATTATCAATATAATAATTTTTTGTTATTTTACCCCGTGTCATCAAAGTAATTTTAGCTTCATCAAGTGTTCCGTCCCAAATTAGATTAACCGTATCGGTTATTTGTGTCCAGCCGGTAGAATCAATAATTCCGGTAAATTGAATATATTTTTTACTGTCTCCCACCGTTAATCTTATTTGAACTTTTGCAGTATCCTTGTCTCCCACGGCACGATAATATGCAGAAACAATATATTTGCCTTTCCCTTTTTCTTTTAATTTAGCCGTAAAGATCTGAGCGGCACCACCCCAGGTTTTTGTTCTGCCGTAAATTAATAAAGAGTGCGTACTATCAACGGATATATCGGAAGTTATCGAAAAGAAGCAAGATCTTTTTTCCCAATCATTATCGCTATTTTCAAAACTATGATTTATTAAAAGATTTGCACTCGTATCCGGATTTTCAGGTTTATAATCAAATTGATGTATTAGAAAATCTGCAAGCAACGCATGTAATGAATCCATTATATGCGTATAAGAAGGATCGTAAATACGACTTACGGTTTCCAACGAATCCACTTGATAATCATACAATTCTTTATCGATAATAATATCTTCGCAATAAGGTAAATTTCCCGTTCTGTAATTTTTGTTTATCCATTCGGTATACCTATATCTGTCGGTTCGGAGCGTATATCCTTCTTTATTACCACCTCTGTGATATTGACTTATTGCATAACTATTCACCCTCTCTGTTTCTCCTCTAAGAATTGGAGCAAGAGATTTTCCAGCAAGCCCGTCCGGTATTTGCAATCCGGCCAAATCACAAAGGGTCGGGTAAATGTCCGTAAATTCCGTAGGAGTGGTTATATATTTGGGTCCTTGCAAATCAGGCTCAATAATAATAAGGGGTGAACGGGTTGCTTGCTCAAAATTCGAATGTTTTGCCCACTGTGCATGGTCGCCGAGATGCCATCCGTGGTCGCCCCATAAAACAATTATGGTGCTATCCCGTAAATTTAAGCTGTCCAACACATTAAGTACTTTTTTTATTTGTGCATCAATAAAGGAAACGCAAGCATAGTAACCGTGAATTGCTTCTTTCTGTTTCTCTTCGGGAATATCACCGGAATCAGGAATATCGTCATAACTACGGAATTCACCCCCCGAAGTATAAACATAATCCGGTGTGTTTGCCGCATGTTTCTGAAAAGGATGCACATGAATACTGTCTCTGTTATATAAATCCCAATATTTTTTCGGGGCAACAAAAGGGAGGTGCGGTTTTTTAAAACCTATCGCAAGAAAAAAAGGAGTTTTGTTTGCGGCAACTTGTTTTAACAAATCAATTCCGGCTTTGGCAATTTTACCGTCAACATAATCATTGTCGGGTAAATCCGCACATTCCGTTGCCGGTCTTCCGTCGGAAACCAACCATCTATCTCCTGTTACGTTTACATAAGGAATTGACCATGATATTGCATCATGACTATGATCAACGGAACGGGGATCGAATATTTTTCCGGTTGCCGCCGTTTGATATCCGTTTTCCTTAAAATACTGGGGAAGAGTAACTACGTTAGGGTTTTTATCACGAATCAGAGTTTTTAAGTCCCAGACCTGCGTTCTATCCGGACGCCATCCTGTAAGCAAACTTGCACGGGAAGGTCCGCAAACCGCTTGCTGTGTATGGTTATTTCCAAAAACCGTTCCTTCGCTTGCAAGTTTATCGATATTCGGCGAGATTGCCATTGTATTTCCGAAACATCCTAAATTCGGTTTTAAATCATCTACCGCTATAAAAAGGATATTTTTCTTTTGTCCCATAAGGAGAAAGGGAGAAAGAATAAAAACCCAAAATATTATATTCAAAACTCTTTTTTTACGTAACATTAATAAACCTCTTTATTTTAACAACAATAATTTTTTAGAAGCAATATAATTACCGGCTTGTAATCTGTATACATAAACTCCCGTTGATAAATTTGAAGCATCAAATTGAACATTATAAAAACCGGCATTTTGTTTTTTGTTCACAAGCGTTGCAACTTCCCGACCTAACATATCGTACACTTTTAGTTGCACCATAATACCGTTGTGTAATTCAGCGGGGATAGAATATTTTATTGTTGTTGTAGGATTAAACGGATTCGGGAAATTTTGTTCCAACGAAAACACAACAGGTAATTGTTCAAAGTTTTCTACGGCGGTAGCACCATCTTCCAGAACTTTTTGCACCGCGTAATACGCCGGTTTTGCCGATCCGTCTTCTTTAAATAAAACCGGATTTGCACTGCTCATATTTCCGTCACAATCACGTATCATCCATACATTCCAAGTTACCACTCCGGATTGGCGTTTTGAAATCAGAGTTTGCAATATTGCTTGAAATGTATTGGCTTGTTCTTCCCATTTCCATTCGTTACCGTTTCTAAGAAAAACATTATTTTCCGTAATATGGAACTCTAAATTATTTTCGTGTGCCCAATCTATTAAATTACCGAGGGCAACAATATTATTAATACCGTTATCGTTGGTTTCGTTTTCCCACCCAACATCAACATGTGCTTGAAATCCTATACCGTCAACACGTAAGCCTTTATCCCGCAAGTATTTTACAAGTAATTTTATTTTATCCCAAGCTGCGTCATTCATTGTTCCATGCTGATTAATTATCTGCTTAATGTTAGGAGCGTATTTGTTTGCAAGTTCAAAAGCACGTTTAATATATAACGGGGGTTGAAAATTTTCCGAATATGTTGTGTCGAAACCGATAATAGTCCACGGATTTTCCCAAGAATCTGTTCCCGGTTTAGGCCCAAACCATTCTCCTGTTGTTTTATCAATTGTTTCGTTTACAACATCCATCCACAAAATATTATCTTTGTCGTTATATCTTTGGCACAATGCCGTTACATATTCTTCAAGATTTTGTAGCAACTCTTCCGCTGTTCTGCTGTCATCTTTAGCCCATTTGGAACATTGGGGAGAAATGGGGGAATGCATTCTGATAACTTGTCCGTTTGTTTTTGCTTTTTCAACCCAAGTGTCGGATAAATCCCATTGATAAATATCCGGTTTGGGATGAATGTATGTTTGTTTAAAATCATTGGCAGGTGTAACATAACTGAATTCGTTATTTAAAATTTCTTCGGAATAAGTTTCCCAAACATTTGAAAGCATAGCACCGCCAATATAAAGATTGCCGTCAGGATATTTATCGGCAACAATTTCTTTTAAGCGTCTTCCTGTAGGAATGGGAAGCGGAAGTTGAACATTTTTTCTTAATTCAACATCATCAAAAATATATGTGGTTTTATTTAATCCGCATGATAATCTGACGAAAATACTATCTCTGTAAGCAGGGTCGGGAGTTACAATAAATTTAATTCTCTGTGGTGCCGTAGTTAATAAAACCTCATCTCCGCCATACCATTTTTTACTGCCGTCTGAGCTTTGACATTTTAATGATAATTTAAACGGAACAAACATTGCGGATTCGGTTCTTGCAACAACCGTTAAAATCAATTCGCCTTCCGGTGCATTGACTATTGATGACATGAGAGAAATTTTTTCAATTTTATCCCCCACTTTTGTTACCGTAACTTTTGCCGAAACGTTACCCGAAATAACATTGCTTCCCGTTTCATTTTCCAAAATTCCCGTAGCGCCACCCCAAGCATTAAGCCACCAGCCTACGCTTACACTATCTTCAAATCCGGGATTAGTAACAAGATTTGTTTGTGCAACGCCGGTAACGGTAAAGAGGAGCAACAAAGCAATAATGTTTAATTTGCCGGTCATTTTATTATCCTTTCTTTTTTCTATTTAAAAAATATTCTTTCATATAGTTTTCCAACTTCTTTTGGATCTCCTTGTATTCCGGTTCGTTATAATGATTGATTTTTTCCAATGGATCTTTTTCATAATCATATAACTCTTTGGCAACAATTTTCGTTTTATCAAAGTCAGCACCTTCTCTTACGCTTCTCGGTACCCAAACGGTAAAACGATATTTATCGGTTCTTATAGAATATCCTTCGATTTTTTCTTTTCCGAAACTTCTGTTGAATTGAGAAACCGCATATTCTTTTATTTTACCATTCGAATTTTTCATTAACGGAACAAGACTTTTACCATCCAAACCGTCCGGAGTTTTAATTCCGGCAAGTTCACAAAGAGTAGGATATATATCAACAAATTCGGTAGGAGAATACGTTTTTTTGTTACCTTTGATTTTAGGTGTGGAAATAATTAATGGTGCCCGCGTAGCTTGTTCAAAATTAGTATGTTTGCACCACATGGAATGGTCGCCGAGGTGCCAACCGTGATCGCCCCAAAGAATTACGATAGTGTTTTTTCTTAACCCCAAGCTATCCAGCTTGTTCAACAATTTCCCGATCTGTTGGTCGGTATGCGAAATACATGCATAATAACCGTGTATCAGTTCCTTCTGCATCTCTTCGGGGATGGGCCCTTTTTGTGGAACATGGTCGTATCCGGATCTTAATTCCCATCCCGGTTGAAAAGCAAATTCGGGTGCGTTTTTTGCATGTTTTCTAAACTCCGCTAATTTTATTTCATTTCTATCATATAAATCCCAGCATTTTTTCGGTGCAACAAATGGGAGATGCGGCTTTTTAAATCCAACCGCTAAAAAAAACGGTTTGTCGCTCTTGGACATTTTTTCCAGAAGTTTGATCCCTTGTTGAACAATGTTACCGTCAATAAAAGCGGAATCCGGCAAATCAAGGTTTTGAGTAATTAACTTCTCTTTGGTTCCTATCCATCTCCTTTTTTCAGGGTATTCGTAAGGGAAACTCCACGATATTTTATCGTGCATAGTATCAACGGAACGGAGATCAAATATTTTTCCCCGTGCCGCCGTTTGATACCCATGTTGCTTGAAGTATTGCGGCAATGTAACAACATCAGGGTTTCTATCCCGTATAAGAGTATGCAAATCCCAAACTTCCGTTCTATCGGGACGCCAGCCAGTAAGTAAACTTGCACGCGAAGGACCGCAAACAGCTTGCTGGCATTGATTATTTGCAAATACAACTCCCTCTTCTGCCAATTTATCTATATTTGGAGAAACGACAAAATTATCACCGTAACATCCTAAATCGGGTTTCATATCATCAACGGCAATAAAAAGAACATTCATTTTTTTTTGTTCGGTGCCGGTATCTGTTTTATTGCCGCAAGATACGGTTAATAATGGAAGCAATAACAATAAGCCGAAATACTTTTTTAATGGTAACATGGTAATTTGTATTCCTTCGTTAATAAAATGAAAAGAATTATTTAAGTAAATTCATTTTTTTTACATCAGTAAAACCGTTTACGGTTATTGAATAAAAATAGATTCCACTGGATAAACCGTTCGCATTAAATTGATATTGGTATGTGCCGGCTTGAAGGTTTTTGTTCACAAGCACTTTTACCAATTGTCCCAAAGAATTATAAACATTTAATTTAACATTTCCGGCTTCAGGTATGGTAAAAGAAATTTTTGTACTCGGGTTAAACGGATTAGGTGTGTTTTGTGCAAGTTTATATGTTGCTTTACCTAACGTATTAACGGTAATTACGTCCGAGTATTCAAAATCACCGTTTATATCTATTTGTTTTAAACGATAACTTACCTCTCCGGCAATATTACGAGTATCGACAAAACTATATTGTCTCGGAGCATTGCTGTTACCCGCACCGTTAATAAACCCTATCTCTTTCCAATTGTCGGAAATGGCACTTTTAGTTTGAACTGAAAATCCGTAATTGTTAACTTCCGTAGCGGTTTCCCAACTTAAGAGAACAACATCTCCTTTAACGGAAGCTTCAAACTTTGTTAGCTCAACGGGAACCGGATTAACCACATAATTTGAGGTAGTCAAAAGAAAACTGCTTCCATCCAAACCATTTTCAATAGTAAAGTTTTTATCTGACGTGTTTACCGGAGGAAGTTGTGTGTTGTCTTCAAAATTAAATAATAAAACTGTACGAGCATCACTTTCCAAAGTATCTTCAAGCGAAGGAGCCGTGTAGTCTCCCCATCCGTATCTGGCACTGTCAGAAAATCTAAAACCATCAAACGAGCCGTCGTAAGGTAAATAACCGGTACCCGGTTGAGCAAAAAACATTAATAACGAATCCGATGCCGGCAATGCAAAATTAGTACTAGCCCTACTTCCAACACGTATTCCGTCAACATGTAATAATCCTCTCGGATCATCTTCAACACCATCTCCGTTTTTGTCCGGTGTATAAGTATACGAAATATAATACCAAGTGTTAAATGCTAGTGTATCAGTGGCAAAATAATAATCAGATGTTCCCCTCTTAATGTGAAGTTGAATTTTTGTTCCGCTTGCACCAATATCTGCGACATTAATTTCCCATAAATTTCCGGTTGAACCATCAGGTCCGCGCGAAACCATTTTATCGGGACGACTACCGGTAGAATCAACATAAGCCCAGAACTCAATTGTATAAGCACCTGTAACATCCAAATCATCAGATGCATTGTCCTGAACATTAAACATTCTCTTTTCTCCGCTCACATCCATTACATATGCGTTCTGAGCAAGCATTGTTACCGTTAACAGTAACAAAAGGGCAATAATTTGTTTTGTTGCTTTCATAATAACCTCCATTATTATTTAGGTTGTGTTTTATTTAATAAATATCATCTTTCTTACAGATGAAAATTTATCTGACGATAACCGGTAAAAATAGACTCCACCGGATAATCCGTTCGCATTAAAGTGGTACTCGTGTTTGCCTGCATGAATTTTTTTATCAACAAGCACTTTTATCAATTGTCCCAATGAATTATAAATTGTTAATTTTACATTGCCGTCTTGAGGAATCGTAAATGATATTACCGTTGTCGGATTAAAGGGATTGGGATAATTTTGCCTCAATACAAAACCGCTTATAACTTCGGTTTTATTTGCAACCGAATTTGGTTCATCCTTTTCTTTATATGTTACTTTAAATTTGCCTCCTATACCGGAAGCAATGTTTAACACTCTTGTATCTCTGTTGAAAGAGGTAAAAGAAGTATCGTTAAGTGCAACTTCATCAATAATCAGCTTGTCATCATAATATGCAAGCGGGAATAAAGAAATAGTGCGTTCACTATCCGTTGCCGGGAAATAATAGTAGAGTGTAACCGTAGTATCTTTTAAAAACAAACTCCCGTACAAATACGCGAAGTAGGACATTTCAACGCCATGATAATTTGCTCCGTAAACATTTCCCTTTGTATAATCTGTTACTTTAGTACCGGTTCTGTCGGTTTCGGAAAAGGACCCTCCGTTTTGATAATCGCGAATATTCTCCATATAGAAACATATTGATTCATCCGCAATTTGCAAAGCAATATCTTTAAACTGCGGATTATCGGCAATATAATAATTTATCAAACCGCTTGTTACTCCTTGTTCAAGCGTCCAATGGTTTTTGCTGCTGTCGATTATTTCTCCGCTTGCCCAGTCGTATTTTTTGTACACCCCGCCATAAACTTTATCGTATCCGCCGTTATTCCACATATCGTTTAAAAGCATTTCGGCTGCCGTACGGTATTTTTCTTGAGGTTCAATTAAATATGCTCGTCCCAACACCCAAGCGGCTTTATAAACATGCCCCAACAAATGTTTGTGTCGTTTCTGGTTTATCACCCAGTCGCTGTCGTATTCTTCGGCAAAACCCAGCTTCACATCGGCATCATCTCTACTTTTAACCAAACGGTCTGATATGTTATCCGCAATTGTCAGCATTCTGTTTTTAATGTTTTCATCTTTTGTAAGAAGATACAAGATAACGGCATTGGTAGTCATAGCATCACCGGTAGGAGTAAACCCTTTGTTTTTAGGATTTGCCCAATCATAATCTGCAATATAATAATGCCCCTCATAATTCGGTCTACCATCCCACATATTATTCATTAAGGAATTATACCCGCGCATAACCCAGTCCCAGTCGGTTAATTCAGAATTTTCATTTGGATTATTAATAAATTCACTCCAATTTATTCTTCCGCCCGTGGCATCACAAATAGCTGCCGGACCAAGTAAAGCATAATGTTGTTGGAATGCCTGTTTAATTTCCTTGTTATATCTATCCCATTTACTATCAGTAATATTTCCTTCCCTATCGGTTGTAAAAAACCATCCGCCGTTTTCTTTATCCCATCCATGCTTATATAAAAATTTTGCGGCATAATGTGCGTATTTCAAATACTCCTCGTTGCCTGTAACCATAAAAGCACGTGCATAAGAATACGCAAGTCTGGATTGAGGACAAAGAGCTTTGGTGTTTTCATCGGTAACGTTTCCTTCACCATCAATAAAACTAAAAAAACCGCCGTATGTTGAATCATAAAATTGTTTCCAATAATCAGCCTCGTTAATTATATATTCTATGTTTTTTTCGGGATGAAGCAAATACTCCGATTTTACTTGATACTGTGCCAACATCACAGTATAAGACAAGAGCAGAATTAAAAAGATGTTCGTTATTACCTTAGGTTTCATTATTTTTTCTTCCCGTTATTTTTATCAACATATGCATTAACATCTTTTCGCCAATTAATAATTTTTTTGTACAATCTTTCCGCAATTTCCGGCTCTTCATTTATTAAATTGTGATGCTCGCCGATATCTTCGGGTATATAATAAAGTTCCTTTTTGCGTGCATCGTAAAAATCCAACAACTTATAATCTCCTTGTCGAACAACGGTAACATTAATATCGCCGGTGCTGTACGGACGTGCAAGCGGAGAATGCCAAAACATTGTTCTGTTTTTATTCTCTTCAATAATTCCCTTTATTGCCGGGACAAAACTTTTACCGTCAATTTCAGTTTGATATTTCATCTTTATACCTGCGGCTTCTACCAAGGTAGGATAAAAATCAACGCCGATAACGGGATAATAGGATTCGCTTCCGGCTTCGGTTATACCCGGCCAACGAATAATAAACGGTATTCGTAAACCGCCTTCATAACAATGACCTTTCCCCGCTCTAAGAGGAAGGTTAGATGTTGCCAACGGTCTGTAATTATATCCTTTGTTCGATAGACCTCCGTGGTCGGAAGTAAATACAACTATCGTATTATCTGACAAACCCAATTCTTCAAGCGTAGTAAGAACTCTACCGACACTTTCATCCAAACTTTGAATCATTGCCGCATAAATCGGATTGTTCTGCCAACATTTTGTATATCCGGTTCCTTCTTTAATGAATTCTTTTCCTTCGAATTTTATGTTTTTAATTTTTTCTCTGTAATATTTTACATACTCTTCCTTTGCTTCAAACGGAGTATGAACGGAATAATGAGAAAGATAAACGAAAAAGGGCTTATCTTTATTGGCTTTTATGAATTTAATCGTTTCATCGGTAAGTCTGTCGGGAAGATATTCACCCTTCTTACCATCTTCTAACCCTTTAATATCTTTTTTATTTCCTTTCCCTTTGCTTTTTACATTGTATGGATAAAAATATGACTGCGGTGCACCTGCATGTCCGCCTCCAATATTAATATCAAAGCCGACATCTTGAGGATAAACTTCCCCCTTTGCAATATGCCATTTACCTGCAAAGAATGTTTTGTAACCTGCATCATGAAATGCTTGAGCAAAAGTATATTCGCTACCGTCCCATTTCCAATTTCCGGGCAGATGAACACGGGCGGGATATCTTCCCGTAATAAATGCATACCTTGCCGGAGCACAGCGCGGGTGGGCTGTATATGCCTGTTGGAATTTCATCCCGCTTTTCGCTAATTTATCGATGTTCGGAGTTTCGTATACTTCTGATCCTTGACATGATAAATCTTTCCATCCCAAATCATCTGCAAGAATAAATACAACATTGGGTTTTTGTCCTAATAAAATCGAAGTTGAAAATACGATTAAAATTAAAGTTGTATTTAGTGTTTTTTTTAATAACTTCATTTTTTTTGAAATAAAATTTATTTATTCCTTTTAGTGTTCTTTAAAACATTTTTATTTTAATAAAACCATGCGTTTTGTTTCGGTAAAATTACCGAAGCTAATTCTATAGAAATAAATGCCGCTTGAAAGGTTTGAAGCATCAAATTCCACTTTATAATTACCGGATTTTTGCATGCGGTTAATGAGTGTTGCAACTTCTTTGCCGAGAATATCATAAACCTTTAAACTAACAAGGACTCCTGCCCCTTGCAAAGAGGAGGAATGGGGTGAGATCGAATATTCTATTGTCGTTGTCGGATTAAACGGGTTCGGATAATTTTGTTCAAGTATAAATTCTTGCGATACTTGGTCTTTCCCATGTTCATCAATAATTGTGGTTGTTGTATCGTAAATAATTTTAATTGATTGAACACTAAAAGATTGAGAGCTATCGAAAATATTGCTATTTGTTCGGGTAACTATCTTTTCTTCACCATCAAACTCTTCCCCGCTGTAAAGATATATCTTAAAATCAGCAGGAACCATAACTGAATTTATATTATTAAAAATGTTACTATCCGCCAAATCTTGTTTATTAAAGTAACCTTCACCAATTCTCTTGGAAATACCGCCATACTCCATTTCACTATAGAAAGAAACTTTCCAAGGGTCAATAATTACATCCAATACAGGCAAACGACTTTGTATCCATTCATTGCTGCCATCGATATAGTTATTAAAATGGTGAAGAGCGTTTACTGCCCAAGGAATATGAGCTTTGTTCAGTTCGCGTATCATAAAAGAAGAAAAAATAACTTGTTCGGGAACCGTATAATCATTTCCGTCATTATAATTTCCCGGCATCCAGGCACCCACCCAAGATGGAAAACCCGAAGAATGTTCCCAATCGAGGGCCGCATCAATTTTATCGGTAATTAATTTTTTTTCTTCAGGTGTCCCGGTAGTCCAAAGTTTGTTTTCACCGGTTTTAGCGGGACCGGAAGCATAAAAATGCCATTCCCACATTATATATCCGTTTGCTTGAGACGGTATTTTCAGTTCATGTAAATAAAACGGATTTGATAATTTTCTTGGGCCCAAAATTACAATTCTATTCGGATTGCTTTCTCTGATAACCGATACTGTTTTTTCATAAATTAAATTCAGAGTATCGGGCATGTTTTTTAATTTACCGGAAATTTCAATTAGCAAATTAAATGTTAATCTGTAACTGTAATCTTTATAATGTTCCGCAACTGCTCTCCACCACTCAATGAAATTCGCTATATTTTCGGAGTCGGGGTTTTCTTCCAGCATTTTACCGCCGAATGCAAGTATTGGAGTAATATTATTATTCAAGCAGTCATTAACTATATTTTCCGATATACTTATATAATCAGCTGAAGATTCCAAATTAGTTCTTAAGCGTATATGGTTAAATCCTTTGACTTTAATTTTTTTAAGTAAGTCTTCATTATATTTTTGTGCTTGTGCAAAACTTTTCGTCCAATTTACATCAAATCCTTTCCCTAAAATATTCGCATAGTCATTCGGAGAGATAGGACTATCTTGCGGCTGAGCTTTAATGATTGCCGATAATATGAAAAATGTTAAAATTAATTTTTTCATTAATAGTATCTTGTTCTATGTTTTTGTAATATGCCGGCCAATTTTGCAACTATTTCTTTATTACTCGGCAAATCTACTACATTAGTATTTTCCTCGGGATCTGTTTTATGGTCGTATAGCATCTTAGCATAAAGTTGATTTTTTTTATCGCGATATTCAGTGTATAAATATCTTTCCGTTCTTATCGATTCACCGTTTTTAAATCTGCTGAAAATTGCATTCTTAATTTTATTTTTTTTGCCGGAAAGGAGCGGAAGAAAACTCTTTCCATCGGCAGTGTTGGGAATATTAATTCCCGCAAGCTGACAAAGCGTAGGATAAATATCCACAAACTCGGTCAAACCGGTTATCTCTATATTTTTTTTCATTCCCGGAACCCGAACAATCATCGGAGCATTAAGAGAGATTTCATAATTAGTGTGTTTGGTCCACATCGTATGTTCTCCAAGTTGATAACCATGGTCGCCGATAAGAACAATCACCGTGTTATCATACAATCCTATTTTTTTCAATTCACCGATAACATCACCGATAAGTTTATCGGCATAAGAAACACATGCATAATATGCGTGTTTCAGTTCTTTTGCTTTTTTATCGGATATTTTCCCTTGTTTCGGTATATCCGTATAAACTCTGAGTTCCGGTGAATTATGAATTGAGGCACTCGGAGCATTTTCCGGAATAAAAGGATTATCAGCCGGAGGAATATTTTTCCCTTCGTACAAATCCCAATATTTTTTAGGATGATTAAAAGGTAAATGCGGTTTCCTCAAGCCCATGGCGAGAAAAAACGGCTTGCCGATTTTTTTTAACCTTTTTAAATCTTTAATTGTTTTTTGAACAACTTTTCCGTCTATGTAAGTGTAATCATCAACATCGGCACTTTCGTAAGATTCCGCAACCGCTTTATGAATCTCTTGTTTATTCTTTTCGGCAATAACTGTGTTTTTCTTTGTTAGATAATTTCGCCAAGGAGTATTTGGAGCCCAGGGCTTTTCACTCCACGAATCTTCAGAATCGGTAATATGATGAAAAACCTTTCCGTTGGAAATTGTTATATATCCGTTTTTCTTAAAATGCATAGGTAAAGTTTCTGCGGTAGGAGCATCCTTCTCTGCCCACGCATCAAAATCCACGAATCTGGTTTTGTTGGGACGAACACCGGAAAGGAAACTTGCACGGCTTGCACCGCAAACGGGAACCTGGCAATAGGTGTGTGTAAATTTATATCCGTCCTTTGCCAATGCATCAATATTGGGCGATATGATATTCTCGTTACCGTAACAGCCCAACTCCGGACGTAGATCGTCAACAATAATAAATAAAACATTCGGTTTCTTATTTTCATTGTGAGTTTTATTACAACCCCACAAAGCGGCAATGAACAACAACAATATCAAAGATATTTTTACTCTATTATTACTCATCATTTTCTCCGGAATATTTATCAATCCTTTCAAACCAGTTCATTCCGTTAATCGGTAACACGTTACAACGTTTTGCCCAGGCGTACCATTTATCCGACATTTCTTTAACTTTTTCGGGATG